>JAEZQX010000086.1 GCA_023441105.1 Pseudomonadota bacterium | reverse complement strand
CGCCAAGGGGGGATTCCCGCGGATATTTGCTCTTCCGCTGGATCAAGTCGTGGTTCGCGAACAGCTCCGCGACCCAATCCACGAACACGCGCACCTTGTTGCTCAGGTGGCGGTTGGGCGGATAGACGACGTGCAGCGGGATCGGATCCGAAGCCCAGTCCAGCAGCAGCGGCTCGAGCGTTCCCTTGCTGATGTGATCCTGCACCAGGAAGGTCAGCGCATGCATCACGCCAAGCCCCGCAAGTCCGGCCGCGACAATGGCGGCCGAGTCGTCGAGCGCGATCTGGTGTGATCCCTGGACTTCGATCGTCTCGCCGTTGCGCTTGAATTCGAACGGATAGAGGCGCCCGGTCCGCGGCGAGAAGTACTTGACGAGGGTGTGGCCGTTGTCCGGATCGTCGAGATCGTGCGGATGCTTCGGCACGCCATGGCGCTTGAGGTAGTCCGGCGTCGCGCAAAGCACCAGCTGCGCCTCGCCGATCCGGCGCGCGACCAGCGACTGCTCGGTCAGCTGGCCGCCGCGCAGCACGCAGTCGACGTTCTCGCTCAGCAGGTCGACGGGCCGGTCGCTGACGCCGAGCTCGAGCTTGATGTCGGGATAGCGGGCGTGGAAATCCGGTAGCGCCGGAATCAGGATCGGCAGGGCCACTGCGGCCGACGAGTCCACCTTGAGGCGGCCGCGGGGATTGGCGCGTGCATGCGTCATGCCGGACTCGAGCTCGTCGAGCTCGCTCAGCACCCGCACCGCGCGCTCGTAGTAGGCGGCGCCTTCGGAGGTGACGGTGACGCGGCGGGTCGTCCGGTTGAGCAGCCGGGTCTGCAGCTCGGTCTCCAGCATCTGGATCAGCCGGGTGACTCGCGGCTTGGGCAGTGCCATCGAGTCGGCCGCCTTGGTGAACGTGCCTGCCTCGACTACGCGGATGAACGCCTGCATGGCGGAAAACTTGTCCATCGAAACTCGCTCCTGGGCGATCCGCAGGCAGTCGACTCCATGCCGCGCCAGCAGTGCCCGGGTCAGGTCGGTGCCTTTCGTCGAGCGCGGATTATGGCATCGGCTTTTGTTGCTGCAACTGAAACGATGCCTGCTCGCGCGCCCTGTTTATCAGCCGGCTGTTCGTCAATAAAGTGGCTGCATCGATACGGACATCTTGAGGTATGCATCATGTGGGCAGCGAACAGCGGCCGTACCTTCGCGCCAGCCACGCCAGCCACGCCAGCCACGCCAGCCACGCCAGCCGCGCCGATCGCGGCGATCGCGGCGATCGCGGCGATCGCGCCGGTCACGCCGGCAAGCTCGGCGGCAGCTTCCGGGCCGGTTGCCGGCTGGCTAGCCCAGGAGATCGGGCTGCCTGGCGGCGGGACGCTGAAGGCCCGCCTCCACGGCAGCCGCCTGACCGGGCGGCCGACGCCGCTGGTGCTCCATTTCCACGGCGGCGCCTTCGTCGGCGGTTCGCTCGACAGCGGTGCAGCGGTTGCACAGCTGCTTGCGGCGGCCGGCAGCATCGTGCTGTCCATCGACTACCCGCTCGCGCCGGCGCACCCGTTTCCCGCAGCGGCGGAGGCTGGTCATGCGGCGGCGCTGTGGCTGCATCGCAACCGCCGCCGGCTGGGCGGTGGTGACTCGGCGGTGCTGCTCGCCGGAGAGGAGGCCGGCGGCAACCTCGCGGCGGCGGTGGCGCTGATGGCGCGCGACCGGCAGCGGCCGCCGCTGGCCGGCCAGATCCTGTTGTCGCCGATGCTCGATCCCTGCCTTGGCACCGCTTCGCTGCGCCAGGCCGATCTCGATTCGCCGGGCTGCCCCTGGGCGCGCGGCTGGGCAAACTACCTGTCGCGGGTCGCCGATGCCGCCCATCCCTATGCGGCGCCGGCGAACTGCCTGCGCCTTGCACAGCTCGCGCCGACGATGGTGGTCACCGCGGCCGACGATCCGATGCGCGACGAAGCGCTGGCCTTCGCCGCCAGGCTTCGCGAAGCGGGCGTCGCGGTCGAGCAGGCGCTGATCCGATCGGAGACGGGCTGGCCGCAGGCCTACTGGCAGGCCGCGACAACAGCAACCGAACCGGGCCCGATGCAGGAGCCGGCGCGTGTCGGGTCGACGGATCCGACGCAATCGCCCGCACCACGCGACTGGTCGCGGCAATTGCGCGAGCGGCTGCAGCGCTTCATCGCCGCTCGCCGTATCGCGGCCTCTCCCAAAGGGGACAGCCGCTCGTGAGCTGACGGGGCGATGGTGCTGCCATCGCCCGCATGTCAGTATCCACCGCAACATCCGGCAGCCGCAACCGCAGCTGCTTCAGCGAACTTTCCGGGGAACCACGATGCAAGACAAGCCCTCTTCGATCCGCCGCCGTCTGCGCGTCGCCGCCGGCACGGCGCTCGCGGTGACCACCGCCGTCATTGCTGCCGCCGGCGTATTGACGTGGCAGGGACAGGGCGCCAAGGCCGGCGCAGCCCGGGCCGAGACGGCCGCGCCGGCTGCGCCCGCGGCACCCCCGGCCATGCCGGTATCGACCGCGCTGGTGGTGCAGCGCGACGTCGTCACCTGGAGCGATTTCTCCGGCCGGCTCGAGGCAGTCGATCGCGTGGCCATCCGGTCGCGTGTCGCCGGCACCATCCAGCACACGCATTTCCGCGAGGGCGACCTGGTGCGGCAGGGCGACCTGCTGGTGACCATCGATCCGGCGCCGTATGCGGCGGAGGTGGACCGCGTCGAGGCGCAGGTGGCATCGGCACAGGCGCGGCTTGCGCACACCAACGGCGAGCTCGGACGGGCGCAGCGGCTGTGGGAGGAGCGCGCGATTTCCCGCCGCGAGGTCGACGAAGCGATCCGTGCCCAGCTGGAAGCGACTGCGCAGCTGCGCGCGGCGAAGGCGGCGCTGCAGACGGCGCGCCTCAACCTCGGCTATACGCAGGTGCGCGCGCCGGTCGCCGGGCGGGTGGGCAAGCTCGAAACCACCGCCGGCAATCTCACGTCCGGTGGTCCCGATGCGCCGGTGCTGACGTCGCTGGTGTCGGTGGATCCGGTCTACGCAACCTTCGAGGCGGACGAGTCGATCGTCATCCGCGCGCTCGCCAGCCTGCAGCAGGCCGGCGGCAGCCGCCGCGACCTGGCCCGGATCCCGGTGCGCATGGGCACCGCTGCCGCGGAAGGCACGCCGTACGAAGGTCAGCTGCAGCTGGTCGACAACCAGGTCGATCCTGGCAGCGGCACGGTGAGGCTGCGCGCCGTCTTCGCCAACGCCGACGGCAGCCTGATGCCGGGCCAGTTCGCGCGCCTGCGGATGGGCAATGCCACCACCTCGACCGAGCTGCTGGTCAACGAGCGGGCGGTCGGTACCGACCAGGACCGCAAGTTCGTGCTGGTGGTCGGCGACGACAACACCGTTGCCTATCGGGAAGTCCGGCTCGGCGCGGCGATCGACGGCCTGCGGGTCGTCTCGAGCGGCCTGCAGCCCGGCGAGCGGATCGTGGTCAATGGCCTGCACCGCGTGCGCCCGGGCGCGCGAGTGGCACCCGAGACGGTTGCGATGGAAAGCAAGCCCGAGCTGCGCCGCGCTGCCGCCGCGACCGCGGTCCGCCGGGCCAGCACCTCCGATGATGACGCCGGCGCCAAGGCCGGCCCGGACGGCCGCGGCGCCGCCGCCTCCTGACCCGACAACCACCGGCAGCCTGCCATGAACCTGTCCAAGTTCTTCATCGACCGGCCGATCTTCGCCGGGGTGCTGTCCTTGCTGATCCTGATCGGCGGGCTGCTGTCGTTGCGGGTGCTGCCCATCTCGGAGTATCCGGAGGTGGCGCCACCGTCGGTGGTGGTGCGCGCGCAGTATCCGGGTGCCAATCCGACGGTCATCGCCGCATCGGTGGCGACCCCGCTCGAGGAAGCGATCAACGGCGTCGAGGACATGCTGTACATGGGCAGCCAGGCGACCAGCGACGGCCTCCTGACGCTCACCGTCACCTTCAAGCTCGGCACCGATCCCGACAAGGCGCAGCAGCTGGTGCAGAACCGCGTCGCGCAAGCGGAGTCGCGGCTGCCGGAGGAAGTGCGCCGGCTCGGCGTCACCACCGTCAAGAGCGCGCCGGACCTGACCATGGTCGTGCACCTGGTGTCACCCAACGAGCGCTACGACATCACCTACCTGCGCAACTACGCGGTGCTGAACGTGAAGGACCAGCTCGCGCGCATCGAGGGTGTCGGCCAGACGGTGATCTGGGGCGCGGGCGACTATTCGATGCGGGTCTGGCTGGATCCGAACAAGGTCGCGGAACGCGGCCTGTCGCCGGGCGACGTCACCGATGCGATCCGCGGCCAGAACCTGCAGGCGGCCGCGGGCGTGATCGGCGCGTCGCCGGGCCTGCCGGGCATCGACCTGCAGCTCTCGATCAACGCCCAGGGGCGACTGCAGAACGAGGAGGAGTTCGGCGACATCATCGTCAAGACCGCCGCCGACGGGGCGGTGACCCGGCTGCGCGACGTGGCGCGCATCGAGCTCGGGGCGGCGGAGTATTCGCTGCGCTCGCTGCTCGACAACCGGCCGGCGGTCGGCATGGGTGTCTTCCAGGCGCCCGGCTCCAACGCCCTCGCCATCTCCGACAAGGTTCGCGCGACGATGGAGGAGCTCAAGAAGAGCATGCCGGAGGGCGTCGACTACGCCATCGTCTACGACCCGACGCAGTTCGTGCGCGCCTCCATCAAGTCGGTGGTCACCACCCTGTTCGAGGCGGTGGGCCTGGTGGTGCTGGTGGTCATCCTGTTCCTGCAGACCTGGCGCGCCTCGATCATTCCGCTGCTGGCCGTGCCGGTGTCGATCGTCGGCACCTTCGCGGTGATGCAGCTGTTCGGCTTCTCGATCAACGCGCTGAGCCTGTTCGGGCTGGTGCTTGCGGTCGGCATCGTCGTCGATGACGCGATCGTGGTGGTCG
>JAEZQX010000580.1 GCA_023441105.1 Pseudomonadota bacterium | reverse complement strand
ATCAGCAGGTCGTCCGACCTGAGGCGCAACCGCGCGTGCGCCACCTTGCCGTAGTCGAGCTGCAGCGACAGCGACGGATCGACCTGGCCGGCAATCGAGCCGGTCGCCACCGCCGCCAACCGCTCCTGGAGCGCCGCGCGGGTGGTGGCCGGCAGCTCCGCCAGCAGCAACTGCGTCGCCAGCTGCCGGCCGTCGAGCTGCAGGTTCCCTTCCCAATTGCGCCAGTCGGCCGGGTCGGACTGCGCCTTGCGCCTGAGGTCGGCCTGCATCACCAAGGTGGCGGCAAGGGCGTTGGCGTTGCCGATGTCGAGCCGCAGAGCGTGGTCGCGTCCCTGGCTGCGCAGCACCAGCGCCACGTCGTTGAAGCGCAGGTTGCGGCGAGCATCGTCGGCATCGACGATGACCAGGCTGCCGCCGCCGATCCGCACATCCGGCTGCTGCAACAGCCATTGCAGGACGCCCGGCGCCTGCTGCGAGCTTTGCGGCCGCGGGCCCAGCGCCGCGAGCGCGAAGGCATCGCCGGTGCGGCGCAGGACCACGATCGGCTTGTCCAGCACCAGGTTCTCGAGCTCGGCCTGCCCGCGCAGCAGCGAGCGCAGCGAGATGGTTGCCGAAAGCCGGTCCGCGCGGGTGGCCAGCTCGCCCTTGCCGAGCACCGGGGCGATGATCTCGATGGACGGCCGCAAGCCGCTCCATTCGGAATGGATGGCTTTCCAGGTCAGGCTGGTCCCGAGGCGCTGCTCGACGGTTCCCGCATAGCGGCCGACGACGCTGTCGATGTTCGGCCAGACGATGAAACGGGCGCCGGCGTAGAGCAGCACCGCCAGTATGCCGAGCAGCAGCAACGCGCCAAGCACCAGACGGACCAGCCAGGCACCTGCACCGCGGGAATCTGTCGGGCTTTCGGGGAACATGGCGGACATTTCCGAATCTAGCACGCTCGCTTGTGGGCGGCGCGAGCGCGCGCGGCGCGGCCTGCGCGAGACGCTTGGCCCACGCCATCCGGGCGCCGCCGCCAGCTTTCCAACCATCCGGCCGGTGGCCGCATTGGCGTTGTCAGGAAAGTCACAAAAGGTGACAGATGCTGAGAGACGATGAGAACATCGCGGACCGAATTTCTCCAGGAGAGCAGGACCATGGCGGCACCCGAAAAAGCAGGAACCCGCTTCACGCCCGAACCGCTGTTAACGGACGAGCGCCTTGTCCTGGAGGACGCCGCCGGCGAAGGCACGGAGCGCACGTCAGGGCAGGCAGCGGCGGCAGCCGTCGTCGACGCCGCCCAGGCCGATGCGATTGCCGCCACGGCGCTGCCGGAAGACGGCGCGGCGCCGGTGCTCCCCGCCGAGGCGCCCCCGGTGATCGGCGAGCTGGCGCAGGCCCCGGCACCCGCCACCAGCGAAACCGCCCCGGCACCCACTACCACGCCGCCACCGGCCGAGGCCGGCCCCGCGCCGGTCTCGCCCTGGATCATCGGCGGCGCCGGGCTGCTGGGCGTCGGGGTGCTGGCAGCGATCGCCAACGATGACGATGACGACGGGCCGAACCCGGTCCCGCTGCCGGTCGAGCCGCCGGCCGAAGTGCCACCACCGGAGCCACCGCCGGAGAACGCGCTGCCGACCGGCAGCGACAAGTCGATCCAGCTCCTCGGCGGCAACAACGAGCTCAGCGCCGCGGATTTCGGTTTCAGCGACGCCGACGGCGATGCCTTCCAGTCGGTCACGATCGCTTCCGTCACCCCCGACTTCACCAACACGGCGAATGCGATCTACGACGCGACCACCGGTCACGGCTACCGCTATATGACCGGCGGGCCTAACCTCAGCTGGGAGCAGGCGAACGAGGCCGCCACCGCGGCGGGCGGCCATCTGCTGGTGATCGATTCGGCGGCGGAGCTCGCCCTCATGAGGGATTCCTTCGCGCTGGGCGGGTTCGGCACGACCGGCGCCTGGATCGGGCTCAGCCAGGATCCGGCCGCGGCGCAGGTCGATGCCGGCTGGTCCTGGGTATCGCTCGGCGGCGTCGCACGCGGCGGTCCCGGCTTCACCGACGCCTCGCCGGTCTGGCAGCACTGGAACCAGGGCGAGCCGAACGACACGGACGGCGACGAAGGCGACCATGCCGACCAGTGGGGTGCGATCTTCGCGGGCGAAGACCTGCCCGGTGACATGAATCTCATCTACGACTGGGACGTCAACGGCCTGTCGAGCTACATCATCGAGTACGAGGGCGCGCTGACCCTCGACGGTGTCGCCGTCGGCGCAGGCACGCAGATCGACGTGGCGGCGCTCGATGCCGGCAGGCTCGAGTGGACCTCCCTGTTCAACGGCGGCGGAACGGTCACCTTCAACGTCACCGACTCGCAGGGCGGCACCTCCGCAGCCCCCAACACCCTCACCTTCGAGCCGGCCATCGGCACGTCGGCGCCGGACAATGGCCAGGCGCTGTCGATCCTGATCGAGGACCAGCGCCTCGACGTGCTGGCCTGATCCGGCCGCGGATGGCGCCGCACCACGGCGCCGCCCGAGCCTCGGAGGTCGCTTCCGCAAGCGTCTGAATCTCGCCAGGCCCGGCAGGCGAGCGTCGCTACCGCGCCTGGCCTGCCGCGCGCGCTGCCAGCGGCGTGCCGGCTTCCAGCGATGCCGCGAGGCGCTTGCCCCGCTCGCGCCAGGGAACCTCGATGAAGCGATGGGCAAGCAGCGACAGCAGCAGGACCGTCGCGATGAACACCAGCCCGACCAGATGCTTCACAGGCTCGGGCAGCACCCGTCCCGGCCAGTCGAGCACCGTCTGCACGGTGACGTGGGTAAGGTAGATGGCATAGCTGTGCACCCCGAGCCATTGCAGCGGCGCGGTTTGCAGGATCGTGGCCACCATGCCGCGATCGGCGAGCAGCGCCAGGACCAGCAGCGCGAAGGCGAAGGGAATCGCCAGCTGCCAGGCGCCAAGCAGTGGCTGGCGGGAGACCAGCCACAGCGCGAGCAGCAGCAGGCCGGCCTGCAGGCCACCGAGCACGACGACGCCACGCCCGCTGGTGATGGCGGTCCGCCATGTCTGCGGCATGCCCTGCCAGGCATGGGACAGCAGCACGCCGAGGAAGAAGCTCAGCAGGCCACGCGGCAGGCCCTGGACGTCCAGCGTCACCGCGGCCGCCGGCAGCGACCAGGCGGCGAGGAAATGGACCAGGCACACGGCCACGATGCCGATGCTGAAGATCACCCGCAGCAAGGGCGTCCTCACCAGCAGCATCGCGACGCCGAAGAACAGGTACATCCAGAACTCGACCGAAATCGACCACGACGGATAGTTGTGCATGTCCTTCGCGACGATGCCGACGCCCTGCAGCAGCAGCAGCTCCAGGCCGAGCAAGTCGAGGTCGAAGAACGGCACGGCGAACGGCGGCTCGCTGCCGGCATGGATGCCGGCGGCCGCCATCAGCCACTTGGCCGATTGCACCGCGAGCGCCGCCAGGATCACGCTGCCGGTCGTCACCAGGTGCAGGGGGTAGAGCCGGAACAGGCGCCGCACCAGGTAGGAGGCGAGCATGGCCGGCGTGTGCAGGCGCTCGGCGTAGGTGGCGGCCATGACGAAGCCGCTGATCACGAAGAACAGGTCGACGAACAGCCAGGCATGCGCCAGGACCCCCGACTGCGCCGGCAACCCGCCCCACCGGCCGAAGACGTAGGCATGGAACAGCGCCACCAGCAGGGCCGCGAGACCTCGCAGACCTTCGAGAGAC
This sequence comes from Pseudomonadota bacterium, assembly GCA_023441105.1. The sequence goes on along the minus strand of JAEZQX010000580.1, from coordinate 2,928 downwards.
CGGATCAAGCGCGCAACCCCTTTCGCTGACAGCGACAACTTCCGAGCGATGATCGCGCGCGCGGCCGGTCGGCCGCGTGAGAAATGTTACGCTTGGCGATCATGTCGATCACCACCGACGAGTTCCAGGGGCTTCGGCACTCCGGCTTCTTTCGCCGCACCCTCGGCGCCCTGCGCGACCGCGACGACGAGTCGCTCGGCCAGTTGCGGCAGCTGATCGCCGCGCCGCTCACGCCGCAGGTCATCCACGCCTTCTGGCAGCGGCGGCTCGCCGCGGCCGAGCCGCCGGAAGTGGCGCTGCGGCGATTGCGCAACCTGCTGATGCTGGCGATGATCGAGCGCGACCTGCGCCAGCAGGCGCCCCTCGCCGAGATCTGCACCGCCGTCACCACCGTCGCGGAGCTGGCGATTGGCCATGCGCTGAGGATCGCCGCCCAGGAGTTCGCCGCCGGCGGCAAGACGCTGGTCGATGGCGACGGCGCACTGCAGGACCTGATGGTGATCGGCATGGGCAAGCTCGGGGCGGGCGAGCTCAATGTCTCGTCGGATGTCGACCTGGTGTTCGTGATGCGCGACCAGGGTCCGCAGCCGCAGGCGGCGGAGCGGATCGCGCGCCGGATGGTGAGCCTGCTGTCGCAGCCTACCGCCGACGGCTTCGTCTTTCGCGTCGATACGCGACTGCGGCCGTATGGCGAATCCGGTCCGCTGATCTGCTCGCTGAACATGCTCGAGCAGTATTTCTACGAGCAGGGCCGCGAATGGGAGCGGTTCGCCTGGTTCAAGGCCAGGGTCATCGCCTCCACCGGCCTGGCGCCTGCGGAGGCGACCGCCGCCGACGAACAGTCGCTGACCCAGCTGGTCATCCCGTTCGTATTCCGACGCTATCTCGACTACGCCGCCTTCTCGGCGCTGTCCAAGCTGCACGACCTGATCCGCAACGAGGCGCGCAAGAACGAGACGCGCCGCGAGCGCGGCGACAACGCCGGCTTCGACGTCAAGCTCGGCCGGGGCGGCATCCGCGAGGTGGAGTTCAGCGCCCAGCTGTTCCAGATCGTGCGCGGCGGCCAGGATCCGTCGCTGCGCGAACGGGCGACGCCGCAGGCGCTGCAGCGGCTGGCGCAACGCCGTCTGCTCGAACCGGAGACCGTCGACGCCCTCATCAGCGCCTGGACGCTGCTGCGCCGGATCGAGCATGCGCTGCAGTACCAGGAGGACGAGCAGACCCATTGGTTGCCGGCGGCACCGGCGCGCCGGGCGGCCGTGGCGGCCATGCTCGACATGACCCCGGCGGCCCTCGATGCCGGCCTGCAGCAGGCCCGCGACGCGGTCATCGAAGTGTTCGACCGGCTGCTGGCGCCGGCGCGGCGCGAGGGCAAGCGGGCCGCGGAACTGGCAGCCAACGGCACCACGCCGGCGGTCCTCGATGCCGACTGCGCGCGGCGCATCGAGGCGCTGCGCGAGTCGCGGCGCTACCGGCTGGCCAGCAGCGACACCCGTGACCGCATCGAGCGGCTGATCGTCAAGTCGATCGAGCTCGGCCCCACCGATGCCGAAGACGATCGGGTCGCCATCTGGATCGGCCGCCTGTGCGATTTCCTCGAAGCCACCGCCGGAAGGCCTGCCTATCTCACGCTGCTCGACGAGCACCCCAAGGCGTTCGAGCACCTGCTGCGCATCATCGCCAAGGCCAAGTGGGCCTCGGACTACCTGCTGATGCACCCGGTGGTGCTCGACGAGTTGCTCGACGGGCAGCTGATGGCGCCGTTCGACAGCGAGCGCTGGGGCAGCGACCTGCGCGACCAGCTCGCCGCCACCACCATGTCCGGCCTGCCCGGCGCCGGTGCCGACGAGGCCGACGCTCCGGACGTCGAGCGGCAGATGGATGCCATGCGCGAGGCCCATCATGCGGCAGTGTTCCGGCTGCTCGCCCAGGACCTCGAAGGCAAGCTGACCGTGGAGGCGCTCGGGGACCAGCTCAGCGCGTTGGCCGACCAGGTGCTCGAGATCACCACCGACCTGGTCTGGTCGCAGATGGGCCGGCGCCACCGCGAGCGGCCGCAGTTTGCCGTCATCGCCTACGGCAAGCTGGGCGGCAAGGAGCTCGGCTACGCGTCCGACCTCGACCTGGTGTTCCTCTACGAGGACGACCACGAGGACGCGCTGCAGCGCTACTCGCAGCTGGCGCAGCGCATCGCCAACTGGATGTCCACCCGCACCGCGGCCGGCCAGCTGTTCGACATCGACCTGCGCCTGCGACCGAACGGCAGCTCCGGCCTGCTGGTGTCGAGCCTGCGCGCCTTCGAGCTCTACCAGACCGAATCCGCCTGGGTCTGGGAGCACCAGGCCCTCACCCGGGCCCGCGCCTGCGCCGGCGATCCCGGCATCGGTCGCCGCTTCGAAACGCTGCGCCGGGACATCCTGGCGCGGCCGCGCGATCGCGCCCGGCTCGCCGACGAGATCCTGGCAATGCGCCGCAAGATGCACGAGGGCCACCCCAACCGCAGCGAGCTCTTCGACCTCAAGCACGACGCCGGCGGCATGGTCGACATCGAGTTCATCGTGCAGTACCTGGTGCTCGCCTGGGGCGCGGTCTACGCCGAGCTGCTGGACAACAAGGGCAACATCGAGCTGCTGCGCCGCTGCGCCACCGGCGGGCTGATCGATCACCAGACCGCGCAGCAAGTGGGCGACATCTATCGCCGCTACCGCCAGCTGCAGCACGCCCTGCGGCTCAACGACGCCGAGTTCGCCCGTGTGCCGCCCAAGGTCGTGGCCGCGGAGGCGGAGCGGGTACGGGAGGTCTGGCGCGAGGCCTTCGGCTTGCCTGCTTAGTTGCGGCTCGCGCGGGCGGGCGCGCGGGCGCGCGGCGGTGGCGACGGGTGTCGAGGACACAGGCCGACAGTGGTTCACGGGTTCGCGCTGGCAGGCG
>JAEZQX010000537.1 GCA_023441105.1 Pseudomonadota bacterium | reverse complement strand
CTGTGGACCCACGCGCAGGTCGCGCGCCTGCTGTTCGAGACCCGCGAGGACGGCTCGCGCCGGTGCACGGGCGCGGAAGTGTGGACCGGCCAGGAAATGGTGCAGGTGCGCGCCACGCGCGAGACGCTCCTGTGCGCGGGCAGCATCGGCTCGCCGCAGATCCTGCAGCTCTCGGGGATCGGTCCGGCCGACCTGCTGCGGCAGCATGGCATCCCCCTCGTGCACGACCTGCCGGGCGTGGGCGGCAACCTGCAGGACCACCTGCAGATCCGCGCCGTCTTCAAGCTCAACAACGCCAAGACCCTCAACACGATGGTCGGCAACCTCGCCGGCAAGGCGCTGGTGGCGCTGGAATACGCCTTGAAGCGCACCGGACCGATGAGCATGGCGCCGTCGCAGCTGGGCGCATTCACCCGCAGCTCGCCGGACAAGTTGCATCCGGATCTGCAGTACCACGTCCAGCCGCTGAGCCTCGATGCGTTCGGTGAGCCGCTGCACGTCTTCAATGCCTTCACCGCCAGCGTTTGCAACCTCAATCCCACCAGCCGTGGGACGGTCGCCATCCGCAGCCCGCGCTTCCAGGACGCGCCGGCCATTGCGCCGAACTACCTGAGCACGCCGCAGGATCGCCAGGTGGCGGCGGCCTCGCTGCGCATCACCCGCCACATTGTCTCGCAGCCGGCGATGGCGAAGTACGAGCCGCAGGAATGGAAGCCGGGCCTGCAGTTCCAGACCGACGAGGAACTCGTCAAGCTGGCCGGCGACATCGCCACCACCATCTTCCACCCGGTGGGCACGGCGAAGATGGGGCGCGCCGATGATCCCCTGGCGGTCGTCGACAGCCGGCTCGCGGTGCGCGGCGTGGCCGGCCTGCGGGTGGTGGATGCGAGCGTCATGCCGACCATCACTTCCGGCAACACCAACTCGCCGACCTTGATGATCGCGGAAAAGGCGGCGCAGTGGATTGCCCAGGCGCCGTCCGGCTCGGCCGCAACCGTGTCGTCGGTTGCTTCCCAGCCCGCCACGACCGCTGCCGAGCCGGCTGCCCTCGCCTGATCAGCCGCCGCTGCTGCCGCTGCGATAGCGGTGGACGTCGACGGTCGTGATCGGGCGGCCGTTGTTGCCCCAGCTGGCGCGAATCATCGTCAGCACGGCCGCGATGTCGGCATCCCCAAGCGCAGTGGCATAGGGTGGCATGCCGAAGGGCCGGGGGTTGCCCGCGGTCGCCGGTGCGAATCCACCCCCGAGCACGATCTGCACGACGTTGGCCGGCGGATCCATCGTGACCGCCCGGTTGCCCGCCAGCGGCGGGTAGACGCCCGGCACGCCCTCGCCCTGCTTGCCATGACAGCCGGCGCAATTGTCCTCGTAGACCTTTGCCCCGCGCTGCACCGTCGCATCGAAGGCGCCGGCGGCCGCCTGCGGCCGGCTCCGGGGGGGCGCCTGCGGCAGGTCCTTGAGGAACACGGCGATCGCTTCGAGATCCGGCGGCGACAGATGCTGCGTGCTGCGGAACACCACCTCCGCCATCGGTCCGATCACCGAGCCGTGCCGCGACCGGCCCTTGCCGAGCAGGTCGACGATGTCGCGCGGTTCCCAGTCGGCTACGCCGGCCTCGTCGGGCGCCTGCAGCGACGGAGCGTACCAGTTCTGCATCGGGATCAGCCCGCCGCTGAGATCGAGGGTGCCGCTGGTGGCGCCGAACAGGTTGCGTCCCGAATGACAGGCGGCACAGTGGCCCAGGCCGTTGACCAGGTAGCTGCCGCGGTTCCACTGCGCCGAGCGGCCGGCTTCCACCTCGTGGCTTTGCGGCTCGAAGAACAGGGCGCGCCAGACGGCGAGCGCCATCTGCGAGTTGTACGGGAAGCGGAGCGCATGTGGCGTGTTCGACCGCTTCGCCGCCGGCAGCGTCCGCAACCAGGCGTAGATGGCGTCCGAGTCCTCCTGGGTGACGCGGGTGTAGTCGGGATAGGGGAAGGCCGGATAGAGCAGGCGGCCGTCGCGCGAGCGTCCGTTGTGCATCGCGCGCCAGAAATGCGACGCGCTCCAGTTGCCGATGCCGGTGGCAGGATCGGGCGTGAGGTTGGAGGCGTACACCGTGCCGAAGGGCGTGGCGATGCCGGTGCCGCCGGCATAGGCAGCACCGCCACGCGGCGTGTGGCAGCCGGCGCAGTTGCCGGCAAGCGCCAGGTACCTGCCGCGCTCGATCAAGGCCGGCTCGGCGAACTTCGCCGCGTCGGCGGACTGGATCTCGTCGACGCGATCCTCGTCGCGCAGGTTGAGCGCCGCGATGGCGCCGGCAAGAAGCGCCACGATCAGCGCGAGCGCGAGGAGCAGTCGGACCATGGCGACGGCCGCTCAGCGCGGCGCGGCCTCGGCTGCGGCGGCGTCACCGACGCCACCGCAACGCAGGGGCGGCGGCCCCGCCAGCGATGACGCCCGCGTGGCAGGACTCGGCACCCGCGGGGTTGCGAGCCAGCCGGTGATCGCGGCGACGTCATCGCCGCCCAGCTGGCGCGCGATCTGGGCCATGCAGTCGGGCTCGTGCGCCCGCCGCTGGCCGATGCGCCAGGCACCCAGTTGCGAGTTGAGATAGTCCCGCGGCAATCCCAGCAGGCCGGGCAGTGCCGGTGCGACGCCGGTCAAGGCACGGCCATGGCATTGCGCGCACGCCGGGATGTCGCGCGCCGGATCGCCTTCGAGCACCAGCTTCCGGCCGCGCTCCAGCGTCTCGGCACCCAGCGCCAGCGGCTGCGGCGGCGGGTACGGCAGGTCGAGGCCGGCGAAATGATCGGCGATCTCGCGCAGATAGTCGTCGGTGAGGTGCTGCACCAGGTGGGTCATCAACGCATAGGTGCGCCGCCCGTCGCGGAAGTTGACCAACTGGTTGAAGAGATAGCCGGCGGGCTTGCCGGCGATGCGGGGATAGTAGCCATCGCTGGCGGCACGGCCCTCGCGCCCATGGCAGCCGGTGCAGGCGATGACGCGCTGGGCCATGGTGTCCTCCACCGTCGGCGCGGCCTGGGCGGGCTGGCCGGCGAACAGCATCCACCAGGAGGCCGCAGCGGCGACCAGCGTCGCCAGCACACGGCTGCGAACCTTGTCGCCGGCGGTCGCCGGCGAAGAGCGCGAGGAACTGCAGCAGGGACTGCAGCAGGAGGTGCGAACCGGCGCGCGGCGAACGGGCTCGCAGGCGCGTGGCGTCGCGCATCGCTGCCTGGCGAAGCGTCGGAACATGGCGAGCTATTATGCCTGCCGGACCGGGGCCGCAGAGCCGAATGACCGGTACCGGCTTCAGGGTGCTCTCGCGTAGTGCCCACCTCGAGACGGAGAGCTGGATGAGGATATTGGTGCTCGGGGCTGCCGGCTTCATCGGCAGCCACCTGGTGAAGACCTTGTGCACGCGCAAGGAACTCGCACGCGGCGACGACTCGCGGCAGCCGATCGGCGAGCTTGTGCTGGCCGATGCGCGGCCGGTGCCGCCGGTTGCCGTGCCGGCCGGCATCGCGATCCGGATCGAGCAGGGCGATGTCCGCGACGGCAGCTTCCTCGAGACCCTCTTCGAAGAGGACTTCGACTGCATCTTCCAGCTCGCAGCGACGCTGACGCTCGATGCGGAGGAGGATTTCGCCCGCGGACTCGAGGTCAACCTGCTGGCGCTGGTGCGGTTGCTCGAGCGCTGCCGGCTGCAGCAGCGCGTGCCTTCTTTCGCCTTCGCCAGCTCCATCTCCACCTTCGGCGGCGACCTGCCGGAGGTCGTGGGCGATGGCGTGGCTCAGACGCCGGAGACGTCCTACGGCACCCACAAGACCGTCGCCGAGCTGCTGATCAGCGACTACTCGCGGCGTGGCTTCATCGACGGACGGGTGCTGCGGCTGCCGATCGTGCTGACGCATCCCGGCCCGGCGAGCGCCAGCGTGTCCGACCGGATCGCCGCCCTGATCCGCGAGCCGCTCAACGGACGCAATGCGCTTTGCCCGCTCGATCCCCGGACCCGCTTTCCGGTCGCCTCCGCGCGCAGCGCGGTGAAGGCGATGCTGGCCATGCTGGCCTTGCCGGCAGCCGTGTTCGGGGCGACCCGGGCCATGAACCTGCCGTCGCTGTCGGTCACACCAGCAGCGATCGAGGCAGCGGTGCTGCGGGTCGGTGCAAGGGGCAAGGAAATGGGTGACTTCGTCTGGGAGCCGAACCCGCAGGTGCAGCGCATCGTCGACGCGTGGCCGCGCGGTTTTACCTCGGCGCGCGCGCGAGCCCTCGGCATCGACGGCGACGAGTCGCTGGATGCGATCGTCGCCGCCTACGTCGAGGATTACCTGGCGCATGCCTGAAATCTCGGAGCCGGTCTGCATCGTCGGCGCGGGATCGTCCGGCGTCGCCATGGCCAAGGCGCTGAAGGAGAAGGGCATCGCCTTCGATGGCTTCGAGATCGGCTCGGACATCGGCGGCATGTGGCGCTACGAAAACGACAACGGCCTGTCGTCGGCCTATCGCAGCCTGCACATCGACACCAGCCGCAACAACCTGGGCTATTCGGACTTCCCGATCGCCGGACACTATCCCGACTTCCTGTCGCATGCCCAGGTGCTCGAGCACCTGGAGGCCTATGCCGAACGCTTCGGGGTGCGATCGCACTTCCGCTTCGGGACCCGGGTCGAGGACGTGCGACCGGATCCGCAAGGGGGCTGGAAGGTGCGGCTGGATGGCGGCGAGGAGCGACGCTATCGCGCCGTGCTGGTCGCCAACGGCCACCTGTGGGATCCGCGTTGGCCGGACTTCCCCGGCCGCTTCGATGGCCTTGCCATCCATTCGCACGACTATCGCACCGCCGACCGGTTCAGGGACCGGCACGTGCTGGTCGTCGGCATCGGCAACTCGGCGGTCGACATCGCGGTCGACGTCTGCCGCCAGGCCAGGAGCACGACGCTCTCGACCCGCCGCAGCGCCTGGATCATGCCCAAGTACATCATGGGGGTGCCGGTCGATCGCTGGTCGGCGTTCCTGATGCGCAAGCTGAAGCTGCCGACGCGGATGACGCGGGCGCTGATGCGCCGCCTGATGTTCCTCGCGGTGGGCGACCAGGCGCGATATGGCGTGCCGAAGCCGAAGCATGCGATCTGGCAGGAGCATGCCACCCTCAGCCAGGAGCTGCTGCCCTATGTCGGCCACGGCTGGATCGGCATCAAGCCGAACGTGCGCGAGCTGCGCGGCAGCGAGGTGGCCTTCGACGACGGCACCCGCTTGCCGATCGACGCCATCATCTACGCCACCGGCTACAAGACCACCTTTCCGTTCATCGAACGCTCGTTGTTCGAGGTGAAGGATGGCCAGGTGTCGCTCTACCGGCGGATCATCCCGCCGTCGCTGCCCGGCCTGTTCATGGTGGGGCTGGTGCAGCCCATCGGCCCGACCATCCCGCTGGTGGAGATCCAGGCGCGCTGGATCGCATCGGTGCTGGCCGGCGAGACCGCGCTGCCGGATACCGCCGCGATGCAGGCCGAGATCCGTGCGCACAACGCCGGGCTCGGGAAGCGCTACGTCGGCTCGGCGCGTTATACGCTGGAGGTCGACTTCGGCGAGTATGCGCGGCAATTGCGCCGCGACATCGCAGCGCGCCTTGCCGGCACGGTATGACTAGAAGTTGCCGGTGCTCATGTTGTCGTGAGGCGAGCGGGGGTTCGGCGAACGGCGATCCGGCGGGGGCGCAGGCCGATTTCCCGCATCGGGCGACATCGGGGGGCCGGGCGGACGGGCCGAAGGAGGCCGAGCCTGCTGCGGCGGCGGGCGATAGGCGGGCTGCTGCGGGCGGTTGTCGGGCCGATACTGCGGCGGCCGCGTCGGCTCCACCTGCGGCGGCCTGAACTCCGGCGGCCGCGCGGACGGCGGATAGTACTGCGGCGGCCGCTGCGGCGGCGGGCGGTATTGCGGCGGCGGCGGCCGGGAATAGCGCGGCGACTCGTAGTATGGCGGGTAGTACTCCGGCCGGTGGCGATACGCCCAGCGCTGGCGGTTGTCGTACCAGGGACGGCCGCGATAGTGGTCGTGCCAGTAGGAATCGAAGGTGAAACCGATCAGCGGCAGGCCGATCACCGCGCCGTAGGTCACGATCGGCACGGCGGAATTCTGGTACGGATAGACCAGGTAGCTGGCCGACATCCAGCCGCGGTCGCCGTAGACCTCGACGTCGCACCAGCGATAGTCGGCAAGGCAGCCATAGACCTCCACGGCGGTACCTTCCGGCACCCAGCGGACCAGCGGATAGTCGATGTCCGGGCCCGCCCTGAGGTTGACGGCGGTGGTGGTGTACGCTTCCGCCGCCATGGCGGCAGCCGGCAGCATCGTGGCCAGCCCGATGATCCAACTGCAGAGTCGCCTTCCCGTCATCACGTCACCTGGAGAGATGCGAGGCCGACCGCGCTGGTCGTCCTGTCGTCATTCTGAAACGGCCGGGTCGTCATGGTCGTTTACCCTTGCTGCCGGCTGCGGTGAATCCGTGCCCCCGACTTCATGTGTTCTCCACAATCCGCGTGCCCGGAAACAATGCGCAATCCGGAGTCACCCGGCTGCACAAGGCCGGTGATCCCATCCCACCCTACCAGTGGGTCACGATCATGCGGGCGGCCAGCACATACAGCAGGCAGGCGAATACGCGCTTGAGGGTCTGCACCGGCAGCCGGTGGGCCGCTCGGGCGCCATACGGCGCGGTCAGCACGCTGGCTGCCACCAGCGCCGCCAGCGCCGGCAGGTAGACGAAGCCCAGGCTCCACTGCGGCAGGCTGTCGATCCGCATGCCACTCAGGATGAAGCCCGCGGTCCCGACCACTGCCACCGGCACGCCGAGGGCCGCACCGGTGCCGATCGCCACGTGCATCGTCACGCCGCAGAAGAGCATGAAGGGGACCGTGAGGAAGGCGCCGCCGGCGGACACCAGGCCGCAAACGACGCCGATCACGACCCCGCTGGCGACGAGGCCGGGCGCCCCGGGCAGGGTGCGGCCGGCCGCCGGCTTGCGCCCGAGCAGGATCTGCGTCGCGCCGGCGAAGACGATGACGGCGAACGCGAGCGCCAGCACGCGTTGCGGCAGCCAGCCCGAGGCGACGGTGGACAGCAAGGTGCCGATCACCATGCCCGGCGACATGCGGCGGACGATGCGCCAATCGACCGCCTGGTGCTTGTGGTGCTCGCGCACGCTGGCGCTGGAGGTGAACATCACCGACGCCATGCCGGTGCCGAGGGCGAGATGCACCGAGAAGTCCGGCGCGAGTTGCTGCGCGGCGAACATCGCGGCGAGGATCGGCACCAGGGTCATGCCGCCGCCGATGCCCAGCAGCCCCGCCAGCAGGCCGACCAGGGCGCCGGTCACGGCATAGGCCGCGATCCAGAGCAGGCTCATTGCATATGCCGCGGCAGGAACAGCGTCAGCTCCGGCACGAACATGACCAGCAACAGGACGGCGAGCATGGCGGCGATCATCGGTACCAGCGGCCCGACCGACTCCATCATGCTGATCCCGCCGATCCGGCACGCCGCCATCAGGTCGACGCCGAGAGGCGGCGTGTTGGCGCCGATCGCCAGGTTGATCGTCAGCAGGATGCCGAAGTGCACCGGGTCGATGCCGTAGTGCAGGATCGCCGGCATCACCACCGGCGCCACGATGATGATGATCGCGATCGTCTCCATGAAGGTGCCAAGCACCAGCAGCACCAGCGTGACCAGCAGCAGCACTGCCGTGCCGCTCGAGGTCCACTGGGTGAGCAGCTGGGCCAGCGCTTGCGGCACCTGCTCGGAGACGAGGATCCAGGCGAACAGCCCGGCCGAGCCGACGATCAGCAGGATGGAGGCCGACGTCTCGCCGGTGCGCATGAGCGCCTCGCGGACCAGCGTCCAGTTCAGCTGCCGGTAGACGAAGAAGCCGACCAGCAGGGCGTAGACGATCGCGCTCGACGCGGCTTCGGTGGCAGTGAAGATGCCGAAGCGGATGCCGCCGATGATCAGTACCGGCACCATCAGCGCCGGCAGCGCTTCCTTCAGCGCCGCGACGAAGCGGCCGCGGTCGAAGCGCTCGCCGCCGGCCCAGCCGTAGCGCCGCGACTGCCAGATGGCGACGAGGATCAGCGCCACGCCGAGCAGCAGGCCCGGGACGATGCCGGCGACGAACAGCTTGCCGACCGACGTGTTGGTGGTGGTGCCGTAGACGATCATCACGATGCTCGGCGGGATCACCGTCCCCAGCGATCCGGCGCAGCCGAGCAGCGCGCAGCTGAAGCCCTTGCCGTAGCCGCTGCGGTACATCGCCGGCAGGATCACGCTGCCGATCGCGACGACATCGGCGACCCCCGAACCCGACAGCGCGCCGAACACCATGCTGGCCAGCACGGCCACGACCGCCAGGCCGCCCTTGATGTCTCCGACCGCAGCAGAGCAGAGGCGGATGATGCGCATGGTCAGGCCGGCGCTGTTCATCAGCTGCGCGGCCAGCAGGAACAGCGGGATCGCCAGCAGGGTGAAGCTGTCGAGACCGGCAACCAGCTGCTGCGCGGCGACCATCATCGGCGCGGTCTCGAAGATCAGCAGGTAGGCGACCGACGCGAACGCCAGGCCGAAGGCGATCGGCATGTCGAGCAGCACGGTCACGGCGAAGATGCCGAGCAGCGTGGCGACTCCCGGGGTCATGCGGCACTCCGCCGCTGCAGCAACAGGCCCAGGTGCACGATGGCGAGCGCCGCGCAGCCCACCGGCACGGCGAGATAGAGCATGCCTGCCGGCATCTGCAGCGCGGTGGTCGTCTGGCCCATCGTCAGCTGGGCCAGGTCCCAGCCCGCCTTGCCGAGCAGGCAGAAGAGCACGACCAGCATCAGGTCGTTGAACGCCTCGACATGCCGCCGGTGGCGCGGATTGCGGATCAGCAGCGGCGCGATGCCGGCGTTGAGGTGGGTGCGCCGATGGCTGCAGACGACGGCGCCGACCAGGGTCGCCCAGACCAGCACCAGCCGCGGCAGCTCCTCGGCCCAATGCGGCGGCGAGCCGACGACGAAGCGCAGGAACACGGTGACCGTCACCAGCACCGCCAGCACCAGGACGCCCAGTCCCGCGAGCGCTTCGCAGAAGCCGGCCAGGATTCGGTTGCAGCGTTCCAGCATCGGGGACGTACGGCGGCCGGGATGCCTCGGTGCCGGATCAGTCGCGGTACTTGCGGACCAGCCCCAGCAGCTCGCTGCCGAGGACCGGCTCGTAAGCCTTCCAGACCGGCTGCACCGCCTGCTCGAAGGCGGCCTTGTCGACCTCGTTGACCGCCATTCCCTTGGCCTTGAGGTTGGCGATCATTTCGGCTTCCGAGTCCTGCACCATCTTGCGCTGCGCATCGCGCCATTTCGCGGCCGCCGCCTGCACCACCTTGCGATCGTCCGCCGAGATTCGGTTCCAGACCGGCTTCGAGACGATCAGCGACGCCGCTCCCCAGACGTGTCCGGAGAGCGAGACGAACTTCTGCACCTCGAAGAACGACGAGGTGTAGATGATCGACAGCGGATTTTCCTGCGCATCGAACACGCCCTGCTGGAGGGCGGAGTAGAGCTCGCCGAAGGCCAGCGGGGCCGGGCTTGCGCCGAGGGCGGTGAAGGTATCGAGGCGGACCTTGTCGGGCGTGACGCGGATCTTCATCCCCTTGAGGTCCGCCGGGGTCCTGATCGGGCCGCGGTTGTTGGTGATGTGGCGAAAGCCGTTTTCCCACCAGGAGACGATGACCAGGTTCTTGCTGTCGGCGAGCTTCTCCAGCGCCTTGCCCAGGTCGCCGTCGAGCGCCCGATAGGCATGCTGCTGCGATTGCCAGGCGTAGGGCATCTCGACCACCCCGAACTTCGGGTCGAACGGCTGCAGGGAGCCGGTTCCGATCACGCCGGCATGGATGCTGCCGATCTGCATGCCCTCGAGCATCGTCTTCTCGTTGCCGAGCTGGCCGCTCGGAAACAGCACGATGTTGACGCGGTTGCCGGTCTGCTGCTTGACGTCGGCGGCGAAGCCTTCGGCGGCCTTGTGCCAGCTGTGGCTGGGCGCGAGCACATGGCCGAGCTTGACCTCGACCTGGGCATTGGCGGCCGTCGCCCAGAAAGCGGCGAGGCAGACGCCGGCGACGGAGGCGGCACGCCTGAACGTGGAAGTCTTCATGTCATTCCTGGAATTTGGGCGGGCTTCCGCTGCGGCGGAAACCCGGAAGCGGGCCGCCTAATATACCGCCGCGGACTGCGCGACTGCTGCGCGGCTGGCGGAGGCGTCCGTCAGGCGTTGTAGTTCAAGGCCAGGCCCGGGACCGGCCAATCGTCGATCGCGATCAGTTTGCCGGTGCCGGAAAGGGTGACATACGCCGTGCGCCGATCCCTGCCGCCGAAGCAGATGTTGGTGGTCATGCGATCCGGCAGCGGCACATGGCTGCAGTAGCTCCCGTCGGGTGACACGACGGTGATGCCGCCGTGGATCAGGGTGGCGACGCAGATGTTGCCGAAGGCGTCGAGCGCAAGGGAGTCGAAGCGCTGGTAGTGGCCGCCCGGTGCCATGGTGACCAGCCGGCCGCCATGCGGCGAGGGCCACGGCTGCTTCGAGACCTGCCCGGGCGCCGTGACCGCGAACGCCCACAGACGGGCCGCCTCGGTCTCGGCGTAATAGAGCGTGTCGCCCTCCGGAGACAGGCCGATGCCGTTGGGCGTCATGACCGGTCGGGCGATGGTGCGGGGCGGCCCTCCAGCCGGCGCGTAGAAGATACCGCCGCGATCGATCTCGTTCTCGCGCACTTTGCCGAGATCGGTGAAGTAGAAGCCGCCGTGGGCGTCGAAGACCAGGTCGTTGGGGCCGCGTAGCGGCAGGCCGTCGACCGAATCGAAGAGCCGTTCGAAGCGGCCGGTGGCCAGGTTCACGCGTTCGATGCGGCCCCCGGAATAGTCGCGCGCCTGCAGGATCGGTCGCAGGCAGCCATCCGCCTCGGTGTGGAAATGGAAGCCGCCGTTATTGCAGACGTAAACCGCGCCGTCGGGGCCGATCGCCGCGCCATTGGGCCCGCCCCCCAGGTCGGCGACCACCTGCACCTGCCCGGCGGCCGTGACCCGCGTGAGCGTGCCGCGGCCGATCTCGACCAACAGGATGGAGCCGTCGTCCATGGCGACAGGACCTTCCGGGAACACCAGTCCCGCCGCAAGCTCGCGAACCTTCATCCCGTTCTTCTCCGGCATCGGGGTCAGGGCGCTATTCTGCCCGACCCGGCCCTCCCGGGCACGTCTGGCGCGAGGCCACCCAAGTCGCCCTGCCGCCGGAGTCGCCGGCGCCGGGCGGCTAACATCTGCCCATGACGGCGACTTTTCCCGGCGCCGGCGAAGGCCGCGACGACCCCACAGCCGCGCCACGCGCCGGCAGCCGCTGCCATCCGGGCCTGGCGCCCTACCGGCCAGTGCGCGACGAGCTGCTGGGCCTGCCGCCGGGGCAGTGGATCGCCCACTGCAACCGGCTGGCCGAGTCCCGCCGCCTGCGATCGGCCGCCGGCGCGCCGCTGCGTTTCGTGGCCAGTCTCGAGCCGCAGGGCGCGCTCGGCTACGAGGCGGCGATCTTCCACCACGGCCGCGTCGCCTGCCGCAGCGACGGCCGCGGCGCCTTGCACGACCTGCACAACGCGCTGGTCTGGCTCACCTTTCCGGCGGTGAAGGCGGCGCTCAATCGGCTGCACCTCGAGTCGGCGGCAGGGGGCGACGGCGGCGGGCGCGGACCGGTGCGCGACGTGGCGACGCTGCTCGACGAGAGCGGCCTGCTCTGGCTGAGCGCCGACACGAGCCTCGACGCGCGCCTGCAGGCAGGGGATTGGCGCGGCCTGCTGGTCGACAACCGCGAGCGGCTGGCACGGCAGGTCCGGCCGATCGTCATCGGCCACGGGCTGCTCGAGAAGCTCGCCGCGCCCTACAAGGCCATGACGGCCCACTGCCTGGCCTGTCGCGCCGTGCCCGACGGCTCGGTCGCCACGCCGGCCGGGGATCCGTGCGACGGGCATGCCGCGGCCTGCCTCGCGGCCGCGTTCGCCGGGGGCCGGGTACCGAAACTGGCGCCACTGCCGATCCTGGGATTGCCGGGATGGGATCCGGCGAATGTCGATCCGTCATACTACGAAGATGCCCGCGTGTTCCGGGCTCGGCAGCCGCTCCGTCCGACACCCTAGGAGGGCGGCTGCTGCCAGCGCGCCGCCGATGGCTGCGCCCTTCGAAGAACCGGCATGGAGACTTTCGGATGTTGCTCGGCTGCATAGCGGATGATTTCACCGGCGCCTCGGATCTCGCCAACACGCTGACCGCGGCCGGCATGCGCACGGTCCAGACGATCGGCGTGCCGCAGGGCGCGGTCGATGCCGACGCGGTGGTGGTCGCGCTGAAGTCGCGCAGCATCCCGGCGGCGGAGGCGGTGCGACAGAGCCTGGGCGCGCTGGCCTGGCTGCAGTCGCAGGGCGCCACCCAGATCCTCTTCAAGTATTGCTCGACCTTCGATTCGACCCCGGAAGGCAACATCGGCCCGGTCGCCCAGGCGCTGCTGGACCAGCTCGATGCGCCGATCACGATTGCCTGCCCGGCATTCCCGACCAATCGCCGCACCATCTACATGGGTCATCTCTTCGTCGGCGAGCGGCTGCTCAACGAGAGCGGCATGGAGCACCATCCGCTCACGCCGATGACGGACGCCAACCTCGCGCGCTGGCTGCAGCGGCAGATGCCGGGCAAGGTCGGGCTGCTGGCGCACCCGGTGGTCGCGGCTGGCGCGGCGGCGGTGCGCGAGCGGCTCGGGCAACTGGCCGCCGACGGTGTCCGGGTTGCGATCGCGGATGCGATCACCGATGCCGACCTGCGCGCGCTGGGCGAGGGCTGCGCCGAGCTTGCGCTGATCACCGGTGGCTCGGGCATCGCGCTCGGCTTGCCGGAGAATTTCCGGCGCAAGGGCCAGCTGGCGCTGGCTTCGGCCGCACCGGTGCAGCTGGGCGGCCGCGCCGTCGTCGTCTCCGGAAGCTGCTCGACCGCCACCCGGGCGCAGGTTGCCGCCTACGCGACAGTGGCGCCGGCGCGCCTGGTCACGGCCGAGCAGGTGCTGGAGCAAGGCCTGACGCCGCAGCAGGTTGCCGCCTGGGTGCGCGAGCAGCCTGCCGAGCCGGCACCGCTGGTCTATACCAGCGCGGATCCGGCCGTGGTGTCCGCAGCCCAGCAGCGCCATGGCGCGGAGCGGGTTGCCGAGGCGATCGAATCCTTCACCGGCCGGCTCGCCCGCCAGCTGCTCGACGACGGTTTCCGGCGCTTCATCGTCGCCGGCGGCGAGACGTCCGGCGCCGTTGTCCAGGCGCTGGGCGTGCGCCAGCTGGCCATTGGGCCGGAGATCGACCCAGGCGTGCCGGCGCTTCGCGGGGTGGACGTGCCGGTCGGCCTGGCCCTCAAGTCGGGCAACTTCGGCGCCGCCGATTTCTTCAGCAAGGCGCTTCGCCAGGTCGCCTGAGCGCCATGACCGGGCCGCGCCGCCGACTGGAGCGACGCGATGAACTGCATCAAGGAACGGAGAACTTCATGAAAGTACTGATCACCGGCGGAGCCGGATTCCTGGGCCAGCAACTGGTCGCTGCACTGCTGCGTCAGGGCAGCCTGCCGCTGGCGGACGACAGCGGTCGGGTGACCGACCATCCAATCTCGGGCATCGTCTGCTTCGACATGGCCGAAGGCCGGATCACCGATCCGCGTGTGTCCAACCGCGCAGGCGACATCGGCGATCCACGCACCGTGGCCGCGCTGGTCGACAAGGAGACTGCGGTGGTGATCCACCTGGCGGCGGTGGTGAGCGGTACGGCCGAAGCCGATTTCGACCTCGGCATGCGCGTCAACCTCGACGGCACCCGCCACCTTCTCGAAGCCTGCCGGGCCGGCGGCCATCGGCCGCGTCTGCTCTTCTCGAGCTCGATCGCCGTGTTCGGCGGCGACCTGCCGAGGGTGGTGAGCGATGCGACCACGCCGACCCCGCAGGGTTCCTATGGCACGCAGAAGCTGATCGGCGAGCTGCTGGTGCAGGACTACACCCGCAAGGGCTTCATCGACGGCCGCAGCGTCAGGGTGCCGACCGCCACGGTGCGTCCCGGCACCCCGAACGGCGCGGCCTCGGGCTTCGCCTCCGGCATCATCCGCGAGCCGCTCGCCGGGGTGGCGTCGGTGCTGCCGGTGCCCCTGGAGACGGCCATGTGGGTGGCGTCGCCGCGAACGATCGTCGGGATGTTCCTGCACGCGTTGAAGCTGTCGCCGCAGGACTGGGGATGGCAGCGCAGCGTCAACCTGCCCGGCTTCGTGGTCACGATGACCGAGGCACTGGCCACCTTGCGCGAGGTCGGCGGCGAGGCGGCAGCCACGCTGGTCAGCTATCAGCCGGATGCGCAGGTGCAGAAGCTGGTGTCGACCTGGGCGGCGCGCTTCGACACGTCGCGGGCCACGGCCATGGGCTTTCAGGCCGACAGCGATTTCGGCCAGATCGTGCGCGCCTACGTGGAAGACAACCGGGACGCGATCCGGGTGCCGGTCCGGCTGTAGCCCGGCTCGGCCCCGGCTTGCCCCCGGCTGGAGGCGGCTTACTTCGGCGGCAGGTCGTGCTCGCCTTGTGGTCCCTGCAGCCGACGCGTCGGGAGCGTGATGGGACCGGCGCGTTCGCCGGGGCTGCCGGCCACGCCCATCATCGCCGGTCCGGTCACTGCCTGCGGCACCTGCAGGTCCATCCGATAGGGGCTGCGCGGGTCTCCGGCGACGCTGATGATCAGGCTGACTTCCGGCGCCCGCACCACGCCGCCGGACAGGAAGACGACATAGTCGGAGGCCGCCGGCCGCATCACCGTGAAGTCGCCGGCCGGCAGCGCCGCATGCCCCTGCGGCACCTCGGTCTCGCGCACCATGAAGCTGGCGGCAGTGGCCCAGTCGTCGGGCGCCGACTTCACCGGCAAGACCACCTTCAGCCGCTGGCCCTGGGCAGACAGCACCGTGGGGGCGCCGAATTCGACGGTGTTCTCGACCGCGCCTGCCGGCGAGGCGGCGAGGGCGCAGGCGGTTGCCACGGCGAGCGCAGCCAGGGTCTTGCGGTTGATGACCTTCATGACTCGATCCTCGATTGAGCGGCGGGACGCCGACAGCCCCTGCCACCGTGACGCCGGCAGCGCGGGTGGCGCAGGATCGCGCGACCGGACACGTGCCGTCCACCGGGCGGTGACGGACGGTCGGTGGCTGCCGAGAGGCCGGCCCGGCCCGCCGGCCGGCCATTCCTGCTAGAGTGTCGGCCGGAGCGGGTCGGACGGTCGCCGGGGCAACTCCGGAGGAAGGTCCGGACTCCATCGGGCAGGATGCTGGCTAACGGCCAGGCGCAGCAAGCCGGTCTCGCGACCGGCCCAAGGCGACGGAAAGTGGCACAGAAAACATACCGCCGGTTGGCGCAAGCCCCCCGGTAAGGGTGAAAAGGCGAGGTAAGAGCTCACCGCGTTGCTGGCGACAGCGACGGCAGGCCAAACCCCATCCGGAGCAACATCAAATAGGCACGCGCAGCGTCGGCACCCCGGTGCCGGCGCAAAGAGCGCCCACTCGAGCGTGCGGGTAGATGGCTAGAGCCGCCGGGCAACCGCGCGGCCCAGAGGAATGACCGTCGCGCCGGCAACGGCGGACAGAATCCGGCCTACAGACCCGCTCCACTTTCCCTGCGCCTCCCATCCGCCGGCATTCGGCGTCCGTTCAGACCCGGCGGCGCCCCCATTGCTATGAACTTACTTTGACTAGCACAGCTAAGTCATTGGAATGACCGTTTCCAGGCCGGCGCCCGGTCGAGGAACTGCGCCTAAGTCCTTGTCCCGTCAGGAAATTTACAGCCGGAGGATTTGACTGCCCCCGCTTCCTGCAATATTCTCCGACATCGCGTGGGGATTCGTGGGAAATGGTGGGGCGAAGTGGGTTTTCAAACCGCCTCCCAGCCTCCGAAGACGCGGTCCGGCCCCTGGGCGGACTCGGGTTTGACAGAAGGCAGACAAGAAGGCGCATTCGCAGATGTTCCAGGGCAGTTATCCACTCTCGCTAGACGCCAAGGGACGCATGACCGTCCCGGCGGAGATGCGCGAGCAGCTGGAGACGCTGTGCCAGGGCAAGCTCACGGTCACCCGCCATTTCGGCACCACCTTCCTGCGCATCTACCCGCAGCCGGAGTGGGAGCGCATGCGCTCCATCATGGCGGGCTTCCAGGGGGCTGCCGGCGAGGCCGCGCGGCGCCTGATCGTCGGTTCCGCGGACCAGGTGCAGATGGACGGCGCCGGGCGGATCCTGATCTCCCCGATCCTGCGCAAGGCGGCGAACCTCGACCGGCGGGTGGTGCTGGTCGGCGACCTGCAGCGCCTGGAGTTGTGGGATGAAGAAGCGCACGCACGCTACCTGGATGCCCAGGCCGAGGCCGGCATTCCGGAAGAGCTGCGCAACGCGCTGGGTTTTTGAATCGAGTTGCATTGAGTGAAGAGCAGACGAGCTACGGGCATGTGCCGGTCCTGGCCGACGAGGCGATCGCCGCCTTGCGCATCCGGCCCGACGGCATCTATGTCGACGGGACCTTCGGCCGGGGCGGGCACAGCCGCCTGCTGCTGCAGGCGCTCGGCGAGGGGGGCAGGTTGCTCGCACTAGACCGTGATCCGGAGGCGGTCGCGGCCGGCGAGCGGATGGCGAGGCAATGGAACGACCCGAGGTTCGAAATCGTCCATGCGCGCTTCTCGCAGTTGCAGGCGTTGCTGCGCGATCGCGGCATCGAGGCGGTGGACGGCATCCTGCTCGATCTCGGCATCTCCTCGCCGCAGGTAGACGACGCATCCCGGGGCTTCAGCTTCGCGGGTGACGGCCCACTGGACATGCGCATGGATCCGACGCAGGGCATGTCCGCGAGAGAGTGGTTGATGAGCGCGTCGGAACAGGAAATAGCGGAGGTACTGAAGCGATATGGGGACGAACGGTTTGCTGTTCCGATTGCAAAGGCGATTGTTGCTCGCCGCGGGGAAGCCGGTGGCACGGGGTTTCAAACAACAAGACAACTTGCCGATGTCGTGGCGGGTGTCGTCCGTCGCCGGCAAAAGAAGCCGGAGGTGGGCAAGAACCCGGCAACACGTACCTTTCAAGCTCTACGGATTCACACCAATAACGA
>JAEZQX010000492.1 GCA_023441105.1 Pseudomonadota bacterium | reverse complement strand
GTGGCGCTGGAGCTGCCGTAGTTGAACTTGCCGGGCTGGCTGCGCGCCAGCGCGATCAGCTCGGCGACATTCTTCACCGGCAGCGCCGGCGAGACGATCAGGACCTGCGGGATGGTGGCTACGGTGGTGATCGGCGCGAAGTCGGCGACCGGATCGTATTGCAGCTTGCGGAACAGGTGCACATTGGCGGCATGCGTCGAATTGGCGCCGAAGAAGATGGTGTACCCGTCAGGCGCGGCGCGGGCGACCGAGGCGGCGGCCACCGAGCCGAGCGCGCCCTGCCGCGCCTCCACCACGAAGGGCTGCCCGGTGCTCTCCCGCAGCTTCTCCGCCAGGAACCGCGCCATCTGGTCGTAGGCATTGCCGGGGCCGAACGGCACGACGATGGTCACCGGCCGCGACGGGAAGGTGTCGGCGCGCGCCGGCGCGGCTGCGACCGCCAGCAGCGCGACGGTGGCGGCCAGCAGCATGGTGCGTATCCTGGCGCGCAAGGGCTGGGCAAGGGGCATGGTGGAAGCGTTCATGGTGGCGCTCGTGCCGGCGCGGTCAGGACAGGTAGCCGTGTTCGCGGTAGTAGCGCTCGGCCCCCGGATGAAGCGGGATGTCGACCCCCAGCGGCATCCGCGACGGCTCGATGGGATAGGTCAGCGGGCTGTGGTGCACGGGGATGTGACGGAAACGCGCCTCGAACTCGGCGCGCTCCTCCACCATGACGGCGGTGATGCGATAGGCCAGGTCCTCGGGCATGTCGTCGCGTACCACCGTCGCCCAATTGGACCAGTCGAGGCAAGGCACGTCCGCCGGATTCTTCAGCCGGCCCTTCTCGATCACGGCGGGCTTGAGCCCGTACTCGTCGACCAGGCGCTTCATGGCGCGCGGTTCGATCGGGATGAAGCGCATAGGCGTCTTCTCGACCAGCTCGCTCCACTGCGACACCATGATCGCCTCGTTGAAGACGGCATTGACCGTGCCGTCGAGCGCCGCCCGCAGGCACACCCGCGGACTCTCGTGCTCGAAGAAAGACCCGCCCCAGGCGACGATCTGCGCCGGCTCGATGTCGTGCGCGCGCAGGATCAGGTCGATCACATAGCTGCAGAGGTTGTCCTCGTCGCGCGCCGGCGTGGCGATGTGCAGTTGCGGGTGCTTCTCGCGGATGTCGGTGAACGAGGTGATGCCGGTGTCCGCGCGCACCGCCAGCGTCAGGCGGTCGTCCTGCGGCAGGCAGCCGAGCGTGCGAAGGTGGGGAAAGGCCCGGCCGCCGTAGAAGTGCCGGCCTTCCAGCGCCCAGCGCACGCCCGTGTGGGACGGGGTGGTGATGGCGAGGTCCGCCTCGCCGGTGCCGACCAGCTCGACACCCTCGCGATAGGCACTCGCGGTCTTGATGGTGAACTTGGAGCGCGGCGCCGATCGCCACCGCATGTGGGCCGAGATCCAGCCGAGTATGGTGTGGAAGTTGGCCGTTCCCCAGTCCCCGACCATGGTCAGGTCGACGCGCGGGCCCCGATCGTTTCGCATCCGCTCTCCTCGCTCTCCGTCCGCCGGTCGTGCCGGCATGCGGCGCATGGTAGCGCAAGGATCGCGCTGCTGCAGGGGGCCCGCGACGGGCAGCGAGCTGCCGATGGCGGCAGGCAGCCCCCCGGCGTCAGTAGGTCTCCAGGTGCAGGCGCCCTTCGCGCTTGAGCGCGGCGCCGAGGGTCTCCCAGGCCAGGCCGCCCTCGCGGGCGACATCCCGCAACGCCATGACCACGCCCTCTTCCATGCTCTTGAGGCCGCAGACGTAGAGGTAGGAATCCGGATCCTGCAGCAGCTCCACCAGGTCCGCCGCGCGCTCGCGCATCAGGTCCTGGACATAGCGCCGCGGGCTGTCCGGCAGGCGCGAGAACGCGAGGTTGATATCGATGAAGTCCTTGGGCAGGCTCTTCAGCGGGCCGAAGTACGGCAGCTCCTGCGGCGTGCGGGCGCCGAAGAACAGCATCAGCTTGCCGCCTTCGAACTTGCCGCTCTTGCGCAGGCGCCGCCGCCATTCGGTCATGGCGCGCATCGGCGCGCTGCCGGTGCCGGTGCAGATCATGACGATGTTGGAACGCGGGTGGTTCGGCATCAGGAACGACTGGCCGAACGGCCCGATGACCTGCACCTTGTCCCCCACCTTCAGGTCGCAGACGTAGTTGGAGGCGACGCCGCGCACCGGCTTGCCCTGGTGGTCCTCGGTCACCCGCTTGACGGTGAGCGAGACGTTGTTGTACCCGGGCCGCTCGCCGTTGCGCGGGCTGGCGATCGAATACTGGCGGGCGACGTGCGGCTTGCCGCGGCCGTCGACGCCGGGCGGGACGATGCCGATGGACTGGCCTTCGAGCACCGGGAATGGCATGCTGCCGAAGTCGAGCACGACATGATGCGTCTCGCTCGCGAAGCCGGATTCCGTGCAGTTGAAGTTGCCGACGACGGTGGCGGTGGTCGGCGTCTTCGGTCCGTACAGGTTGACGTAGGCGTGGGCCGCGGACCAGGGCGGCACCGTTGCGCCGAACTCGGCGGAATTGAAGACCGCTTCGCCGGTGACCGCCGCCGGCAGCACCACCGGCGCGGCTTCCTCGGCCACCACCGCGGCCTGCGCGTCGGCGGATATGCCTTCGGCGGCAAGCTGCTCCGGCGTGAGCTCGGGCGGCAGCTCATCCCAACCGAGCTGCTCCTCGACGCTATAGGCCTTCGCCGTGGGCACAATGCGCCAGTTGTCGATCGACCCGGTCGGGCACGGCGAGATGCAGTCCATGCAGCCGTTGCAGACATCCGCCTTGACGACGTAGTTCCGGTCGTCGTGCGTGATGGCGCCGATCGGGCAGGTCGCCTCGCAGGTATTGCACCTGATGCAGATCTCCGGATCGATCAGGTGCTGCTTGATGACTGCCGTGTCTGCGGCCATGTCCATGATGTTCCCCTGTGCGGCACCAGCCGGGCGGCGCCGACTTGTGCCTCAGTTGAAGCGCACGTACTCGAAGTCGATCGGCTGCCGGTTGATGCCCACCGCCGGCGGCGTGATCCAGTTGGCGAACTTGCCGGGCTCGACCACGCGCCCCATCAGCGAAGCGACGAAAGCGCGATCCTCGGCGGTCGGCAGCCACTGGGCCTGGTTCGCCTCCCAGGTCGCGTTGTCCACCACCTGGCCCTCCGGCGATACCTTGATTCCCGCCAGCGTGCCGATGTTGCGATGGAACGCCTTGTGCGGCACCGTCAGGCGGAACGGGATGCCCGCCTTCTCGATCACCCGGTTCCAGCGGCCGACACCGGCCACCGAGTCCTTGATGAAGTCGTCGCGCAGGACTTCGTTGAGCGCGTTGAGCATCGGCGCCTCCGTTTCCACCAGCCGGCCATCCTGCACCGCGAGGACCTTGTAGGTCTGCGACTTGAGGATGTGATCGTCCTGGCGCTTGCCCTCCTCGTACCGGCCCTTCAGGCCCGAGCTGTAGAAGGACGCGGCATTGCTCGACTGATCGGCGCCGAACAGGTCGATGGTGACGCTGTAGTGGAAGTTGAGGTAGCGCTGGATGGTGGGCAGGTCGATCACTCCGGCGGCCCGGATCCTGGCGACGTCGTCGGTCTTCAGCTCGTTCATCACCTGGCAGGTGCGCGCGATGGTGCGGGAAACGCCGCTCTCGCCGACGAACATGTGGTGCGCTTCCTCGGTCAGCATGAATCGGGTGGTGCGGGCGAGCGGGTCGAAGGCGCTTTCCGCCAGCGCCGAGAGCTGGAACTTGCCGTCGCGGTCGGTGAAGTAGGTGAACATGAAGAACGCCAACCAGTCCGGCGTCTTCTCGTTGAAGGCGCCGAGGATGCGCGGATTGTTCTCGTCGCCCGAACGCCGCACCAGCAGCTCCTCCGCCTCCTCGCGGCCGTCACGACCGAAGTGACGGTGCAGCAGGTAGACCATCGCCCACAGGTGGCGGCCCTCCTCGACGTTGATCTGGAAGAGGTTGCGCAGGTCGTACATCGACGGCGCGGTGAGCCCCAGGTGGCGCTGCTGCTCGACCGAAGCCGGTTCGGTATCGCCCTGCGTCACGATGATCCGCCGGAGGTTGGCGCGATGCTCACCCGGCACGTCCTGCCAGGCCTTGTCGCCCAGATGGTCGCCGAAGTGGATCTTGCGCTCGGGGTCGCCCGGGTTCATGAAGATGCCCCAGCGGTAGTCCGGCATCTTGACGTAGCCGAAATGCGCCCAGCCCTGCGGATCGACGCTGGTGGCGGTGCGCAGGTAGACGTCGAAGTTGTTCGAACCTTCCGGCCCGACGTCGCCCCACCAGTTGATGAAGTTGGGCTGCCAGCCCTCGAGCGCCCGTTGCAGCGTACGGTCTTCGCTCAGGTTGACGTTGTTGGGAATCTTGTCGCTGTAGTTGATCGAGGACATGTCGGTCGTTCCTATCGAGGATGCGCCGCGGCCGCCGGGGTGGGCAGGATGAAGCGGTTGCCGAGGCGCGGGAAGTTCACGGACAAAGGGGGCGGACGATCCGCGGGTCAGACGCGGTTCTGGTCGAAGGCGACCTTCTCGCCGGTGCCGTAGACCTTGAGCGCGCCGCGTTCGCCGACCGCATTCGGCCGGATGAAGATCCAGTTCTGCCAGGCCGTCAGGCGACCGAAGATGCGGGTCAGCATGTTCTCCCGCCCGGAGAAACGCAGGTTGGCCTCCAACCCCGTGAGCGCATCCGGCGACATCGCCACGCGCTCCTCGATCGCAATGCGGATCTCGTCCTCCCAGTCGATGTCGTCCGGCGCGCTGGTCACCAGCCCCAGTGCCAGCGCGGCCTCGCCGTCGAGCGGCTTGCCGGCGGCGGCGCGCACCGCCTCGAGCGGACCGGCCTCGTCGTGGAAGCGGCGCTGCAGGCGGGACTGGTCGTTGACCATCGGATAGATGCCGAAGTTGAGCTCGTTCAGCACCAGGGTCGGTGCCGAAGCGCTGTCATCCGGCAACGCCAGCATGTAGGTCCGGTCGGCGGCGAAGGCCAGCTCGGCGAGCGTGCCGGCGAAGCAGGAGCCGGGCTCGACGATGGCGAAGAGGCTGCGCGACGACACGTCCAGCCGGGCGAGCGTGCGTCGCAGCAGGCCGATGGTCTCGCGCACCAGCCAATGCTCGCGATGCTGCAGCAGGACGGCATCCGCTGCCAGCACCGCTGCCGGATCGCCGCTGGTCTTGAGCAGCCAGACGCCGATGTCGAGCTCGTTGGTGCGCAGGGACAGGATGGCGTCGTCGAGCTGGCGCGCCATGGCCAGCGGCCACCAGCCGGCGCCCGCCGCCTCGATGCCGGCGATGTCGCTCGGCTGCGGCGATGCCGGCGCCTTCACGGTGAAGGTCGCGGTGCGCTTGCTGCGGTCGATGGCAATCGATACATGCTCGTAGTCGATGGCGTCCGCAGAGTCCTCGCGGGCGAGACGCTCGAGCGGCACGCCCTTGGCGTTGGCGGGACGATCGCTGTCGCGCCCGAGGCGGGCAGCGGCCTCGTCGACCGCCGCGGCGAATTGCGCCGGCTTGACGGCTGCATCGACCAGCCGCCAGTCGACCGCCCGCTGGCCTCGCACGCCTTCGACGCTGGTGCAGAAGAGGTCGGCGAGGTCGTGGCGCACGCGACGCTTGTCGGTCACCCGGGTCAGGCCGCCGGTGCCCGGCAGCACGCCCAGCAACGGCACTTCCGGCAGCGACACCGACGACGACCGGTCATCGACCAGGATGATCTCGTCGCAGGCCAGCGCCAGCTCGTAGCCGCCACCGGCACAGGCGCCGTTGACCGCGGCAACGAAGCCGATCCCGGAATGGCGCGAGGAATCCTCGATGCCGTTGCGCGTTTCATTGGTGAACTTGCAAAAGTTCACCTTCCAGGCATGGCTCGAGACGCCCAGCATGAATATGTTCGCGCCCGAGCAGAAGACGCGTTCCTTGGCGCTGGTGACCACCACCGACCGCACCGCCGGATGCTCGAAGCGGATCCGGTTGAGGGCATCGTGCAACTCGACGTCGACGCCGAGGTCGTAACTGTTGAGCTTCAGCTTGTAGCCGGGACGGATGCCGCCGTCCTCGGCGACATCCAGCCGCAGGCGCGCCACCGTGCCATCGACCTCCAGGCGCCAGTGCCGGTAGCGGGAAGGATCGGTGCGGTAATCGACCTTCCCCGCCGCGGCATCGCCGCCCCGGATGCCGGCCTGTGCCGGCGCCTGTGCCGGTCTGGTGATGGTGTCAGCCATGAAGCTCTCCTTGGGTGCCTGCGAACGGGCGCAGGAATCATAATGCCTGCCAGAAGTCGAAGGCGTCAGCCTTGACATGCATCATACTTCGCTCGACTGTCGTCAGTCAAGCGTGATACAGGCATTATCGTGCAATCTTCTCCGTCATCGCCACCAGCTTGGCGAACGTCCTTTCGAGATCCTGGCTGCTGGTGTCGAGCGTCAGGTCGGCCTTGGAATAGAACGGCGTGCGGCCGGCGAGGATCCGCTTGAGGTCTTCCATGGCCTCGCGGCTGGCCGCCATGGGGCGGGTATCGCCCTGGGCGGCCACGCGGTTCATGTGGTCCTCCGGCAGGGCGCGCAGCCAGATCGTGGTGCAGCTGCCCAGCAGCTGGTTGAAGGTGGCCGGATCCGCGACGATGCCGCCGGGGGTCGCGATCACAACCGCCGGATAGGCGCGGATGGTTTCGTCGATGGCCCGCCGCTCGTAGCGGCGGTAGGCGCTGGCGCCGTAGAGGTCGTAGATCTCGCGGATGCTGCAGCCGGCCAGCTGCTCGACCTCCCGGCTCAGCTCGACGAAGGGCACCTCGCGATGATCGGCCAGCATCCGGCCCAGCGTCGACTTGCCGGCGCCGCGCAGCCCGATCAGCGCGATACGCGAATGCCGGCCGGTGTCCTCGCCGCCGTCGCCGAACTGCTCGGACAGCAGCAGCCGCGCGCGGCGCAGCTCGGCTTCGCTGCGGTTCTTCAACAGCTCGCGGATCAGCAGCCATTCCGGCGAGCGGGTGGTGACGTCGCCGAGGAGCTCCGCGAGCGGGCATTGCAAGGCGCCGGCAACCTGCTGGAGCACCAGCACCGAAGCGTTGCCGATGCCGTACTCGAGATTGGCGAGATGCCGCTCCGACACGTCGGCCGCGAGCGCCACCGCCTTGCGGGTGAGGCCGCGCCGGGCCCGCAGCGTCCGGACGCGTTCGCCCAGCGCCACCAGCAGCGGGTTCTTCGCCTCGTCGGCGCCGGCGGCGCCGGGTGTGTCCGTGGCCTCGCCCTCGGGGGCCACCAGATCCACTTCCGAGCGTTCAGTCATGTTCCTGGATTGATGTCTGGGTGATGATCGGACCGGAGCGGTCATCGGCGCCGACCAATGCAGTATATTGCTTGACTTGCGATCAAAGCATTGATAGCTTCCGATCCCAAGCAAGATAATTCATTGTCCGCCGCCCTGCAAGCGCCGCGGACCGCCAATCGGAGGAGATATGTCCGCTACTGCAACGCCCGCGGATGACGGCACCAAGGCCACGCCCGGCCTCGGCGACGGCTACAACTTCGCCAGTCATCTCCTGGCGCTCAACCGGTCGCGCGGCGACCGGGTCGCCTACCTGGACGACTACGGCAGCCTGGCCTACGGCCAACTCGACGAGCAGGTGCGGCGACTGGCGGGACTGCTGGCCACCCTCGGTCTGCGCCGCGAGGAGCGGGTCCTGCTGCTGATGCACGACACCGGCCACTGGCCGGTGGCCTTCCTCGCCTGCCTCTACGCCGGCGTCGTGCCGGTGGCGGTGAACACGCTGCTGACGGCTGACGACTATGCCTACATGCTGCGCCACAGCCGCGCCAGGGCGGCCCTGGTGTCGCTGGAGCTGCTGCCGGTGCTGTCCCAGGCGATGACGCGCAATGCCGGCCTATCCGGCGGGCGGCAGGAGGTGGCGCACCTGATCGTCTCCCACCACGGCCAGCAGCCGTCATGGCAATCGGCAGCGCCGGCCGTTGCCGGCCTGCAGGCGACGATCGGCCTCGACGAGGCGCTTGCCAGCGAGGCGCCGCAGCGCGAGGCGACCCACACCCATGGCGACGATCCCGCCTTCTGGCTCTATTCCTCCGGCTCCACCGGCCGCCCCAAGGGAACGGTGCACACCCACGCCAACCTGCACTGGACGGCCGCGCTCTACGGCCAGGCAGTGCTGGGCCTGACGGAGAAGGACGTCTGCTTTTCCGCGGCCAAGCTCTACTTCGCCTACGGACTCGGCAACGCCCTCACCTTTCCGCTCAGCGTCGGCGCAGCGGTGGTGCTGATGAGCGAGCGGCCGACGCCGGATGCGGTCTTCCGGCGCTGGACGGAGAAGAAGCCGACGGTGTTCTTCGGCGCGCCGACCGGCTTCGCCGGCATGCTGGCGTCGCCGCGACTGCCGGCGCGCGAAGCCGTCGCCCTGCGGATGTGCTCGTCGGCCGGCGAGGCTTTGCCGGCGGAGATCGGCCAGCGCTTCAGCGAACGCTTCGGCTGCGACATCATCGACGGCATCGGCTCGACCGAGATGCTGCATGTCTACCTCTCCAATCGGCCGGGCGACGTGCGCTACGGCACCACCGGCAAGCCGGTCGACGGTTACGAGATCGAGCTGCGCGGCGACGATGGCGCCCCGGTTGCGGCCGGCGAAGTGGGCGACCTCTATATCAGGGGACCGAGCGCGGCGCTGATGTACTGGAGCGATCGCGACAAGAGCCGCGAAACCTTCCAGGGCGCCTGGACGCGCAGCGGCGACAAGTACAGCCGCGATGCCGAGGGCTACTACACCTATGCCGGCCGCAGCGACGACATGCTGAAGGTGAGCGGCATCTACGTCTCCCCGTTCGAGGTCGAGGCGACCCTGATGCAGCATCCGGCGGTGCTGGAAAGCGCGGTGATCGGCACGCAGGACCAGGACGGCCTGGTCAAGACCAAGGCCTTCGTGGTCCTCAAGGACGGCATGCGGGCTACCGAGGACGAGTTGCAGGCCTTCGTCAAGCAGCGGCTTGCGCCCTACAAGTACCCGCGCTTCGTCGAGTTCCTGGAGGAGTTGCCGAAGACCGCCACCGGCAAGATCCAGCGCTTCCGGCTGCGCGAACGCGAGCGGGAGCTGGCGGCACGCGAGGAGGCAGGACGATGAACCGCGATGCGGTTGCGTCCGCCGGGCTGTTCGCCCCGCCCAGGGTCGAGGTCGTCCGGCGCAGCGACGGCACGCAGCTGGCGACGTCGCCCGAGCCGCTCGGCGGCTATTCGCGCTGTGTCGGCGAATGGCTGGTGCGGTGGGCGGCGAGCTCGCCGGATGTCACCTGGCTGGCGGAGCGCCACGGCGACGGCTGGCGGCACCTCAGCTACGGCGAGGCCTTGCCGCGGGTGCTGGCGCTGGCCACCTGGATGCTGCGCAATCGGCTCGGTCCGGACCGGCCGCTGGTATTGCTGTCGGACAACTCGATCGAGCATGCGCTGCTGACGGTTGCCGCGATGCACGTCGGCGTGCCCGCCGTCCCGGTATCGCCGGCCTACAGCCTGATGTCGCAGGACTACGGCAAGCTCAAGTCGATCCTGGCCAGCGTTGCGCCGGGCGCCATCTTCGCCGCACCGGCGAATCGCTATGCCGCGGCGCTGGCCGCGGTGAAGGACGATCACGACGCGATCCTGGTGCTGGACGACCTGGCCGCCGCGCCGGCCGTCGCCGCCGGGGCCGTGCGCGAGTTCCGCGAGCTGCTGAACGAGACCGACGGCCCGGCGGTCGCCCAGGCATTCGCGGCGGTGACACCCGATACCGTGGCCAAGGTGCTCTTCACCTCGGGCTCCACCGGCATGCCCAAGGGCGTGCTCAACACGCAGCGGATGCTCTGTGCCAGCCAGCAAGCCAAGCTGCAGGTCTGGCCGTTCCTCGAGCAGACCCCGCCGGTGATCGTCGACTGGCTGCCGTGGAACCACACCTTCGGCGGCAATCACAACTTCAACATGGTGTTGCGCAACGGCGGCACCCTCTACATCGACGGCGGCAAGGCGGCGCCCGGCCTGTTCGACAAGACGCTCGAGAACCTGCGCGACGTCTCCCCGACCATCTACTTCAACGTCCCGCGCGGCTACGACTTCCTCGTCGGCGCCCTGCAGGCCGACGCCCGGCTGCGGGAACGCTTCTTCGCGCGCCTGCAAGTGATCTTCTACGCGGCGGCGGCGCTGCCGCAGCACCTGTGGGAGGCGCTGCAGCGCCTCAGCCGCGAGGCCGTCGGGCGCGACATTCCGATGGTCGCGGCCTGGGGTTCCACCGAAACCGCGCCGCTCGCCACCGACTGCCATTTCCAGGCGCAGCGCTCGGGCGTCATCGGCCTGCCGGTGCCGGGCACCGAGCTCAAGCTGGTCCCCACCGGCGGCAAGCTGGAGATCCGCGTGCGCGGCGTCAACGTCAGCCCGGGTTACTGGAAGGCGCCTGCGGTCACGCGGGACGCTTTCGACGAGGAGGGCTTCTATCGGATCGGCGACGCCGTGCGCTGGCTCGACGAGCAGGCTCCTGCGGCCGGCCTGGTGTTTGACGGGCGGATCGCGGAAGACTTCAAGCTCACCTCGGGTACCTGGGTGAATGTCGGCGGCCTGCGTGTGCGCGGCATCGAGGCGCTTGCGCCGGTGGCGCAGGACCTCGTGGTCTGCGGCCACGATCGCGACGACGTGCGCCTGCTGGTGTTTCCGAACCTCGCCGCCTGCCGGCAGCTTGCCGGGCTCGATGCGCAAGCGCCGGCTGCGCAGGCGCTGGCATCGGCGCAGGTGCGCGATGCGGTGGCCGCCGGCCTGCGCCGCCTGCAGCAGCTCGCCCCGGGATCATCGACCTGTGCCGCTGCCGCGCTGCTGCTGGCCGAACCGCCGTCGATCGATGCCGGCGAGATCACCGACAAGGGCTACATCAACCAGCGCGCCGTGCTCGAACGCCGGGCGTCGCTGGTGGCTGGTCTCTACCAGGCGCAGCCCGATCCCGGCGTGGTCGTCGTCCAGGTCTAGACTAGGCGCTTCCGCCACTCGCGCACAACCACGGAGACCCCCAGATGATTCGAGTGAAGCCCCTTCTCGCCGGCCTGGCCATCGGCTTCGGCCTCGCCGGCAGCGCCTTTGCCTGGCCGGACAAGCCTGTCACCATCATCGTGCCCTTCCCGCCCGGCGGCTCGACCGACACCCTGGCGCGGGCGATCGCGCCAGGCCTGCAGGCGCAGCTCGGACAGAACTTCGTCGTCGACAACAAGCCGGGAGCCACCGGCACGATCGGTGCCGGCCTGGTCAAGCGCGCGCCGGCCGACGGCTACACGCTGTTCGTCTCGTCGTTGGGGCCGTTCGTGATCGCGCCGCATCTCTACAAGAGCGTGCCCTACGATCCGAACCAGGATTTCGACCTGCTGACGGTGGCGGTTCAGGCGCCCAACGTGCTGGTGGTGCCGGCAAGCTCGCCGCACAAGTCGGTCGGCGACGTGGTCGGCGCCCTCAAGGCGCAGCCGGAGAAGATGAGCTTCGCTTCCTCGGGCGCCGGCTCGTCCGACCACCTGACCGCCGAGCTCTTCTGGCAGCAGTCCGGGACCAAGGGCGTGCACGTACCCTACAAGGGCGGCGCGCCGGCCATCACGGATCTTCTCGGCGGCCAGGTGGACGCCTCGTTCCAGAACATCAACGCCATCATCCAGCATGTGCGCGCCGGCAAGCTGCGGGCGCTGGCCATCACCTCGGCGGCGCGCTCGCCGCTGCTGCCGGACGTACCGACGCTGGCCGAGGCCGGCGTGAAAGGCGCCGACGTCTATTCCTGGCAGGCGGTGGCCGCGCCGAGGGGACTGCCGGCAGACGTGAAGAAGAAGCTCCACGCCGCGCTGGTCGCGGCATTGAACACCGCCGAGGTCAAGGAGAAGTTCGTCTCGGTAGGCTTCGAGCTGGTGGCGAACACACCCGAGCAGTTCGCCACCTTCCAGAAGGCCGAGTTCGAGCGCTGGAAGCAGCTAATCCAGGAGCGCAACATCACGGCCAACTGAGCCGCCACCAGGACCACCACCCGCGCTTTCGCCCGAGCGCCCGCGGGTGCGGTCCGCAGCCAGCCCGCAGCCGGTGGACCTGGGTGGTCAAGGCTGCTCGCGGGTGACCAGCAACGGGCTCTTGTAGACCGCCCGGGGCAGCGTTCCGGGCGGCACGACCTGCACCGCGATGCGCACCTGCAGCCTCGTCCTCACCAGCTCCTCCAGCTCGCGCGCGAGCGCCGCATAGGCGGCCGCGTCGGTCGCCGGCGCCGCCTCGATCTCGACGGCGATCGGGTCATCGAACCGCACCTGCCCCGGGCGCTCCCGCCACAGCCGCACCAGCGGCTCGCAGCGTCCGGCGCCCTGGGCGACCAGCAGGTCCCGCACCGCGGTCGGGAACACGTTCATGCCGCGATAGATCAGCATGTCGTCGGTGCGCCCGATGCAGCGGATGCGCGGACTGGTGCGCCCGCAGGCACAGCGATCGATACCGGTCACCAGCGCATGGTCGCGCGAGCGATAGCGCACCAGCGGCGTGGCATCGCGCGCCAGCGCGGTATAGACCAGCTCGCCCGTCGCGCCTTCGCGCCAGGCAACCGGCGTCCCGTCGACCGGATCGATCAGTTCGACGGCGACATGGCGCTGGGCGTTGAAGTGCATGCCGGCGGCTTGCTCGCATTCGCCCCACATCGCGGAGATCACGTCGCCCAGCCCCATCGTTTCGCGCAGGTGCCCGATGCGCAGCCCCGAGGTGATCCGGCTGCGGATCTCCGGCTGGTTCAGTCCGGGCTCGCCGCCGCACAGGACCTTGCGCAGCATCGCCGGCGGCAGGTCGTCCGATCCCTGCCATTGCTCGCCGAGGTAGAGAGCGAAGGAGGTGGTGGCCAGCATCGCGGTCACCCGCAGGCGTCGCATCTCGCGCAGGATGCGCTCGGTGGGAAAGCCGCCGAGCCAGCACAGCATTGCGCCGATCCGCCGAAAGCCATCGGCGTACGGCAGCCCGCCGGCGACCATCGGCAGCCCCACCAGGTGCGCCACCCGGTCTTCGGGGCGGATGCCGGCGGTGAAGAAGGTGTTGGCGACGGCATCGGCCACCCGCTCGACATCGGCCGCGGTCAAGGCGTAGTAGAGCGGTGCGCCGGTGGTCCCGGACGAGGACAGCACCTGCACGATGTCCTGCGTCGGCGCAGCCTGGTTGGCGCCCAACGGCCGGCCTTCGTCGGCCTCCTCCTGCGCCGCGCGGATGTCGTCCTTGAGCGTGAACGGCAGGGCCTGGAGATCGTCGAGGCTGCGGATCGCGAGGTCTCCCGGCGCGGGGCCATGCAGCCGCCCATAGAGCGGCGAACGGGCTGGAAGGCCGGCGAGGAAGGGCCCGAGCTGCCGCGCCTGCCAGGCGAGCACCTCCTGCCAAGGCAGGGTCTCCAGCTCCTCGTTCCAGTAGGGTCCGGCCATCGTGCTCATCCGCGGCGATCGTCCACCTGCAGCACCACGGCCATCGCCGAGTCGCCGGCAGCGCAGCCGCTGAACAGGCCGTAGCCGCCACCGCGCAGGACCAGCTCCTCGATCAGCTCGATCACCGAACGCAGCCCGGTGGGTCCCTGCGGATGCCCCCAGACCAGCGAGGAGCCGTAGTTGTTGATGCCCATCGGGTCGATGCCGAACTCGCGGGCGAAGACGATGTCGTTCAACACGAAGGGGTTGTGCGTCTTGATCGCAACGACCTGGGCGATGTCGATGCCGGCGGCCTGCAGGGCGCGTTTCGCTGCCGGGGCCGGTGCTGCCGGCATGTAGCCCGGCTCGACGCGCGCCTGGCCGAATGCGCGCACGCGGATGTCGATGACGGCGTCGCGCGACAGCTCCCGCGCCCGCGCCGGCGTCGTCAGCACCACCGCGGCGCTGCCGTCGGCCGGATGCGTCTGACCGCCATAGGTCACGGTGCCGCCCTCGATCACCGGCTTGAGGCGCGCCAGTCCCTCCGCGGTGGTGGCATGGATCCCCTCGTCGCCGTCGAGCGTAGCCTGCGTGCGTTTGAAGCGGCCGTCCGGCACGGCAAACGGCAGGTCCATGAAACGCCGCAGGAACGCCGCACCGTCGGCAACCGCGTCCTGGTACTGCTGGTAGCGCCGCAGCGTGAGCTCGTGCTGCAGGCCGGTGTCGACCGCGGCCCGTCGGGCGACGTTCTCCGCCGTCTGGACCATCGACAGGCCGGTGAAGGGGTCGCAGCCGAAGTTGTCGAGCACCCAGTTCTCGGCCTCGCCGGTGCCGCCCGGTGCGGTGGGCAGCGGGTAGTACAGGTGCGGCCCGTTCGACGTCCGGTCCGCCGAGATGGCGAGGCTCGTGCCGGCGTTGCCCTCGCGGATTTCGGCTGCACAGGCCTGCAGCAGCCGCACGCCGGTGGCACAGGCCTGGTTGATGGTGGGCCCGGTCACCGACAGCGCGCCGATCTGTCCCATCAGCCACGGCAGGCCGTAGAACGAGCCACGCTGCGGCACGGTCAGTCCCAGCGCGGCATGATCGAACACCGCGGCGTCGATGCCGCGCTTCGCCAGCGCCTGGCGCGCCACCCAGGCGCCGAACTGCAGGCTGTGGAGATGGGCCAGGCTGCCCTGCCAACGGGCAAACGGCGTCGACCAGTAGCCGCCGTAGGGAATCGCGATATCGTCGATCATCATCCGCTGCAACCTCCTCGCTGCTTCAAACTTCCGGATCCGCCCGCTGGCTGCGCACCAGGCGGACACGCAGGGCGCCCAGCTCGGCATAGAGCCGCTGCACCGCCCTTGGATCGAGGCCGGAAAGCAGCTCGAGCACCCACTGCTCGTGCTCCTTGGCCATCGTCTCGAAGCTGCGCCGCCCCTTGGGCGTCAGGCTCACGATCCAGGCGCGGCGATCCTCCTGGCTGTGCGCCCGCATCACCAGCCCCTCGCGTTCCAGCTCGTCGGTGAGGCCGGTGACGTTGCCACCGGTCACCATCAGGTAGCGCGACAGCACGCGCATCTTCAGGCCGGCGCGAAAGCGGTAGAGCTGCGCCATGTAGTCGAAGCGCGCCAGCGAAATGCCGAACCGCTCACGCAGCCGCCGCCGAATCTCGCCTTCGACCTGCGTCGTGCTGGCCAGCATGCGCAGCCAGAGCTTGAGCACGGCATGGTCGCCGCTGCCGGCGCGGCCTTCGTGGCCCAGTCCCTGCGCATTGTCGAGCAGCGCATGCGATTCGTCGTCCTTCATCCGCGGTCTCCGTGCAGGCTTGCCGTCAGCGCATCAGCCTGCCGCCGTTCAGGTCCAGGGTCGCGCCGGTGGTGAAGCCGGCTGCCGGCGACGCGAGATAGACGACGGCGGCGGCCACTTCGCGAGCCTCGCCGAAACGGCGCAGCGGAATGGCGGCCGCCACCGCGCGGCGCCGCTCGTCGTCCAGCGCCTCGAGCTGCGGACCGTTCACCGCGGACGGCGCAATGGCATTGACGGTCACGCCATGCGGCGCGAGCTCGGCGGCGAAGCTGCGGGTGAGCGCCAGGATGCCGGCCTTGGAGGCTGCGTAGTGGACGCCGGACGCGGCGCTGGGCTGCTGGCCGGCGCTCGACGACAGGTTGATGATCCGGCCCGCACCGCGCTCGCGCAGGTGGCGGCCGGCGATGCGGCAGCCGAAGAACGTGCCGCGCAGGTTCACCGCCAGCACCTCGTCCCATTCGGCGGCGCTGATCGACCAGATGGCCGTCGATCGCGTCGCTGCCGCATTGTTGACCATGATGTCGATGCCGCCGAAGCAGCCGGCAGCCGCCGCGAACGCTGCCTCGAAGGCCGCCTCGTCGCGGACGTCGAGGCGCAGCGCGGTGCAGCGATGCCCTTGCGAATGCAGCCGGGCGGCCACCGCATCGACCGCAGGGTCGACATCCGCCAGCGCCACGCTGCAGCCTGCTTCGGCCAGCCCCTGCGCGATCGCCTCGCCGAGCCCGCGGCCGGCGCCGGTCACGAAAGCCGCCTTGCCGCCGAGCGTGAACATGTCCTGGAGCATCGCGGCGCCGGCGGGCGGCCGTGCGGCGGCGCTCATGACGTCGACGACTGTTGGCGGCGGGCGCCGGGCTGGCTGCCGCGATCCCAGGTGGCGGCGGTCACGCCGCGTTCACGCAGCTTGTACTTCTGCACCTTGCCGTTCTCGGTGCGCGGCAGGTCCTCCAGCACGTCGACATAACGCGGCACGGCGAAGTACGGCAGGCGCGTTTCGCAATGCCGCGCAAGCTCGGCCGGATCGAGCTGCTGCCCCGGCCGCGTCGTCACGGCGGCCATCACCTCGTCCTCGGCCAGCTCGCTGCGTACCGGATAGACGGCCGCTGCCGCGACCGCCGGATGACTCAACAGCACCTGCTCCACTTCGAAGGAGGAGATGTTCTCGCCGCGGCGGCGGATGGCGTCCTTGATGCGGTCGATGAAGCGGAAGGCGCCGTCGGCATCGCGCACCACGCGGTCGCCGGTGTGGAACCAGAGGTTGCGCCACGCCTCCACCGTCTTGTGCGGCAGGTTGAAGTAGCCGCTGGCGAAGGCATAGGGCTCGTCGGCCCGCAGCAGCAGCTCACCGGCCGTGCCGGCGGCAACCTCCTGGTCATGCTCGTCGGCGACGCGCGCCTGGAAGCCCGGGCGCAGCCAGCCCATCACGCCGCCGCGCGGCGAGTCGGGCGCGGTCGCGATCACGAAGTTGGTTTCGGTGGAGCCGTAGCCCTCGAGCAGGCAGACGCCGGTGCGGCGCCGGAACTCGGCCGCCGCCGCCGCGGGCACGCCGGGACCGAGACCGACGCGCACCTGATGGCCCCGCTCCGCCTTGCTCTCCGGCTGCGCCAGCAGGATCGGCACCATGGCGCCGAGCAGGTAGACGACGGTCGCGCCGCAGGCATGCATCGACGGCCAGAAGCCGGAGGCCGAGAAGCGCGGTTCGAACACCACCTGGCAACCGGCCACCGCGGCCTGCGCGAAGGTGTTGAGCGCATTGATGTGGAACAGCGGCAGGGTGGTGCAGAGCACATCCTGTGCGCCGACGCCGAGGATGTCGGCGCTGTTGCGACCCCACCAGTAGTACTGCGCGTGGGGGCAGACCACCCCCTTGGCCGGACCGGTGGTGCCGGAGGTATAGAGGATGGCAAGCGGATCGCCCGCTTCCACGTCGGCGGCTGCGGCAGGTTCGGCGCCGCCGGGCCAGGGCAGGCACCGGATCCCGGCCGGCGATCCGCCCGCCAGGCGCGCCGCTTCCCGGTCGTCGCCGCCGATCACCCAGACAGCGTCGAGCCGGGTGCGGGCCAGGTCGGCCATCTCGAGCCGCGCCAGGAACTGCGCCTCGATCACCAGCAGGCGGGCCTGGCTGTCGGCGAGGAAGTATTCGATCTGCGGCCCCATCGACGCGGTGTTGATCGGAACCGCCACCGCGCCCATCCAGCCGCAACCGAGGAAGGTCTCGACGAACTCGATCCGGTTGCCGCACATCACTGCCACCCGGTCGCCGCGCGCGACGCC
>JAEZQX010000067.1 GCA_023441105.1 Pseudomonadota bacterium | reverse complement strand
GCGCGGCAATGCGCGCCGGGGCGGGTGAGGAGGATGGGACAACGGGTTCTCCGCGGCGCCGCCGACGAGCCTCCCGGAGAAGGACCGTGGCGGCCTGGCAAACCCGCAAGTTTAGCCGAATCAGCCGGCCGGCTCGACCACCGACCGAGGCCGGCGCCCGTTGGCGAAGTCGACGATGCAGCTCAACCCCTCGCGGGCGATGTGGTCGAAGCACTCGTCGGTCCAGCACAGCGCATGCGGCGTCACGATGACGTTGTCCATCGTCAGCAGGGGATTGTCCGCGGCGACCGGCTCCTGCTCGAAGACGTCGATCCCCGCACCGGCGATGACCCGGTTCTGCAGCGCCGCGACCAGCGCCTTCTCATCGGCGATCGGGCCGCGCGACAGGTTGACGAAGAACGCGCTGGGCTTCATCAGGGCGAATCTCTCGGCGTTCATCAGGTGCCGCGTCGCCGGGTTGAGCAGCACCGTGGCCACGACGAAATCCGCTTCCCCGAGCAGGCGCTCGAGCGACACCAGCTCGGCACCCAGGTCCTTCGCCACCGCCGGCTCCACGTACGGATCGGCAGCCAGCATCCGCCAGCCGAACGGACGGGCGAGGCCCAGCAGCTCCCGGCCGATTCCGCCGACGCCGATGATGCCCAGGGTGCGGGTGGTCAGCCCCTGTCCCATGAAGGCAGTGCGCTCGTGCCAGCGATTGGCCCGCGTCAGGCGGTCCTTCTCGAACAGCCGGCCGGCCAGCGCAAACACCATGGTCAGTGCCGCCACCGCTACCGGCCGGCGGATCGCGATCGGCGTGTTGGTGGTGATGATGCCGCGGGCGGCCAAGGCCGCCACGTCGACCGAGTCGAAGCCGACGCCATGCCGCGCGACGATGCGCACCCGGCAATCGTCGCGACCGGCGGCCGCCGCCGGCACCGCCGGTGAATTGACGTAGAGCCCGTCGTAGCGCGACATGATGTCGGGCGTGATCTCGCTGACGGCTTCCGGCAGGTACTCCCATTCGATGCGCGGATCGTCGTCGAGCAGCGCCAGCGGGCCGGCACCGAACGACGGTTGGCCGGCGGGGGTCAGCAGGTCGCGGGTCAGGCCCACGCGGAATGGGCTCGCCGCGCTGCGGCCGGGCGCCGGGCTCATGCCTTCTCCTCGATGCGCGTCACCAGCTCGCCGTAGGCCTGCTGCAGCAGCCCGGTGTCGGTCCCGGCGGCTATCATTGAGTAGCCCATCTCGCGCGCCCGCGCCACCCAGTCGCGATCGGTTGCCATGAAGCCGGCCGCCTTGCCGTGGCGGCGACTGACCTCGACCACGCGGCGCATGGCGGCGTCGAAGCGCGGATCATCGAAGCGTCCGGGGATGCCCATGAAATTGGACAGGTCGAAGTGCCCGACCCACAGGACGTCGATGCCGTCGACCGCAGCGATCTCCTCCACCTTCTCCAGGCCCCGCTCGGTCTCGATCTGGGCGATCATCAGCGTGCGCTCGTGCAGCTGGCGGATCTTCTCCCCGACGTCGCCGCCGAGGTAGTCGCATTGCGCGAAGCCGAAGGCGGCGCCGCGGCGGCCTGCCGGCGGATAGCGGCAGGCCTGCACGATCGAGCTCGCCTGCTCCGCCGATTCCACCATCGGGATCATGACGCCGCGGGCGCCGAGGTCGAGCGCGCGCGCGATCCAGGTGTATTCGCCGCGCGGCACCCGCACCATCGGCTCGATCGGCAGGCCGCGGCAGCTGGCGAACAGCCATTTCAGCGTTTCGAAGCCGAGGCCGGTGTGCTCCATGTCGTAGAGCACGAAGCGGCAGCCGGCATTGGCGAGGATGCTCGACATCCCGGGCGAGAAGAATTCGAACACCATCGCGCCGCCGACCATCTCGCGGGCCATGACCGCCTTCTTGATTGCATTTTCCTTCACGGGTGTCTCCGATGATTTGCCGGACCTGACCGGCTCCTGAACCCCAAGTCTGCCATGCTACTGCCGCGTCAGCCGCACCTGCGCCGGCCGGCCGGCCAGGTGCAGGCGGCTCACTCGCGGCTCGCTTTGCGCGATCACCCGGCCGGCGCGGACCACCGCCAGCCGGGCCGCCCGCAGCCGGATCGCCTCGACGGCATCGGCGGCCTGCAACAACACGAAATCCGCCCGGCAGCCGGGCTCGAGGCCGTAGTGCTCGAGCCCCAGGATCCGCGCCGGCGTGGCGGTGATCGCCGCGAAGCATTGCTGCATCGCCGCCTGCGAGGTCATCTGCGCGACATGCAGCCCCATGTGGGCCACCTCCAGCATGTCGCCCGAACCCAGTCCATACCACGGATCCATGACGCAATCGTGCCCGAAGGCCACCGGCACGCCGGCCGCCAGCAACTCCGGCACCCGGGTCATGCCGCGACGCTTCGGATAGGTGTCGTGACGGCCCTGGATGGTGATGTTGATCAGCGGGTTCGCCACCGCGGACACGCCGGCCTGCGCGATCAGCGGAATCAGCTTGGACACGTAGTAGTTGTCCATCGAGTGCATCGACGTCAGGTGCGACCCGTTGACCCTGCCCTGCAGGCCGAGCCGGCGCGCCTCGAAGGCCAGGGTCTCGATGTGCCGCGAAGCGGGATCGTCGGTCTCGTCGCAATGCATGTCGACCCGCAAGCCGCGCCGCGCCGCCTCCTCGCACAGCAGCCGCACCGAGTCCGCGCCCGACTGCATCGTCTGCTCGAAGTGCGGGATGCCGCCGACGACATCGACGCCGAGGTCGAGCGCCTTCTTCAGCAGGTCGAATGCCGAATCGCGACAGGCCGGGTCGTCGACCCGCGGATCGTAGCGCAGGATGCCATCCTGCGGAAAGGCGACCAGCTGCAGGTCCAGGTAAGGCGCTACCTGGCGCTTGACCTCGAGCAGCGCCTCGACGGCGAGCAGGCGTGGATCGCAGGTGTCGACATGGGTGCGGATGGCGAGCAGCCCGTTGGCCACCGCCCAGTCGCAATAGGTCAGTGCCCGGGCGATGATCGCCTCCTGCACCAGCATCGGCTTGAGCTCGCCCCACAGCGCGATGCCCTCCAGCAGCGTGCCCGATTCATTGATGCGCGGCAGCCCGTACGACAGGGTCGCGTCCATGTGGAAATGGGCGTCGACGAAGGGCGGCGTCACCAGC
>JAEZQX010000365.1 GCA_023441105.1 Pseudomonadota bacterium | reverse complement strand
CTTCAACAAGGGGGGTAGGGCCGCAGGCCCAAGGGGGGTTCTCATTCCATTTCCAGCGCCGCGACTGCCGGCAGCGTCTTGCCTTCCAGGAACTCCAGGAATGCACCGCCGCCGGTGGAGATGTAGTCGACCTGGCCGCTGATGCCGAACTTGGCGATCGCCGCCAGGGTGTCGCCGCCGCCGGCGATGGAGAAGCCGGCCGAGTTGGCGATGGCACGCGCTACCGCCTCGGTGCCGCGCGAGAAGGCGTCGAACTCGAACACGCCCACCGGGCCGTTCCACACGATGGTGCCGGCCTTGCCGAGGATCTCGGCGAGCTGGGTCGCGGTCTGGGGGCCGATGTCGAGGATCAGGTCGTCGTCGGCCAAGTCGCCGGCCGCCTTGACGGTGGGTGTCGCGTCGGCGGCGAACTGCTTGGCGCAGACGACGTCGACCGGTATCGGCACGGCCGCGCCGCGCCGCTTCATCTGCTCGATGATCGCCTTCGCCTGGTCGACCAGGGCCGGCTCGGCGAGTGACTTGCCGATGGGCAGCCCGGCTGCCAGCATGAAGGTGTTGGCGATGCCGCCGCCCACCACCAGCTGGTCGACCTTGCCGGCGAGCGACTCGAGGATGGTCAGCTTGGTCGACACCTTGGAGCCGGCGACGATCGCCACCAGCGGCTTACTGGGCTGGTGCAAGGCCTTGCCGAGGGCATCGAGCTCCGCCGCCAGCAAGGGGCCGGCGCAGGCAACCGGCGCGAAGCGGGCGATGCCGTGCGTGGTGGCTTCGGCGCGATGCGCGGTGCCGAAGGCATCGTTCACATAGACGTCGCAGAGGGCGGCCATCTTGCGCGCCAGCCCCTCGTCGTCCTTTTTCTCGCCGCGGTTGCCGCGGCAATT
This sequence comes from Pseudomonadota bacterium, assembly GCA_023441105.1. Next base: position 9,068 of record JAEZQX010000365.1, on the reverse strand, counting down.
CTCGAGCATCACCACCTCGCCCGGGGCCACGGCGAAGCCACCGTCGACCCAATCCGACTGCAACCGGACCGGCTTGCCGAGCAGCTCGCCCATCCGCCTCGCCACCGGCGCCAGTGAATCCTCGGCCTTGAGCTTGCCTTCCTCCGGCCGACCGAGATGCGACGTGACCATGACCGCAGCGCCCTTCTCCAGGCACTCGGCGATGGCCGGCACCGACGCTCGGATCCGGGTATCGTCGGTGATGTTTCCCTGGTCGTCCATCGGCACGTTCAGGTCGCTGCGGATGAATACCCGCTTGCCCTTCAGGTCAAGGTCCGACAATCGCTTGAATTTCATCGCCTCTGGATCTCCAGGTCAAGACCGGCTGCCGATCATGCCGGGCCGGCAGGGCCGCTGATGGCCTTGGCAGCGCCTGGATGGCTGATCGCATCCGGTCGGTGGATGGCCGCTATCTGCATTCGCGCAGGCGGATTTCAAGTTCCTGCTGCTCGCCCTCATCCAGCAGGCTCAGCGGGTTGTCACTGCCCGCGCTGAACCAGCGGGTCCAGTGGCCTTCACGGCCATCGGGGGCGCGGATCGATTCCAGCCGCTCGAGCGAGCCGTCCTCGGCATGGAAGACGCAGCGCCAGCCGCCGTCGGCAAGCACGCCGACGGGGCCGAAGGCGGTCATCGCCCAAACCCGCCGCCGGTCGACCGGCGCCAGCGGCCGGATGCCGGCGAGGATCTCGCGCAGCACCACTGCCGCCTCGTCCGGAGCGACCTCGGGAGCGATGCCCGGGGTTCCCTCGTCCATGCCGTGCCGGCGTTCGGCAGCGTCGTTACTTCGCCGCCATCAGTGCGACGGTGGTGTCGAGCATCCGGTTGGAGAAACCCCATTCGTTGTCGTACCAGCTCGAGACCTTCACCAGCCGGCCGCTGACCTTGGTGAGCGTGGCATCGTAGGTGGACGACGCGGCGTTGTGGTTGAAGTCGACCGACACCAGCGGCTCGGTGTTGAAGTCCAGGATGCCCTTGAGTTCACCTTCCGAAGCTTCCTTCAGCACCGCGTCCACTTCCTTGACGGAGGTGTCGCGGGCTGCGATGAACGACAGGTCGACGACCGACACGTTGATGGTGGGCACGCGGATGGCATAGCCGTCGAGCTTGCCGTTGAGCTCGGGCAGCACCAGCCCGACCGCCGCCGCGGCGCCGGTCTTGGTGGGGATCATCGACTGGGTTGCCGACCGGGCGCGCCGCAGGTCCTCGTGGTAGACGTCGGTGAGCACCTGGTCGTTGGTGTAGGCGTGCACCGTCGTCATCAGCCCGGAGACCAGGCCGATCTTGTCGTGCAGCGGCTTGACCAGCGGCGCCAGGCAGTTGGTGGTGCAGGAGGCATTGGAGATGACCGTGTCGGCAGCCTTCAGCGTCTTGTGGTTGACGCCGTAGACAATGGTCGCATCGACATCCTTGCCGCCGGGCGCGGAGATGATGACCTTCTTGGCGCCGCCCTTGAGGTGCGCGCCGGCACGTTCCTTGGTCGTGAACAGGCCGGTGCATTCCAGCACCACCTCCACCTTGAGGTCCGCCCACGGCAGCTTGGCGGGATCGCGTTCCGCGAGCACGCGGATCCGGTCGCCGTCCACCACCATGAAGTCGCCTTCGACGCCGACGTTGGCGCCGAAGCGCCCGTGCACCGTGTCGAAGCGGGTCAGGTGGGCATTGGTCTGCGGATTGCCGAGGTCGTTGATGGCGACGATCTGGATATCGTGCTTCTTGCCGCCCTCATAGTGGGCGCGCAGGATGTTCCTTCCAATCCGTCCATAACCGTTGATTGCGACTCGAATCGTCATGACAGGTTTTTCCTTCAAGAAGAGTTGGCTGATACGGGTTCCGTTATCGGGCGGGGTGCGGGTGGATGACGGCGACCGTCACCGGCGAAGCACGACCCTGACGGTTTCGGCGACATTGTCCGCGGTGATGCCGAAGAACCGGAACAGGTCCGGCGCCGGAGCGGACTCGCCGAACCGGTCGATGCCCACCACGGCGTCGCAGCGATATTTCCACCAGAAGTCGGTGATGCCCGCCTCGACCGCCACTCGCGGCAGATTGTCCGGCAGCACCGCCCGCTTGTAAGTGACATCCTGCCGGTCGAAAACGGTGGTGGACGGCAGGGAAACGACCCGCACGGCGATACCCTGCGCCTGCAGGGCGTCGGCGGCGGCCATCGCCACCGACACCTCCGAGCCGGTGGCCAGCAGCACCGCCCTGGCCGCTGGCGGATCCCGCAGGACGTAGCCGCCGCGGGCGATCCGGTCGACCTGCTCGGGCGTGCGCGTCAGGAACGGCAACCCCTGGCGGCTCAGCAACAGGCTGGTGGGCCCGTCCTCGTTGGCGATGGCACTGGCCCAGGCGACGGCGGTTTCGACGCTGTCGGCCGGCCGCCAGACCGTCATGTTGGGAATGGCGCGCAGGGTGCTGGCGTGCTCCACCGGCTGATGGGTAGGGCCGTCCTCGCCCAGGCCGATGGAGTCGTGGGTGAAGACGTACACCACCCGCTGCCGCGACAACGCCGCCACCCGCAAGGCATTGCGGGCATAGTCGGAGAAAACGAGGAAGGTGCCGCCGTATGGAATGTAGCCGCCGTGCAGGCCCAGGCCGGTCAGCACCGCGCACATGCCGAACTCGCGGACCCCGTAATTGATGTGGCGCCCCGCCGTCAGCGCACCGCGGTTCTCGCCCGGCTCGGCACCTCGCGCGGCCGCCTGCGCCTTCTGCGCGGGCGGCGCCGACGGCTCGACCGGCACCAGCCGCAGCGGCGTCACGCCCTTCCAGTCGGTCAGGTTGCTGCCGGTGAGGTCGGCCGCGCCGCCGAGCAACTCCGGCAGCGCCGGGCCGAGGTGGTTGAGTGCCTGGCGCGAGGCGGCACGGGTGGCAACCGACTCGGCCTTGGCGACGGCGTCCTCCACCATGCGCGCGACGATGCCCTCCCAGTCCGCCGGCAGGACGCCGCGCATGCGCCGCTCGAGCTCGCCGGCCTCGACCGGATAGCGCTCGGCGTACGCCTGGAACAGGTCCTCCCACAGCGACTGCTGCTGCGCGCCGCTGGCGGTGGCATCCCAGGAGGCATAGACATCGCAGGGGACCTCGAATGGCGGCGAGGTCCAGTTGAGGGCCTTGCGGGTGGCTGCTACCTCGTCGGCGCCGAGCGCCTCGCCATGGGCCTTGCTGGTGCCCGCGCGATGCGGCGCGCCCTTGCCGATCACGGTCTTGCAGGCGATGAAGGTCGGCGCGAAGCGGCGGGTGCCGGCGGCATCCACCCGGCCTTCCACCGCCCAGGCCTTGGCCTTTGCCAGCGCCTGGTCGACCGCCCAGGCGTCATGCCCGTCGACACCCGCGATCACGTGCCAGCCGTACGACTCGAAGCGCAGCGGCGTGTTGTCGCCGAACCAGTCCTTGACCTCGCCGTCGATGGAGATGCCGTTGTCGTCGTAGAGCACGATCAGCCGCGACAGGCTCAGCACGCCGGCGAGCGAACAGGCCTCGTGCGAGATGCCTTCCATCAGGCAGCCGTCGCCGACGAAGCAATAGGTGAAGTGGTCCACCACGTCGAAGCCGGGACGGTTGAACTCCTGCGCCAGCAGCTTCTCCGCCAGCGCCATGCCGACCGCGTTGGCAAGGCCCTGGCCGAGCGGCCCGGTGGTCGTTTCAACCCCCGGCGTCAGCCCCACCTCCGGATGGCCCGGCGTCTTCGAATGCAACTGCCGGAAGCGCCTGATCTCCTCGATGGGGAGGTCGTAGCCGGTCAGGTGCAGCAGCGCGTACAACAGCATCGAGCCGTGGCCGTTGGACAGCACGAAGCGGTCGCGATCGAACCAGGTGGGATGGGCGGGGCTGTGCTTGAGGTGACCGCCCCACAAGGCGACTGCGATCTCGGCCATGCCCATCGGCATCCCGGGATGACCGGAGCGGGCCTGCTCGACCGCATCCATGGCCAGCGCCCTGACGGAGTCCGCCATCCGCTGCACCGTGGCTTCGTCGGGAAGGCGCGATGCCGCCTTGGCGTCCTGGTGGGCTGGGGCGGTGCGCTGCGCCGCCGAGCTAGAGGTCATTTGGGCGATCCGATGGCGCAAGCTGAGGATGCAGCCCTGGAATCAGGCTAGGCAAAGGACAGTTCAGCAAGTCTGCCAGTTGAAGGTTCATCTTGAGATCCCGTTCGCTGCAACGCCTTGGAGGGCTGCTGCGAGGCCGGGGCCGGCAGTCCCGGGCAGGTCCCGATCGGGAGGCCGATTATACTCGATGGCCTATGCGAGCCCTGCGATGATCCCCCGGCTTTTCACGCCGCTCGAGTTGTCGCAGGATGCCGTCGTGCCGCTCGACGAGGCGGCTTCGCACCATGCCAGCCGCGTCCTGCGGCTCGGCAGCGGCGCCGCCGTGGAGCTGTTCGACGGCCGCGGCCGGTCCGCCGCGGCCACCATCGTCGCCACCTCGCCCACCACCACCGTCAGGGTCGGGCAGCTGCATCCGCCCGCCGCCGCACCGGCCTTGCAGCTGACGCTCGCGCAGTGCATCAGCGCGGCGGACAAGATGGACTGGACGATCGAGAAGGCAGTCGAGCTCGGCGTCGCGGCGATCGTGCCCCTGCAGTCGCACAAGGCGATCGTCAAGCTGTCGGCCGAGCGGGCGGCGCGCCGCCACCAGCACTGGCAACGGCTGATCCTCGCAGCCAGCGCGCAATCGCGCCAGGACCGGGTCCCCGAGCTGCTGCCGGCGACGAAGCTCGACGACTGGCTGCGCGCCGGCGAGCGCCCGGCGGAGAGCCTGCCGGCCGAGGATCCGGATGCGCCGTTGCGGCTGATCCTGGACCCGCGCGCGACGCAGTCGCTGCCGGCGCTCATGGCCACCCGGCAGCCGGCCGGCGGCCAGGAGCCGGCTCCGAGGCGGGTCATGCTGCTGTGCGGCCCCGAAGCCGGCTTCAGCGAGGCGGAGCTGCGCCAGGCAGAGGAAGCCGGCTGGCTGGCGGCGGCGCTGGGTCCGCGGGTGCTGCGCACCGAGACTGCCGGGCTTGCCGCCCTGGCGGTGCTGCAGGCCGGCTGGGGCGACCTGCGCTGAGGCGCTGGCCCGGAGCGCTTGCCCGGCCCTTTCTCAGTCCTTCATCACCGAATAGAAGACCCGGAACGCCGTCTTCTCGTCATAGAAGTAGTCGGCCGCGTCGCGAAAGACATCGAGCAGCGCGCTGCGCTCGGGCTGCCCGAAGCGGCGGCCGTCGGGCAGGTTTTCCAGGAAGACGACGAAGCCGGGGTTGTCGGCATCGCGGTTGGGACTTAGGTCGGTCAGGCAATCATAGAGGGCGTCGAGATTTCCGCCGTAGTACTTGGGCAGCGACAGGTCCTGGCCGATCTTGTTGAGCACCGCCGCCTTGTTCTCGGCCGCCGAGCAATCGCATCGCAGCAGGATCTGGTCGGCGCGCAAGGCGGCCCGCTCCAGCTCCGACTTGTCGTAGGCGCCGAGCGGCAGGACCGCCTGCGGAGGAATGTTGGAGAACGCGCTCATGGCATCGACTCTCTGGCCTCTCTGATCTTCCTGAAGGACGCGTAGTGGTCGTCGGTGTAGTACAGCTCATCAGAGAGGGCAGGATCCCCGCCGGCGACGATCCTGCGCGCGCCACGGTCACGCGATGATGGCGTCGGCACGGTGTATTCAGTGTAGTAGCCGCGCCGCTTGGGTGGCAACAGCCGCTCGCGGTTGCCGAACGTGGTGCCGTCCTTGCGATAGGGAAACGGCCCGCCCTGCCTGATCAGCACCAGCGTGCGGCGGGCCTCCGGAGGCAGGTCCGCGACCAGCACCTCCTCCATGAGCCGGGCGCCATTCGCCGTCGTCGACTCGCGGGCGTCCACGGCCGACGGCCCGGCCACGAACAGCGGCAGCAACATCGCCGCCAGCAGCGCGGGAAGGGATCGCGGCCAGGACATTGGCCGATACTACGCCAGGCATCGGGTCGGGGCAAAGGCGCGCCCGCGGGGCCACGGCGACGCCGAGCGCGCGGGGCGGGACGGGCCGCAGGCATGGGGATTGCGACCTGCGACCACCGCGGCGGCTGCTGCCGCGCGTCGCTGCCGCCGCGCAGAAGGAACAGCCATGGACGACATGCCACCCATCGCGGACTACATGAAGCGACACCGCCTGATGCTGGTCACCGCCGAATCCTGCACTGCAGGCCTGATCGCCTCCCGCCTCGCGGAGGTGCCGGGCGCCGGCAAGCTGCTCGAATGCGCCTACGTCGTCTACTCGCCCGAAGCCAAGCAGCGCTGCCTCGGCGTCAGGAAGGAAACCATCGAGCGCTACAACCTCACGAGCGAGGAGGTCGCGCGCGAGATGGCCGCCGGGGCGCTGGCCCACAGCGACGCCAACCTGGCGGTCTCCAACACCGGCGTCACCGACGACACCGACCCGCGGATTCCTGCCGGCACGCAGTGCTTCGCCTGGGCCTTTCGCCGCGACGACGGCCGGCTCGACATGCACAGCGAGACCCACCGCTTCGACGGGGATCGCAATGCCATCCGCGAAGCCGCGGCTGATTTCGCGCTGCGCCGGATACCCGAACTGGGAGGAAAGTCCACATGAACGACAGCAAATCGCAGCCGACCGATCGGCTGCAGCACCGGATCGCCGCCGAGCTCGGCGTCGCCGCCCATTTCGATGCGCAGGCGGAGATCGAGCATCGGGTCGCCTTTCTCGCCGACTATCTGACGCGCGCCGGCCTCAAGGGCTATGTCCTCGGCATCAGCGGCGGCGTCGATTCGCTGCTGGCCGGCCACCTCGCGCAGGCGGCGGTGGAGCGGGTGCGCCGCCAGGGCGGCAGCGCCCTCTTCCATGCGATGCGGTTGCCCTACGGCGTGCAGAAGGATGAGCAGGCGGCACAGCAATCCCTGGCCAGCATCGCCCCGGACCGGATAGTGACCGTCGACATCAAGCCGGCCTGCGACGCGCTGCTGGCGGCGCTGCGCGAGGACGTCGAATTCCGCGACGCCGGCCACGAGGACTTCGTGATGGGCAACATCAAGGCGCGCCAGCGGATGATCGCGCAGTATGCGGTCGCCGGTGCCGGCGACTGCCTGGTGATCGGCACCGACCAGGCGGCGGAGGCGCTGATGGGCTTCTTCACCAAGCATGGCGACGGGGCGGCCGACGTGGTGCCGCTGACGGGGCTGACCAAGCGGCGGGTGCGCGCGCTCGCCAAGGCGCTCGGCGCACCGGATGAACTGGTGATGAAGGTACCCACCGCGGACCTCGAGACGCTCAAGCCGCTGCGGCCGGACGAGGACGCCTTCGGCGTGAGCTACGAACAGATCGACGACTACCTCGAAGGCAAGCCCGTCGCCGAGGCGGCGGCGGTGATCATCGAGCGACAGTGGTCCGCAACCCGCCACAAGCGGGCGCTGCCGCAGGGGCCGGCGCCCGCCCCGGTCAATGGGTCCTTGAAGTAGGCCCACCCTCGCGGGTGAGCTCGCCGATGGCGTTGTCGACGGTCGCGGTGCTCTCGACGACCCGCGCCTTGGCGCAGGAGACCAGCGCCGCGAAGTCGGTGGCGCTGAAGGTCAGCGTCTCCTTCGGGTAGCGCGACAGGATGAACAGCTTGCGTGCCGGGCTGATCCAGGCGAGCTTGTAGATCGACGACGCGCCGCTGTCGCCGATCAGCTCGATGCGGTCGCCGCGCTCGAAGGCCGACAACGCGGTGTCGCCCACCGAAATCGTTTCCGCCTCCCCGCGTCGCTCGCGACGGTTGCGCGCGAAGCGCACCGAACCGTCCGAACGCAGGCGCACGGTCATCGGGCGCGGGTCGGGCTGGCCGCTTTGCCATTGCTTGGCCGCCTCGATCACCTTGGCGTGCGCCTCCAGCAACTCCTGCATGAAGGCGGCGCGCTCCTGCTCCGGCACCTCCACCGCGCGGGCGCCTTCGGACAGCGCCCGGATCAGCTTCGGCAACAGCGCCGCCAGGCGCGATATCTCTTCCGGATGCTTGGGCGCGACGCTCCAGATGAGGAATTCCGCCACCCGCAGCGCCTTCTTGTCGGCCGCTTCCGGATTCGTGGCCGCGGCCGCAGCCTCCACGCGGCTCCTGGCGATCACCGGCGTCCACCAGCGCAGCAGGAACTCGCGGATGAAAGTGGGCGTCTCCTGGTCGAGACGGACCGCCACCTCGCCGCGCGCTTCCTCCAGCGCGATCGAGTAAGCCTCCTCGCGCTCCGCCGCCTTCAGCTGCGTCGCGATCTCGGCCGAACGCCGGGCGATCTCGTGCTGGTGCAGCTCGTCGATGCGATCGATGGCGGTCAGGAACGACGACAGGTCGGTCGAGAATTCCGCGATCACCTGGTCGATCACCTTCGCCAGCCCCTTGACCAGCGGCGCATCGACAGCCAGGTCGGCGTCCGGATCGGCCGCCAGCTGTGTGATCCGGTCGATCAGCTGGCGCATCGGATGCTGGCGGCGGGCGAAGAAGCTGCGGTCGAGCAGCGCCGCCTTCACCGCCACCACCTGCAGCCGCAGCAGCTGGTGCTTGACCGGCTCCGACAGGGTCTTGTCGGCGTAGATGTAGTCGAAGACCACCGACACCAGCTCGACCGTCATCTGGTCGAGCGGCGTGCCGTTCTCCTTGACCTTCTGCAGCAGCAGCGGCAGCAGCTCCATCACCATCAACGCGCCGACCGGATTCCCGCCGTCGCCCTGCTCGTCACCGGCGGCGGCCATGGTGCGGTAGCGGTCGTCGCTGCCGATCTCGCGCTGGACCTGCGTCAGCGATTCCACCAGCGGCGGCTTGACCGGGTCCACCGGCAGGTCGGCCATGCCGAACATGCCGGGGTCCGACAGCATCCGCGCGGCGTCGCCGCGGCCTTCGGGCGTGCCCAGCGACGCGCGCATCAGCGCCTGCTGCAAGGCCGCCATGCCGCTCGCCGACATGGTGATCGAGCCCGGCTGGCCGAGCTCCATCAACGCCGAGCTGGAAGCCGTGGGACCGGCGTGGGCGCCGAACGAACCCGGGGCCGCCGCGCCGCCACGCGCTTCGTCCGGCCCGCCGGCCGGCTGGCCCCAGC
>JAEZQX010000354.1 GCA_023441105.1 Pseudomonadota bacterium | reverse complement strand
GCCGCTGACCGTCGGCGTGTACAGCGTCGCCGAGACGGGCAGGAAGGGCGAGGAGCGTGCCTCCGGCGGCGGCACCGTGCCTGCCGCCCGCGTCGCAGGCGACCGGAGCAGGGAGGTCGCCGCGACGGCTGGTACCGCCATCGCCGCGCCCTTGCCGGGGCTGCCCGATCCGCGCCAGCAGCCCGACGATTCGGTCAACATCGGCGCCGGCTTCTTCATCGGGGCCGACGGCACCATCGCCACCGCTGCGCATGTCGTCGCCGAGGCGGATTCGATCGTCGTCAAGCTCAGCGACCGCCGCGTCTTCGAAGCCGAGTTGGTCGGCGTCGACAGCGACAGCGATATCGCGCTGATCCGCATCCCGGTCAGCTTGCCGGTGGCACCGGCGATGGGTCGGGCAGCCAGCCTGCAATCGGGCGATTGGGTGGTGGCGATCGGCTACCCCTACGGCCTCAACCGCTCGGTCGCGGCCGGCATCGTCGGCGGCGGTGCGCGCCACTTCGCCGAGGACACCGACGCCTTGTTCATCCAGAGCGACCTGGCACTCAACCCGGGCAACTCCGGCGGGCCGCTGCTCGATTCATCCGGGTCGATCGTCGGCATGAACCTGAGGATGATGGTCGGGCCGTTCGGCACCGCGGGCGTCAGCCTGTCGATGCCGATCGAGCTGGTGCTGAGGATCGCCGACGACCTGAGAAGCGGTGCCGCCGGCAGCCGGCCGCGGCTTGGTGCCAAGTTCGAAGACGTGTCGCCGCCGGCGGCGCTCGCGGCCGGCCGCCTGCTCGCCGACGGCGCGGTGGTCACCGAGGTGGCCCGCAGCGGCGTCGCGCAGCGTATCGGCCTGCGGGTGGATGACATCGTGGTCGGTTTCAACGGCCGTCCGCTGGCCGACAGCGCCGACCTGGTGCGGTCGCTGCTCGAATGGGAGTCGGTTGACGGCACGCGCCTGACCGTCTACCGGGACGGCGACTACGTGGAGCTCTCGGCGGAGTGAAGTCGCCGCCGCTGGCGCGGCCCGGATGGGCCTGTGGCCGGCACGACGTCATGGTATCCGGATCGGCCGCTGCGGTGCCTGCGCGGGGAAACGAGGAGGTCGGGTAGACTTCAAACAGGCATTTCACAGGAGGTTGAGCATGAAGGGCTTCGTCGACGACATCGAGAAATTGACCGAGGAAAACACGGATTTTCGCCGCGTGCTCTACACCGGCAAGAACATGCAGCTGGTGCTCATGTCGCTCAAGCCGGGCGAGGAGATCGGCGAAGAGGTGCACGACGATCGGGACCAGTTCTTCCGGGTCGAGCAGGGCAAGGGCGAGGTCCTGATCGACGGCAAGCGGCACGCGGTCGAGGCGGACGACGCCATCATCGTGCCGGCGGGTGCGCGCCACAACGTCGTCAACAAAGGCGACAAGCCGCTGCAGCTCTACACGCTCTACGCGCCGCCCGAGCACAAGGACGGCACCGTGCACGTGACCAAGGCGCAGGCCGACGCGCAGGAAGAGCATTTCGACGGCAAGACCACCGAGTAGGCCGACGGGCCGGCGCGCCGCCCGTCGTGCATCTGGCGCACCGGCGCCTCCGCGCCCTGCACGTTTGCTCAGCGGGTGGGCCAGGCGGCATTCGCCAGCCAATGCCGCGCGATGTCCGCCCGCGTCAGCACGTCCAGGCGACTGCGCAGCCGCTCGACGTGCCGAAGGATCCCGTCGAGGCCCGCGATCCTGCCGGGACGGCCGATGATCCGGGTGTGCAGCCCGATGGTCAGCATCCGCGGCGAGTCATCCGCTTCCGCCAGCAGTGCGTCGATGGCGTCGCCGACATAGCCGGCGAAGTCGGCCGCCCGCACGAATCCACCTCGATCGAAGAAGCGCATGTCGTTGGTGTCGAAGGCATAGGGGACCACGACGTGGGGCGGGCGGCCGTCCTTCAGGTCGAGGAGGTAGGGCAGGTCACCGCCGTAGTCGTCGCTGTCGTAGATGAAATCGCCGTGCTCGCGCAGCAGGCGCCGCGTGCGATGGCTGCGCGAGGACTTGTTGTGCCATCCCACCGGCGCAGTCCCGGCCAGGCTCTTGATCACCGCGGCGGTCTTGGCGATGAGGCTGGCCTCCTGCGCCTCGTCCATTCGCGCTGGTGACTCCCACCGCCAGCCGTGGCCGCACATCTCGAAGCCGTACCGGCGCGCGTCTTCGGCCACATTCGGCGTCTGCTCGATGGCCCGCCCACAGACGTTCAAGGTCAGCGGCAAGCCGGCATCGGCGAAGCGCCGGATGACACGCGCATAGCCTGCACGCGCGCCGTATTCGAAGTGGGTCGACATGCAGTAGTCGGGCACCTCCTCGATGCGGTTGGTGACTTCATGCACGGCCTCGTTGCTTGCATCGCCGGATGCGATCGACAGTTCGGCGCCCTCTTCGATGTTGAGGACGAACGAGACAGCCAGGCCGGCGCCATTCGGCCAGCGCAGCGCCGCTTCGGGCGGCGGTCGGCGATCGTCGAACCGTCGGGTGTTGGCTAGTTCATCGATGGCATTCATGGCGAGGTGGGGTTGCGGAGCAGGTGGATGAGAAACGTGGACGTGGCGGAGCAGGCGGATGAGGGAGCAGGCGGATGAGGGAGCAGGCGGATGGGAAAGGGCAGTCCCTGGAAAGCGGCGTGGGTCGATCCAGTGGGGGAGCCGGCGAGGGGCAGGGTCCGGCGGGCGCTCACTGCGTACAATGACGCGCCGCTCCTGGAGTTCGCGCCATGACCCCCATCGACACTGCTGTTTCGAGCCTGCTGCAGGCACGCCGCCAGGGCCGGCCGGTGCCCGCGCCGGTGCTGGACGATGCCGCCGCAGCCTACGCGGTACAGGCTGCCGTGGCACGGGAGCTGGACTGGTTCGGCGGCAGCGAGCCCCGCTACTGGAAGTCGGGAGGCGCTTCGCGGCAGGCGGTCGCGACTCATGCGCCGCTGCCGCCGGCCGGCGTCTGGCAAAGTCCGGCGCAGGCGCGCGACTGGCCGTTTTGCTTGCGGGGAATCGAGGCGGAGATCGCCCTGCGGCTGGGCGAGCGGGTGGATGCCGCCAAGGCGCTTTCGCTTGCACCCGGGCAGGCAGAAGGGCTCGTGGACGGCATGTGCGTTTCGATCGAGATCGTCGATTCGCGCTGGCTCGAGGCACACGAAGCTCCGCCGTTCGCCAAGCTCGCGGACCAGCAGTCACACGGCGCGCTGGTCCTGGGAGATTGGCAGCCCTTTCTCGCGCGGGACTGGCAGGCGCAGGAATGCCGGGTGCGCATCGGCGCACGGCCGGAGCAAGTCTTCCAAGGCACGCACACGATGGCGGATCCGGCTTTCGTCCTGGTTCCCTGGCTGCGCCACGCCACTCGCGACGGTTCGTCGGTGCCTGCCGGCACGGTGGTCACGACCGGGACCTGGTGCGGCCTTCTTGACGCCCGACCCGGCGATGCGGTGCGGGTGATCTTCGACGGCATCGGCGAAGCGAGCGTCGCGTTGTAGCCGCAACCGGTTGGCGACAGCCCCATGCCGCTTCAGGGCATCGGCCAGCGCCAGCGATGCGGCGCCACGGCTTCCAGCGCTGCCGCCGCATCGAGTAGCGCCGAATCCGTGCCATAGTCGGCGATCAGCTGGACGCCAATCGGCTGGCCCTCCTTCGATGGCTCGCATGGCACGGCGATTGCCGGCAGCCCCGCTGCATTCACCCAGCCGGTGAAAACCGCATGTCCTCGGGGTCCGACGGGCACGCCGTCGATGACCTCCGGGAAAGGCGTGTCCGCAGCCCAGGGAAGGGCCGCTGCGGCCGGCATGACGACCAGGTCGCAGGCGGCAAACAGGCCGGCCGTATCGCGGCGCAACTGCTCCACCTCCTCCAGGATCTGCCAGAGGTCGGCGGCCGTGATGCTGGCGCCCGCCGCCGCCATCTGCAGGTACTTCGCCGACGCGCCCTCGCGCCAGGAGGGATGGCGGGCGAAAAGCCAGGCCAATCCGATCGGGCCGATCGACGGCCAGGCTTGCGTGATGAAGCCGAGGCTCAGCGGCAGCGGACCGTGCTGCACGTCGTGGCCGAGGTCGGCCAGCCGCTCGGCTGTGCGGCGGCAGGAAAGCGCGACCTGGGGGTCGACCGGGGCATCATCGAGGGTCGGCACATAACGCACCCGCAGGCGCGCCGGCAGCGGCTTGCGCACGTCTGCCGCATAGGAGCGGCGATCGCCCGGATGCGGGCCGCGCAAGACGTCGAACAGCAGCCGGACGTCGGCGACGCTGCGGCCGATCGCTCCGATGACTTCAAAGTCGAGCAGGAGCGGCGGCAGCGCGTGTTCCCGGGCGATGGCGCCGATCGACGGCTTGAAGCCGACCAGCCCGGTATGGGATGCCGGCCGGCGGGTCGAGCCGCCGCCGTCCGTTCCCAGGGCAAGCGGCACCATGCCGGCCGCCACCGCCGCGACCGAACCGCCGCTCGATCCGCCCGGCGTCAACTGCAGGTCGAAAGGATTGCGCGTGGTGCCGAACAGCGGGTTGGAGGTGTAGCCCTCGAGGGTGAATTCCGGCACGTTGGTCTTGCCGACCACGATCGCGCCGGCCGCGCGAGCGCGCGCCAGGGCCAGTTCGTCCCGGCCGCTGCACCACGTGCGGCCTGCCATGCTGCCCCAGGTGGTCGGCTGGTCGGCGCTCGGGATGTTGTCCTTGACCGCCAGCGGCACGCCGTCGAGCGGCGACAGGGGTGCCCCCCGGGCGAAGCGTCCATCGCTGGCCCGGGCATCCTCGAGGGCCTTCTCGCGTCGCAGGGCGACGATCGCATTGACTTGGGGATTGAGTGCATCGATACGCGAAAGGCACGATGCAAGCACCTCGCTGGGCGCCACCTCGCGCAGGCGATACGCGGCGGCAAGCTCTGCTGCCGATCGCTGCCACCAGGGCGAAGACGGCGCGACCATCACATCTTGCCCGGCAGCCAGGTGGCTATACCGGGCCAGGTGATCAGCAGCACCGTGAACGCGATCAGGATCAGCACGTAGGGCAGGGCGCCGACGATCGCGTCGCGGATCCCGCCGCTGTCCGGCCGGATACCGTGGACCACGAACAGGTTCATTCCCACCGGCGGCGTGATCAGGCCAAGCTCGCACATCAGCACGATGAAGATACCGAACCACACTGGATCCACGCCGAGCGAGGTGACGATCGGAAAGGTCACCGGTATGGTCGCCACCATCATCGACAGCACGTCCATGAACATGCCGAGCAGCAGGTAGAACAGCACCAGGGCGAGTAGCAGCTCGGTCGGCGAAAGCCCGAACGAGGTAACCCAGGTGGTCATCGCTTCGGCCACGCCGGTGAGGCTGATGGCGAGGTTCAGGATGAACGCGGCGGTGATGATCAGCAGGATCATGCCGCTCGTCTTTGCCGTCTGCACGAAACAGTGCTGCAGCAGCGTCCAGCCAAGCTTTCGGCCGTGCCAGGCGAAGAGCAGCGACGCCACCACGCCCAGTGCCGCCGATTCAGTGGTCGTCGCCAGGCCCGTGTAGAGGCTGCCCATCACGATCAGGAAGACGACGGCCGGCGGAACCAGGTCCTTGAGCAGGCGCAGCCGCTGCCCGAGGGGCACCTTCTCCTCGCGGATGCTCGTGCCGGTCACCAGTGCATGGACCAGGATGAAGGCCATGAAGCAGGCGGTGAGCAACAGGCCCGGAATGATGCCCGCGATGAACAGCTTGCCGATCGAGGTGTCGGTCAGCGATCCGTAGACGATGAGGTTGACCGACGGGGGAATCAGGATGCCAAGCGTACCCCCGGCGGCGATCGAGCCCAGCGACAGGTGCATCGGGTAGCCGCGCTTGTGCAGGGACGGCAGGGCGACGGTGCCGATGGTGGCCGCGGTGGCCACGGACGAGCCGGAGGTGGCGGCGAACAGGGCGCTGCAACCGATGTTGGTGTGGAGCAGCCCACCCGGCAGGCGGCCGAGCCAGGCGGCCAGGGCATGGAACATCCGGTCGGCGATGCCCGAGCGCAGCAGCAGCTCCCCCATGAGCACGAACAGCGGGATCGCCGTCAGGAGGTTGTCGTTGTGCACGCCCCATACCACCGGGGCGATCGAATCGATGAAGGGAGCGCCATATGCCAGCATGCCGCCGAGAATCCCGACCATTGCCATGGCGACCGCGATCGGAAAGCCGATCAGCATCATGCCGAGCATTCCGGCAAAGCCAATCAGGATGTAGGAGACGTTCATGCCTTCGCTCCTGCCGCGACGCCGGCAATCGGCGTGTCGTCCGACTGCGACCGGGTCTTGAGATCCTCGACCTCCTCGGCCACCTCCTCCCGCGTACTGCGCGGCCCGAACTCGCGATCGAGCAGCTCGCGCTTTCCGCCCAGCATCAACCAGGTGGCCCGCGCCGCGGCCGCCGCCGACACCAGAGCGAAGACGATCAGCCCGGCCAGCCAGGCCGTCTGGGGGTAGGCCAGGGGCGTCGCCCAGGGCGTCTGCGAGACGCTTTGGTACGCCCGCGAGTCCTGGATGACGAACCAGGCGAGCCACGCAAGCAGGCAGGCGAAGGCGGCCAGGGCCACTATCGACAGCCAGTTGAGCGCCGTCTGCAGCCACCGCGGAAACCGGTCGTGGAACACGTCGACCCGGATATGCGTGCGTCCGGTCAGTGCCAGGGTGAAGGCCAGCGTCGCGCCGAAGGCGAGGGAGTAGCCGCCGAGCTCGTCGGCTCCCTGCAGGGACACGTTGAACGCCTTGCGGATCACGGTTTCGACGGTGACGACGAATGACAGGAAGATGAATATCATGCCGAACAGGGTGCCCAGCCAGCGCTCGATGTGTTCCTTCATCGGTCTTTCCTCCGGAGCTGTCGTTGGTGGATCCGGGTCTTCGGGCCCGGACGGACCTGTGGTTACTGGATGCCGATGGCCTTGCCGACGGTCTTCTTCCAGGCGTCCGAACAGCCGGGATTCGAGCGGTCGCAGATCTCGGCCCAGGTGGGCAGCGAAATTTCGCCCACCGCCTTGCGCACCATGTCGATGTCCGCAGGCTGCACCGGCACGTTCGTCAGCTGGAACCTCTTGCCGGTGGTGCAGGGGTCCTTGCCCGAGTTGCAATTCATGGCATCCTGGGTGAGCTCCTCGGAGTAGGCCCAGATGTCGTCGGTCAAGGCGGTGAAGGCAGCCTGCAGCTTCTTCTTCTGATCCGGGTTGAGCTTGTTCCAGGACCGCATGGTGATGGCGTACCCGTTCAACGCCATCTGGAAGCCCAGCGGGTACTGGTGGGTGGTGACTTCGGGCCAGTTCGACGAGTTGGCGGAGCTCGGGCCGGTGATGGCGCAATCGACGACGCCGAGCGACAACGACTGGTGCACCTCGGTGAAGCCGAGGGGTACCGGCGTGCCGCCGACCGATTCGATGAATTTCGACAGGTTCTGGTCGTAGGTGCGGACCTTCATGCCTTTCAGGTCGGCGAGCTTGGTCAGCGGCTTCTTGCAGAAGAGGATCTGCGGACCGAACGGCCAGACGCCGAGGAGCTTGACCTGGAATTGCTTCTGCAGTCGCTGGTCGAGCGTGTCGAAGTAGGCCTCGTAGACCTTGCGGGCGGTCTTGTAGTCGGGGGAGGCGCCGACCAGGTCCATGCCGAGCAGGGTGGGTTCGTCGCGCGAGTTCTGCGAAACGCGCAAGGAGACGATGTCGAACAGGCCGGCCTTCATGACGCGCAACTGCTCCGTGTCCTTGATGCCCAGCTGGTCGATTGCCTTGTAGTCGGCGTCGATCGGCAGGCCGGTGCGCTTGGCGAACTCGTCGAAGAAAGGCTTTTCCTTGTTCTTCTGCACCAGGCCGGTGGCTGCCGGCTGGCCGACCACCTTGTAGGTGATCCGCTCCTGGGCTTGCGCGGGCAGGCAGGAGAGCAACGCGGCTACGGTCGACGAGGCCAGTAGCGAGAGGATGCGGCTGGTGGGGTTCATCATGGACTCCAGGTTCGAGGGCTTGAGGGAGAAGGGCCGGTAGGACAGGTGGGCGGCTTCAGCCCCGCCGAGGGGGCGAAAGGGGTTGCAGCGACGGCGTTGCGCAGTGGAGGAAACGTCCGTGTCCGGGATGCGGCTGGAAGCTCGCGCCGTCCCACAGGACTTCGCCCCGACTCAAGGTGATGCCCGGCCAGGCGCGCAGACGCATGCCGTCGTAAGGCGTGTAGTCCACCGCATGGTGGAGCTGTTCGTTGCTCAGCACGAAATCCCGTTCGTCCCAGATGACCAAGTCCGCATCGGAGCCAACGGCGATGGTTCCCTTGCGCGGATGAATGCCGTAGGCCTTGGCGGGATTGGTGGCGGTGAGTTCGACGAAGCGGTTGACGGAGATCCGTCTCGCGAGCACCCCCTCGGAATAAAGCAGCGCCATTCGCGTCTCGATGCCCGGAATGCCGTTTGGAATGTGGCGGAACGGCACCTCGCGCCCGCCCGGCTTCTTGCCCTCGGGATCGTCGTAGCGAAACGGGGCGTGGTCGGAAGAGAACACGGTGAACAGGCCATCCGCGAGGCCATTCCAGATGACCTCCTGATTCGACTCGTCCCTCGGCGGCGGGCTGCAGACGCAGCGAGCGCCCAGGTAGCTGTCCTCCGCGCCGAGATCGGCCGCGGTGAGGAACAGGTACTGAGGGCAGGTTTCGGCGAACACATTCATGCCGCGGGCCCTGGCCCAGCGGATCTGTTCCACGGCCTCGCTGCCGGAAACGTGCACGATGAGGATCGGCACGTCGACGAGTTCGGACAATGCGATCGCTCGATGGGTGGCTTCGCGCTCGACCAGCATCGGGCGCGAGGCAGCGTGGAAGCGCGGCGCCGTCCTGCCGGCGGCCTCGAGCCGTCGGGTGAGCCACTCGATGCAGTCGGCGTTCTCGGCGTGGACCATCGCCATCGCGCCATGCTCGCGCGCAACCGCCAGCACGTCGAGGATCTGGCCGTCGTCGAGCTTGAGGTCGTCATAGGTCATGTAGATCTTGAACGAGGTGTAGCCTTCGGCGATCAGCGCCGGCAACTCCTCCTTCAGCACCGTCGGCGTCGGATCGCTGACGATCAGGTGGAAGGCATAGTCGAGGTGCGCCCGGCCCTCCGCCCGCCGGTGGTAGTCGTCCACTGCCGCGCGCAGGGACTGTCCCTTCTGCTGCGCGGCGAACGGTATGACGGTGGTGGTTCCGCCGCAGGCCGCTGAACGGGTCCCGCTGTCGAAGTCGTCGGCCATGCGGGCCGGCGGCGCCATCGGCTGGTCCAGGTGGCAGTGCGCGTCGACGCCGCCGGGCGTGACGACTCGCCCGCGGGCATCGATCTCGCGCGCGCCCGGCGGCAGACCCTTCCCGAGGAGCACCACCTGCCCGCCGGCGATACCGATGTCCGATTCGAAGCAGTCACTGGCGGTGGCGACGCGAGCGTGGCGAATCACCAGGTCGAGGCCGACGCTGTTCATGGCGATCCCCGAAGCCCCAGATTGGGGCGGACCGGCGAGTTTTTTGGCGACACTACTGTCAACATTTTGGCTGTGTGCATCCTGCTGGGGCATTCATCGGAAGCTCGGCTCCCGCAGCCTCGTGGTTGCAAGGACCGGGCCAAGGCGGAAGGGACTTGTGCTCCGGACCTATGTTGACATGCCTGTCGACAAACCAGCGATAGAAGTTTAGGATCGATGGCGCGGTTCGATAAACGTTGCCGACGCTGCCCCCTCATCCGGGAATCGCCATGCCCCGGCGGGCGCGGCGTCCGCACAACCTGGAGTGATGATGGACCGGGCGATTCGCCTGGGCGTGCTGACGCCTTCCTCGAATACGGCGCTGGAGCCCCTGACAAGTCTGCTGGCCGCCGGCGTGCCAGGCTGCACCGCCCATTTCTCGCGCTTTAAGGTGACGGAGATCGCGCTCTCCGCGCAGGCCCTGGGCCAGTTCGACGACAGCAGGATCCTGGCTGCGGCCGAGCTGCTCGCCGATGCGAAAGTGGACGTCATCGCCTGGAGCGGAACCTCCGCGGGCTGGCTCGGGTTCGAGGCAGACCGGCGCCTGAGCGCGCGCATCAGCGAGGTCACCGGCATACCGGCCACCACCGCCGTCCTGGCGCTCAACGAACTGCTCGAGCTGCGCAACATCCGCAGGCTGGCGCTGGTCACGCCCTACACCGCCGACGTGCAGGAGCGTATCGTCCGGAACTACGCTGCGCAGGGCATCGAGGTCGTGGCGGAACGACATCTGGACATACGCGTCAACTACGATTTCGCCTTGGTGGAGCCGTCGCATCTGCTGGCGCTGATGCACGAGGTGGCGGCAGCCAGGCCCGACGCGATCGCTACCTACTGCACCAACCTGCGCGCTGCACCGCTGGCGGCGGAATTCGAGGCGCAGACCGGCATCCCGCTGCTGGATACCGTCAGCACCACCGTGTGGGGAGCGTTGCGCGCGGCCGGCGCAGATCCGGCGACGCTGCGTTCATGGGGGCGGCTTTTCGAGTGGCGCTGAGCGAATGGCGTTGAGCAAGGTCGCAAGGCTGGCGGCCAGGAACGACAAGCCTGCGGCTGTGCCGTCGAAACGGCGGACAGCACAGGGCAGGACGGCGCGGGAGCCCGCAGCCCGCGCCAGGATCGAGCGCGAGCAGTGGCACGACGAGATATACGAGCGCATCTACACGGCTGTCCTGGAGCACCGGCTGCATCCGGGGACCAAGCTGGTAGAGGAGCGCCTGGCGGCGATCTTCCACGTCAGCCGAGCCAGGATCCGCGAAGTGCTGGCCAGGCTTGCGCATGAGCAGATCGTCGACCTCTATCCGCAGCGCGGCGCCTTCGTGGCCAAGCCCTCGATCGAGCAGGCCGTCGACGTGTTCGAAGCCCGCCGGCTCATCGAGCCTGCCATCCTGCGCCGCCTGATTGCCGGGCTGAAACCGGAGCATGTCGAACGGCTGCGCCAGCACCAGGCGCTCGAGGAGGATGCCCGCCGGCGCGACGACAAGCGTGCAATCGTGCGTCTTTCTGGCGAGTTCCACACGCTGCTCGCGACGCTGGCGGGCAACTCGGCGCTGATGCGCAGCATGCGCGAGCTCTGCACCCTGACTTGCCTGATCATCTTCCTCTACGACATGCCGACAGCGACCAGCTGCCGCGCCGACGAGCATTCGCGACTGGTGGATTGCATCGCCCGGCGAGACCTGGCTCATGCCGAGAAGCTGATGATCGAGCACCTGGATCACATCGAAGGAAGCCTGGACCTCGAGCAGGCGGACGCCGAGGTGGACCTGGAAGCGATATTCGGTGCTTGACAGCGGGCGAGCGGAAACGTCGTGCGGCTCCTGCTGATCAACCCCAACACATCGACGCACATCACTCAGCGACTGGCGGCCTCCGCGCAAGGTGCGCTGGAGCCGGGCGACGAGCTGACCGCGGTGACGGCTGCCTCCGGCCCGACGGCGGTGCGCACGGCCGAGCAATTGCGGCAGGCCGATGCCAATGCAATGACCCTGGCCTTGGCACATGCTCCCGGACGGGATGCGATCGTCCTGGCGATTTCCCTCGATGGCGCGGCTCGCGACCTGCGCCGGCGCCTGCCGCACCTGCCGGTGCTCGGCATGACCGAGGCCGCGCTGCTGACTGGGTGCCTGATGGTCGAGCGCGTGGGGCTGCTGACATTGGGCGCCTCGCTGCTGCCCCTGTTTCGTCGACGGGCCAAGGAGGTGGGGGTGGCCTCGCGGATGGCGGCCTACGAGGCGGTCGAGGCAGAGTCGGCTTTTGCGCGGGTTGATCCTCACGAGCTCCCTCTGCTCGATCCGCTGGCAGGTGCCTGCGACCGGCTTCGGGATGCCGGAGCTCAGGCGGTGGTGCTCGCGGGCGCAGTGCTTTGCGGTTACGCGGATGCATTGGCATCGCGTTGCCGAATGCCGGTCCTCGACGGCGTGGATTGCGCGGTCCAGCAGGCGAGGGCCCTGCATCGCCTGGCCGGGCGGGGATCATGACGCACTCGGGCTCGGCGGCGCGTCGCCGATCATCGATCCCCGGGCGGAACTGAAAAGTCGAGCAGCGGTCCGAGCGGCACGATGCCGCTCGGATTGATGTGGCGGTGGCTGCCGTAGTAGTGGCTCTTGATGTGCGTGAAGTCGACCGTGTCCGCGACGCCCGGCCATTGGTAGAGGGCGCGCGTGTAGGCCCACAGGTTGGGGTAGTCGACGAGCCTGCGCAGGTTGCACTTGAAGTGGCCGTGATAGACGGCATCGAATCGGACCAGCGTGGTGAACAACCGCCAGTCCGCTTCGGTCATGTCCTCGCCGCACAGGAAACGCCGGTCGGCGAGGCGGGATTCCAGCCAGTCCAGGGTTTCGAAGAGCGGCTGCAGCGCAGCCTCGTAGGCTGCCTGCGTGGTGGCGAAACCGGCCTTGTAGACACCGTTGTTGAGAGTGGCGTAGATACGCTGGTTGACAGCGTCGATCTCCGGCAGCAGCCGGGCGGGGCAGTAGTCGCCCGGCGCGGCGCCAACGCCATCGAACGCGCTGTTGAGCATCCGGATGATCTCCGCCGACTCGTTGTTGACGATGGTGTTGCGCCGGCAATCCCACAGTACCGGCACCGTGGCGCGGCCGCTGTAGCCCGGCTTCGCAAGCACATACAACTGGTACAGGGCTTCGACATGATGAACCGGATCCGGCACGACGCCCGGGGCCGGCTTGAACGTCCAGCCGCGGTCGGCCATCAGCCAGTGTACGACCGATACCGGGATGATCGACTCGAGCTTCTTCAGCTTGCGGAAGATCAGCGTGCGGTGGGCCCAGGGGCAGGCAAGGCTGACATACAACCGATAGCGGCCGGCTTCGGCCTTGAAGTCGCCCTCTCCCGACGGACCGGCGCTGCCGTCGACCGTGATCCAGTTGCGAAACGCCGAGTCCTTGCGCACGAACCGGCCATCGCGTTCGTTCAGATTCGGCGGGGCCTCGTGCCACTTGCCGTCGATCAGGATTCCCATCTGGTATTCCGGTTGGTTGTCGGAGCGGCACATGCAGCAGGCCGGGCGAGCTGGGGCAGGTCTTCGTTCCTGCCGATGCAGAGGGGGAGCCGTGCGCGGCTCAGGACAGGTCCTGGTTCAACCGCCGCAGCAGGCCCGCGAGCAACTCACGTTCCTCGCGGCTGATCACGCTCAGCGCCCGTTCGACGATCTGCTGCGCGCCGGGCAGGGCAGACAGCAACGCCTTGCGGCCGGTGGAAGTGAGCCAGACGCGGGTGATACGGCTGTCATGACTGTCCGGCTTGCGACGCACCAGCGCGCGCTCCTCCATCTGGTCGACGACGCGGCTGAGCACCGGCTGGCGAACCACGACGGCTTTCGCCAGGTCGCCGATCTGCTGCCCGTCCGTCTCGAACAGCACCTCCAGGACCCGGAAATGCGAATAACTCAGGTCCAGGTCGCGCAGGACAGAATTGCGCAGTTCCTGCTGCATGCGCCCGATCACACAGGCCATCTGAAAGGCGATGTTGCCGTCCAATCTCCATCGGGCGGCAGGTGTGCTGCTTGCTTTGCGCATGGATCTCCGGTGCCTCGTCTCCAGGCCGCGACGACCGGTTGGCCTGGCCCGGGCGGCAGGCGCCGAGGATAACATGAGTGCATGCAAATACATATGCATTGACATGGAATAAGCACGGGGTGGTAGGCTCGGCGCAGGTCGAGCGCGAAGCTTTGGCGCGCCTACCGACTACCGGAGAGCACGATGACGATGATGAGCCGTCCCGAGGAGGGTCCGTGGCCAGCGCTGTGAACCTGCCTGGTGGGGCGGATTCCGTACCGACCCCGCCGCCTCCCGAGGATCCGCAAGCGCCGGTCAACCCGCGCTCGCGCGTGCTCCTCGCGAGCCTCGTCGGCACCACCATCGAGTTCTACGACTTCTACGTCTACGCGACGGCTGCGGTCCTGGTGTTTCCGCATCTCTTCTTTCCGACCGGCAACGAGACGACGGCCTTGCTGTCGTCGTTCGCGGTGTTCGGCGCGGCCATGGTGGCCCGCCCGCTCGGCGCGGTCTATTTCGGACATCTCGGTGACAAGGTCGGGCGCAAGACCACCCTGGTGGCCGCCTTGCTCACCATGGGCATCGCCACCTTCCTCATCGGGCTGCTCCCCACCTACCAGTCCATCGGCTGGCTGGCGCCGCTGCTGCTGGTGATCCTGCGTCTCGCCCAAGGCTTCGCCCTCGGCGGTGAGTGGTCGGGCGCGGCGCTGGTCGCAACCGAGAACGCGCCGCGGGGCAAGCGCGCGCTGTATGGCACCTTTCCGCAGCTCGGCGCGCCGCTCGGCTTCATCATCGCCAACGGCTTGTTCCTGATGGTGGCCGCCGCGCTGCCATCGGACGATCCTTCGCGTCCCTCCGCGGCATTTCTCGACTGGGGCTGGCGCATCCCCTTCCTGTGCTCGGCCATCATGGTGATCGTCGGACTGTGGGTGCGGCTCAGCCTGGTTGAAAGCAGTGCCTTCTCGAAGGCTGTCGTCACCGGCAAGGTCGTGAAGCTGCCGCTCGGCGAGGTCCTGCGCAAGCACTGGCGCGAGGTGGTCCTCGGTACCTTCTACATGCTCGCGACCTACGTGCTCTTCTACCTGATGACCACGTTCTCGCTCAGCTATGGCCGGGCGCCGGCAGCCCCGGCGCAGGGTTCGGTGCTGTCGGGCCTCGGCTACAGCTACAACAGCTTCGTGCTGATGCTCATCTTCGGCGTCGTCTTCTTCGGCATCTTCACGTTGCTTTCAGGGCCCTGGGCAGACCGTTTCGGCCGCCGCCGCACACTCATCTTCGTCACGCTCGGCATCATCCTGTTCGGGCTGCTGTGGGTGCCCCTGCTCGGCGGCGGCTTCGGCGGCGTGATGGCGTGGCTGGTGATCGGTTTCAGCCTCATGGGCCTGACGTTCGGGCCGATGGGCGCGTTGCTGCCGGAGCTGTTCCCGACCAACGTCCGCTATACCGGCTCGGGCATCTCCTACAACGTCTCGTCGATCCTCGGTGCTGCAGTCGCCCCATTCATCGCGGTATGGTTGTGGAACATGGGGGAAGGTTCGCCGCTGCTGGTCGGCGTCTACCTGTCGCTGATGGGCGGCCTCACGCTGGTGGCATTGCTGCTGGGCAAGGAGACCAAGGACGTCGACCTCGACGTCTAGGAGCCTGGGCTGCGGCGTCATGGCGGCGCCTCGCTGAGGAAATGGGCGACCTCCGCGACATTGTCCCCCGGCAGGACGAAAGCGATGCCGCGTCCCACTTCATTGACCCTCAGCCGCCTGCACGATGGCCTCGAGGATGGCGTCGGCGCGTTCGGCCGGGAGCAGCGTCAGGACGATCTCCTTCTCCGGCTCGATCGACATGCGGAAGATCTTTTCCTTCTCGTTGATCCTGGCGCCGCGGCCGAGGATGACGGCGCCGCCTCGCGCGCCGACCGCGACCGCGGCCTCGAGCACCGTGCTGCCCGAGCCGTTCCGGACGATGGAGACGATGAGCGAAGCGTTCATGATGTGGTCGCGCCGGGGTGTGCGGCCGTGGCGGATGGAATCGGACCCGGGGTCGAGCAAACGCGTGCGCCGCGATCGCGTTGATCCGGAAGCTCTTCAATGCAGCGTCGGCGGCGAGGAGTCGTGGCGATGTGGTTATGCAACTGCTTGTCATTCGGTTTGGCGTTCATCGGTGCGGTGGCATGACGTGGAGCCTAGTCGCAAGGCGATGGCTACGAAGTAGATTTGGCCCTGGTGGAAAACCAGGGAGGCTTGCGCCAGCGCCCCTTGCATCCTAATATTAGGCAACCTATTGACACAAAGATGCGCTTTCAGTTCACCATGGGGCGGCGCGTCCGCGCGGCAGAGGAGACCTCATGAAGCGACTCGACGACCGGACCGTGACCGCCACAACCATGAACGGCGAAGGAGCGAACCATGGAGTTTCAGGACATCCTGTACGAAGTGCGCAACGGCGTGGCCTGGATCACGATCAACCGGCCGGAGAAGATGAACGCGTTTCGCGGCACCACCTGCGACGAGCTGATCAAGGCGCTGAACCGGGCCGGCTATGACAAGGACATCGGCGCCATCGTGCTGGCCGGCGCCGGCGACAAGGCTTTCTGCACCGGCGGCGACCAGTCCGCCCACGACGGCAACTACGACGGTCGCGGCACCATCGGCCTGCCGATGGAGGAGCTGCACGACGCCATCCGCAACGTGCCCAAGCCGGTGATCGCGCGGGTGCAGGGCTTTGCCATCGGCGGCGGCAACGTGTTGTGCACGATCTGCGACCTGACCATCTGCTCCGAGAAGGCGATCTTCGGCCAGGTCGGCCCGAAGATGGGCTCGGTCGACCCCGGCTACGGCACCGCCTTCCTTGCGCGCGTCGTGGGCGAGAAGAAGGCGCGCGAGATCTGGTATCTCTGCCGCCGCTACACGGGTGCCGAGGCCGCGGCGATGGGGCTCGCCAACAAATGCGTGCCGCATGAGCAGCTCGACGCGGAAGTCCAGGCCTGGGGCGAGGAACTTTGCGAACGCAGTCCGACCGCACTGGCGATCGCCAAGCGCAGCTTCAACATGGACACCGCCCACCAGGCGGGCATCGCCGGTATGGGGATGTATGCGCTGAAGCTGTACTACGACACGGACGAATCGCGCGAGGGCGTGGCGGCGCTGAAGGAGAAGCGCAAGCCGCAGTTCCGCAAGTTCGTGAAATAGCCTGATACGGGCAGCCGCCGGCCGCATCCAGCCAATGTCCCGACCGGAGTACGAGATGCAAGGCGATGTCGCCAGGTCGTCCGGCGTCGTGTGGCGACCGGACGCTGCGACGGTCGAGGAGGCCAACCTCACGCGCTTCATGCGGGCGCTGGGTGCCGACAGCCTCGAGGCGCTCCACGAGCGCGCGAGCGAGGACCCGGCGTGGTTCAACGACGCGCTGATCCGCTTCCTCGACTATCGCTTCTCTCGGCCGCTTGCAGGCCTGGTACGCCTGGTCGCGGTCGTAAGCGCGCACGGCGGTCATCGGTTGCAGCTCCGAAGGCTGCGACTACCAGCGGGTTGTTCTCACGACCAACGCGGTCGATAGTCCGTAGGCGATCATGCCTGCCATGATGAGCCAGAAATAGGCATCGACACCCGCATCGATCGCGTTCAGGACGGTGCCGATGACAATAATGAGGACCAGGCGAAGCGTTGCCGTCAGCACCGGGCCGAGTACCTTGCCCGAGCCCTGGGACGCAAAGTACAGGGTCAGACCGAAGCCGAAGAAGGCGAAGCCCGGCCCGGCTATCCGGAAATACCGGTTGGCGATCTCGAGGACTTCCAGGTTTTGGGTGAAACGCGCCGTCCACAGATCCGGCAGGAAGGCGAGTGTCACGCCAACGACAGCGAGGACAGTGGCAGAGACGGACGCCGCAGTCCAGGCCACCTGCCGGGCTCGCGCGACATTTCCAGCGCCGATGGCCATGCCCACCATCGGAACTGAGGCCACGCCCATCCCGAACGAGATCGGAACGAGCATGAATTCGAGTCGCTGGCCGATTCCGTAGCCGGCGAGGGCAGTTAGTCCGAGCCGGGCCACCAGTCCCGTGAGAACCATCATGACGATGACGTTCTGCACGGGGGAAAGGCAGGCAAGAGCACCGACCCGGAGGATCGATCCGAAAAGGGCCGCCTGGACGTGCCCTCCCGCGAGTGTTGGGCGCACGCGTGCTCCATCTTTCGCCAGGTACGCGGCGAATGCCGCGATGCCGACCACGCTCGAGACGATCTGGCCCGCAGCGACGCCAGGAAGACCAAAGCGGGGGATTGGGCCCAGCCCGAGCCCGAGGATGCCGCCGACCAGTATCTGCTGCAGCGCGGTCGCGAAGATGACGATTGACGGGACGGACATGTTGCCCGTGCCCCGAATCACCGAAGCGAGCGTGTTCATCAGCCAGATCGTGAAGGCTGTATAGAACAGGGGCAGTGCGTAGGTACGCGCGAGCTCGAGCACGCTTCCGCGTGCGCCGAGCGCGCTGAGCAGGGGTATAGCAAAAAGACCGAGCAGCAGCGAGTAAACGAGTCCGATGGCGAGCCCCAGCGCGACGGCGTGCCAGGCCAGGGCATTGGCACGCCGCTCGTCTCCGGCGCCGAGCGCCCGGCTGATCGCCGAGGAAATGCCGCCGCCCATGGCACCGTTGGACATCATCTGCGTAAGCATGATGAACGGGAAGACGATGGCCATTGCTGCGAGCGATTCTGTGCCTAGGACGCCGATGTAGAACGTCTCGGCCAGGCTGACGGTGACCGCCACCGTCATCGCTAGCACGTTCGGTACCCCGAGCTTGAGCAGCGTCGGCAGTATCGCTCCCGACAACAGGCGAGCGGCAGGCGAGGGCGCTGCAGCCACTACGCCGGACGCCGCGGAATCGCTCATCACGTGCGCCCCGGCGATGGGCTTGGTCAGGTTCCTGCCGCGATGTGCGCACGCTGCGCAAGTCCGCGGCCGAATGAGACGTTTTCGCCGGCGGTCTCGTAGAGGAGGATGCTGAGGTCGTCGGGCGAGATACCGGTTGCCTCGACCACGCGACGATTGAGCTCGCGCAGCAAATCGAGCCGCTTTTCCTTGGGGCGCCCGGTGATGAAGGTGATCTCGAGCAGGATGAAGTCCTTCGAGTAGGTCAGGCCGAGAAACCCCGGTGTGTGGACGAATCGGCCGGCTGGAAGGACGTGGAAGATGCGGTAGTAGTCCTCGGCCGGGATGCCGAGGGTTGCTTCGAGCGCCCCCTGAACGGCGTCACCGAGCCTCGCCAGCCTCGCGTCGTCGTATTGGCCCTCGTGGACATGGATGTTTGCAGTTGGCATGGCACCGTCTCTCCGCTTCAGCGATTAGTTAGAAGCATATGCACGTATCGGCAGTTCTAGACCGTCGGGCCGCTTCGGCCCCATAGCATAACAGAAGTACGTGCATATGCTCCTAAAATGTTACATTCGGGATTGCCGCCCGCGCCAAGCGAAACCGCGCGGCATGTTGCGTCATGAACGAGGGGATGGTGATGAAGCCAGAACGGCCGGGGAAAGCTGCAAGTGGTCCCAAGCCAAGCCAGTGCAACTGCACTGCTTTGCGCAAGGCAAGCCGCAACCTATCGCTGTTCTACGACAACGTGCTGGCCAGTTGCGGGCTTCGGACGACGCAACGATCCGTGCTGATTCATGTCCAACGCGCTGGCGCACCCACTGTCGGAGAGTTGGCTGCAAGCCTGGTGATCGATAGAACCGGACTTAGCCACACCCTCAAGCCGCTGATTCGCGATGGCTTGCTCCAGCTCGATGCCGACAGGGGCGACAAGCGAAGCCGTCGAGTCACGCTGACGCCGCTCGGCGAACAGAAGCTCGAGGAGTCGTTGCCGCACTGGCGACGCGCGCAAGAACTTTTTGAACAGCGGTTTGGATCTGAACGGGCGAGCGAATTGCGGAAGCTTCTCGACGAGATCTCCGAACTCGATTTCCGCGACAGCTGCGGCTTGGCCGGGGAAGGGCGCCGGGAAGGTCGTTAGCGTGACCTCGAGGTACAGGCCAGCTGAATCTCCGGGCTTGTAGGACCTGATGATCGTTCGATACTGGCCAGTCGACGTGCTGGTGATGGAGCCGGCGGGAATCGCCCTTGCAATGCGCGCTCGCGCTTGCAAGCGCGGGCCGCGTCCGCGAGCGGACTCGGCTCCGATTCCGCCAATTCGGCAGGCACAAGCAAGAAGGGCCACCCTTGCGGGCAGCCCTTCTTGCTTGTGCTGGTGGAGCCGGCGGGAATCGAACCCGCGTCCGGAAGTCTTCTGCGATCAGTTCTACGTGTGTAGTGACGTCTTTGAGTTCTCGTTGCCGTTACGCCGACGCACAGGCTCAACCGACAACCAGCCACCTATTTTTTAGCTCCTCGCCAAGTAGCCCGGCGAGGCACGATTCGGTATGAATGACGCTGCTGTCCCTTGCGGGACCCGGGCTACCGACAACCCGGTGCAGCGGCTAACTAGCCTTAAGCGGCTAGAGCGAAACGCTCGTCGTTTGCGTTTATGGTTTCCCGATGGATTTACGAGGTCACGGGTCCTCGACACGCCCTGAGCCGCTTCA
>JAEZQX010000050.1 GCA_023441105.1 Pseudomonadota bacterium | reverse complement strand
CCGTCATATGACTGGCGGGCGCGGCTGCAAGGAATCGCGCTGCTGTTCGCCTGCCTGTTCCTGCCGGCGTTCGGTGGCCAGGCGTTGGCGCACGACATCCCGAACGAGCTGCGGGTCCACATGCATGTGCAGCAGGCGGGCGATCGCCTTCATGTCCTGGCCAGGCTGCCGCTGGCGCTGCTGCTGAACCTCGACCTGCCCAAGCAGGGCCCGGGATATCTCGACCTGGCCCGGATCGAGCCCGGGCTGGCCCGGGCTGTCGCCGCCGCCGACAAGGACATCCGCTGGTTCGAGGACGGCGACCGGCTGGTCCTGCAGGAAGGACGCGGCCGGATCTCACCGCCATCGGATCGCTCGTTCGACAGCTTCGAATCCGCGCGCCGGCTGCTGGCCGGGCCGCCGCTGCCGGCGAGCACCTACGTCTTCTGGAACCAGGGATACTTCGACGTCCAGCTGACCTATCCGTTGCGCTCGGCGCGACCAGGCCTGAAGCTGGACTTTGCCGTCGCACCGGGCCTGCGCGACCGCCTCAAGATCGACCTCAGGTACAGCAACGGCGAGGGCTCGACGCGAGCGTACGAACTGCATGCCGGCAGCGGGCCCGTCGCCCTGGATCCGCGCTGGCACCAGGCGGCGGCGACATTCGTCGTGTCCGGCTTCCACCACATCCTCGACGGTCCCGACCACCTGCTCTTTCTCATCTGCCTGATCCTGCCGTATCGCCGCGTCAGCGGCTACCTGATCGCAGTGGTCACATCGTTCACCGTGGCGCATTCGGTCACCCTGATCGCCGCCGCCTACGGCCTGACGCCGCAAGGCAAGTGGTTCCAGCCGCTGGTGGAGCTGCTCATCGCCGCCTCGATCGTCTTCATGGCGATCGAGAACATCTTCAGCCGCAACATCGAGCGTCGCTGGGTCTGGAGCGGGCTGTTCGGCCTGGTGCATGGCTTCGGCTTCTCCTTCCTGCTGGCATCGCAGCTGCAGTTCGCCGGTTCGCACCTGCTCCTGTCGCTGCTGGCGTTCAACGTCGGCATCGAGCTCGGCCAGATCCTGGTCCTGCTGCTCGCCATTCCGGCGATCGTGCTGATCCTGAAAATCAAGGTCATCCAGGAACGGGCGTTCATCCTGGTGGTATCGGTGCTGGTGGCGCATACCGCCTGGCATTGGACGGTCAGCCGCGCCGAGGCGCTGTGGGCCGCCGACTGGACCTTCGAGGATTCGTTCACGCCGCTTGCGGCCCTGTCGGCATTGGCAGCGGCCGCCGCGCTGGCGGCCATCGCCTGGAGCTTCTCGACCCGGCAACGGCGCCCGGGCGGCTTGCCGGCCGCCGAGCGTTGAGGCCGGCTGTCAAACCCGTTCGAGCAGCCGCTCGAGATGGGCGCGCAAATCGTCGGGATCGATGGGCTTGGTGAGCAACGCCACCACCCCGGCGCCGCGCAGGTCGCCTTCGGCGATGCCTTCGCCGTAGCCGGTGTAGATCAGCACCGGCAGGTCGGGGCGCACCGACGTCATGAAGGCGGCGAGCTGCACCCCGGTCATCGACGGCATCGTCTGGTCGGTGAGCACCACGTCCACCTGCTTTGGATCGCGCAGGTACCAGAGGTGGGCTTCGGCCGGATGGGCATGGACGGTGACGTCGAGCCCCCAGGAGCGCAACAGCTCCTCCATATAACCGGCCACCATCGGCTGGTCCTCCACCAGCAGCAGGCGTCCCTTGAGGCGCCGCCGCAGCGGACGGGTGGGATCCAGCGCGCCGCTGGCCGGCACCGGGCCGCCGTCGGCAGCCGGTAGCAGGATCCGGAAGCTGGTGCCCGCGCCCGGAGCACTGCTGACGAACACATGTCCCCCGTGCTCGTGGACGATGCCGTGGACCATGGCCAGCCCCATGCCGGAGCCCTGCCCTACTTCCTTGGTGGTGAAGAACGGGTCGAACATGCGCTCCATCACCGACTGCTCGATGCCGCTGCCGGTGTCCGCGACCTCCAACTCCACCCAGGGGCCGCCGATGCGGGCGCGGCACGACGAGCAGATCAGCCCGTCGACCTCGCACTGGCGGGCATCCAGGCGGATCAGGCCGGCACCGAGCATGGCATCGCGGGCATTGATGCAGAGGTTGAACAGCACCTGCTCGATCTGCACCGGATCGACCGCCACCGGCGAAAGCGGCGCCTCGAGATCGGTCCGCAGCTCGATGGTGGTGGGCAGCGTCGGGCGCAGCAGCTGGATCGCGTTCTGCACCAGCCGGGCCAGCGAATGCGGCTTGCGGTCGCCGGAGCGAAGCCGGCTGAAGGTGAGCATCTGGCCGACCAGGTCGCGCGCTCGCTGCGCGGCCGCCCGGGCCTGGCCGAGCTGGCGACCCACGACCGCGTCGCCATAGGCCTCCACCCGCTCGGCGGCCATGGT
Source organism: Pseudomonadota bacterium (assembly GCA_023441105.1). Next base: position 13,309 of record JAEZQX010000050.1, on the reverse strand, counting down.
CAGGTAGCCGAGGACGCTGGTCAGGATGTTGTTGAAGTCGTGCGCGATGCCGCCGGTGAGCTGACCGATGGCTTCCATCTTCTGTGCCTGCAGCAGCTGGGCCTGCAGCTCGCGCCCCTGTGCCTGCTGGCGCTTGGCGGCCGTGACGTCACGCGAGACCACCAGCACGTGCGGCTGGTCATGGAAGCGCACCGGCAGCATCCGGACGTCGAGCTCCAGCAGGCTGCCGTCCCGGCGGATGTTGCGGAATTCGCCGCCACAGGGAGTTCCCGCCAGCGCGCGCTCGAGCATCTTCTGCGCGATCGGGCGATGCTCCTCGATCAGCAGCGGCGGCAGCACCTTGCCGATGATGTCGTCCGGCTGGTAGCCATGCATCGCGTAGAAGGCCGGGTTGGCATCGACGATGCGGAACTGCACGTCGCGCAGCACCAGCGCATCGCCGGAGGTGTTGAAGATCGCGCGGTACTGCTCCTCGCTCGACCGCAGTGCTTCCTCGGACAGCTTGCGGTGGGTGATCTCGCGGGTGAAGGCGAGCATCCGGCGCCGGCCGCCGATCTGCGCCGCCTTCAGGCTCACCTCGTCCCAATGCAGCGCGCCGCTGCGATCGACCCGCTGCCATTCGTAGCGCACGGCGCTGCCCGCCTTGGCCTGGGCCACGCGATGCATCGACATCTCGCCGTCGTCGCGCGCCATGCCGTCGTCGTCGTCCGGCGGCACTTCCGTGCCCAGCTGCGTCAAGGTCATGCGCTTGAGCTCGTCGGCGTCGTAGCCGAAGACGTGGCATGCCGCCGGGTTGACGTCGACGATGGCCCCGGTGTCCCAGTCCTGCACGAAGATCGGATCCTCGGCGGTTTCGAAGATGCTGCGATAGCTGGCTTCTGACGCCCGCAGCGCGTGCTCGGCCTTGACCCGCGCCACCTCGGCGCCGACGCGCGCGGCGAAGATGCGCATGATCGGCTCGATGCGCGGAATATCCTGCAAGCGGTGGCGCGAGATCACCGAAATCACGCCGAGCGGCGTGCCGTCCTCCTCGGTCAGCGGAAAGCCCGCATAGGCATTCATCGCCACGTCGCCGAAGCTGCTGTCCTGGGGGAAGAGCTCGGCGAGCCGCTCCGGATAGACCCGGAACTGCTGCCCGACCACGGTGGCGCAAGGCGTGCCGGCGAGGCGATAGTGGACCGGCTCGTGGTCCCGGCCGTCGACATGCAGCGCCAGCATGCGCATCACGCCGGCGTCGCCCTCGGCCATGACGGCGATGAAGGCGATGTCGACCTCGAGCAGCTTCGCCAGGTAGCCGACGAGCTCGGCGAACACGGCGTCGCCATGCGCCACCGACACGGCCAGTGCCGCGTCGCGCAGCACCTCCTCCCAGCGGTCATGCCCGATGACCGCTTCGACGCCGGCACCGGGCGCTGCACTGCCGACCAGCGAATCGACCAATGGCTGCATGGCGCAACTCCGTTGTGAATCGAGTGTACGCCCTGGAAAACGCCGCCGGCCAAGCCTTGCCGGCTGAATTACCCGCCGGATACCAGCGGGTTACACGGCGGAAACAGCGCCAGACCGGTCATTCGGCACGTCGCTCGCCGTGGCGCCGGTCGCCGGCGCGCCGGTCCGCCACCCGCCGCTCGCGATCCGCGCCTTGGCGCCACTGCGTGATCCGGGAGAACGAGAAGGCGCTGCCGATCAGCCCGCCGATCGACGAGAGCTGGTTGACGGTGCGCAGCGCCTCCAGCGCCAGCTCCTGGATGACCACCCGCTCGCTGATGTCGCCCCCCTCGTCCACCCGCCACAAGGCGCGCAGGACGAACAGGCCCAGCAGGGAAGACAGCACGAACAGGAACTCCCAGTGCGCGAAGCTGAGCACCGACACCTCGTGCGACAGCGACGGCGACACCCAGCGCACCACCACCGACAGCTGGCTGTAGCTGAGCCACTGCGCGATCGCCCCGCCGATGATCGGGGCCGCGCCGCCCATCACCGCCGAGACGGTGCCGATGGCTGCCAGGTACGAGGTCCCCCGTCCCTGGGGCGCCAGCTTGAGGCCGATGTTGCCGGTGGCCAGGCCGATTCCGCCGGTCGCGATCCCCATCACGACATGCAGCAGGTAGAGCATGGCCAGCTGCATGTTGCCGCTGGCGCCGGCCCCGACGAACACCAGGCCCAGCAGCGAGACGAAGTAGAGCGGCAGCGCCACCGCCAGGATCGCCTTGTTCGACAGCCGGTCGGACAGCCGGCCCCACAGATAGAGGGCGGCCGCGTTGGCCAGCTGGCTCGACACCCACATCGTGGTGACGGTGCTCAGGCTGTAGCCGATCTGCTGCAGCAGGTAGACCGTGAGGAACGGCGCGGCCAGGTTGCTCGCCAGGTTCCACCAGCCGAGCATGAGCAGCAGGCGCCGGAAGTTGGCGTCGCGCAGCGGCTCCCCCAGCAATTGGGCCATGCTGACCGTGCTGCCGCCGGCCGGCATCGCCGGCTCCGGCGTGCGCGCAAGATAGCCGCAGCTGGCGAAGCCGGCCAGCCCGGCGCCGATTAACACCGCGGCATAGCCAAGCTCGGCACGGCCGTAGGGTGCATGATCGACCACGAGGCCCGCCAGCAGCGTGGCACCGCAGGACAGTGCGCTGGCGACCAGCAATCGCTTGCTGAAGAACGTACCGAGGCTGTGGGCCGGGATCAGCTGGTGGAACCACGAGTTGATGGCACAGCCGGCCACCGATCCCAGCAGCGCGATCAGCAGGTGCGCCGTCACCAGCAACGGCACCCGCCAGGGCACCGCAACGGCGAACGGCAGCAGCGCGAGCAGGACGATGATCACCCGCGCCAGTGCCACCGCGGTCACGCCGATGAGCTTGCGCTGCCGCAGCCGCTCCACGAGATAGATGGTCGGCAGCTGCACCGCCTGGGCGACGAACGGGATGGCGGCCAGCAGCCCGACCGTCATCGGGTCGGCGCCCAGGCTGAGGGCGAATGCCACCAGCACCACGCCGCCCGACCAGGCGCCGGTGACGCTTGCCCAGGCGGCATCCCAGACGAGCGCCCGCTTGCCGGCTTCGAGGGCCTCCGGGCTGACCGCGGAGACCGGCTGAAGAACTCTTGCAATCAATGGCTGGATGGGGCGACCGCGAGGCCGCGCCCTTTCTCCTGTTGCTGTTCTTGTGCTGCCGAAGGACGTGCCCGGATATCCTATCCCGCCGGCGACGGCAAGGCCGTCGGCGTGCCGGTGCAGGCGCGAGCCGGCCGCACGGCGCCGGTGGCCATACCCAACCCCTGGCGAGCCTCAGGCCGTCACGCGCAGGAGACAATCATGCTGCAGCAGTCCCCTCTCTACGCCTACATCCCCGCCCGCGACCTGGAACGGGCGCGCCGCTTCTATGAAGACAAGCTCGGCTTCATCCCGAAGCAGGAGAGCAACGGCGGCGTGGTCTACGAGTTCGGCGGCGGCACCGCCTGCTTTCTCTATCCCACGCCCAACGCCGGGACGTCGCAGGCCAGCCAGGCATTCTGGGACGTCGCCGACGTCGACAAGGAAATCGCCGAATTGAAGGCCCGGGGCGTGACCTTCGAGGAGTTCGACATGGCGGGGGAACGCAGCCCCGCCGGCGCGGTGATCGCCGGCGGTGCCAAGGCGGCCTGGTTCAGGGACAGCGAGGGCAACATCATGGCGCTGATCGAAACCCTGCCGGATCCCGGCCCGGCCTGAACGGAAGTGATTTTCCGCAGGATGCCGGAGGGAATGCGTTGACAGGCGTCCCTTCGGCTGCTTCAATCGGCCTGCCTCTGAAGGGGAGTAGCCGGGGAAGATCTTGCTGATCGCCTCCGCTGCGGCATCGTCAATACGGACAACGTCGGCTGGCAGCCGGCGGTTCCCGGTGCCGCAGGTCCGGTGCAGCAATTGCGCCGGGACCGGCAAGACCGACATGGCGATCCTTCAACCCCCTGCCTGCCGGCCCGGCGGGCTCAGAGAGCTTTCGTATGCTGACCATCGGCACTCCCTTGCTGTGGACGCTGTTCGCGTCCTTCGTCGTCGTCGCCCTGCTCGTCGACTTTCTCGCCCTCAACCGCCAGGGCGCCCATGCGGTAACGATCAAGGAAGCGACCATCTGGTCGCTGGTCTGGGTGGCGGTGTCGATCGCCTTCGGCGGCTGGCTGTGGTGGTACCTGGGCGGCGCCGGCGACGATCCGGCCGCCCGGGCCCTGGCCAACGACAAGGTGCTGGAGTTCGGCACCGGCTACCTGATCGAGAAGGCGCTGGCGGTCGACAACATCTTCGTCTTCCTGATGATCTTCACCTACTTCGGGGTGCCGCCGGCGTTCCAGAAACGGGTATTGATGATCGGCATCCTCGGCGCGCTGTTCCTGCGCGCGCTCATGATCGCGGTCGGCGCCTGGCTGATCGCCGAGTTCCACTGGATCCTCTACCTGTTCGGGGCTTTCCTGGTGTTCACCGGCATCAAGATGTGGTGGGCCGCCGGCAAGGAGCCGGACCTCGACTCCAACCCGGCGCTGCAGTGGATCAACCGCCGCGTCAAGGTCGCGCCTGGCTATGACGGCGAGCGCTTCTTCACGCATGTCGACGGCGTGAGGATGGCGACACCGCTGCTGGTGGTGATCATGCTGATCGGCATCGTCGACATGATCTTCGCCCTCGATTCGATACCGGCGATCTTCGCCATCACCACCGATCCGTTCATCGTGCTGACATCGAACGTGTTCGCCATCCTCGGGCTGCGGGCGATGTACTTCCTGCTCGCCAGCATGCACGAACGCTTCCACCTGCTTTCCTACGGGTTGGCGGTGGTGCTGGTCTTCATCGGCGCCAAGATGCTGCTGGTCGACCTCTACAAGATTCCGGTCGCCTGGTCGCTCGGCGTCACGATCCTGGTCCTGGCAGCTTCCATGGTGCTGTCGCTGATGATCCCCCCCAGCAAAGGCGGCGCGGGGGCGTACCCGTTCCGGGCGAAGAAGCGCGATTCCTCCGGCGAAGGGCCGTCTGCCTAATCCGGCTCAACGGGTTGCGAACAGCATTCTCTTGCGGCCCGCAAGGCTTGCGGCAAGGATGAGGTACTTCCTCGATGCCCTGCCATGCAACGTCTTCGCAACCTCATCAACGCCTGGCGCGAGCGCTATCGTGACCGGCGCTCCCTCCAGCCGCTCATGGAGGCGAGCGACCGCGACCTCGAGGACCTGGGGCTGCGGCGCCAGGACCTGATGTACCTGCGCGCCGGTCATCGCATCGAGCGACCGCCAGGCGGCGACGGTACGGCCTGCTGCCGCCCGAGCGCCACTTCCTCTTCGATCCAGTGAAGGAACGCCGCCACCGCCGGCCGGTCCGCGCTGCCGGCGCTCGCCACCGCGCGATAGGTCTTGCCCGGCAGGGACGAGGCATGTGCCGGCTCGAAATCCCCGCGCTCGATGCGGTCGGCGACGAGCACCAGCGGTGCGAGCGCGATGCCGACACCGCCGGCGACCGCGTCGAGCATGAGCGGCAGGTCGCGGCAGGTCAGCACCGGCCGGGCGAAGCTGCCGGCGAATCCGATGTCGGCCAGCCAGCCGCCCCAGCTCCAGTGCGCATGCTCGACCAGTGGCAGGGTGCCGACCAGTTCCTCCAGCGCAGCGGCTCTCGCCGAGCGGGCGAGATCCGCGCGGGCGACCGGCGCGATCGTCTCCCGCCACAAGTCCACCGAGATCGTCCCCGGCCCTTCGCTGCCACCATAGCGCAGCGCGACGTCCGCCTGGTGGCCGAGGATGTCGGAGAGGGACTCGGATACCGAGAGCGAGAGGTCGATGCGCGGGAACCGCGCCTGGAACCTCGGCAGCCGGCTGCTCAGCCAGAGCCGGCTCAACCCGGGCGAGGCCGACAGCCGAAGCGCGATGCGGGCATTGCCGGAGATGTCGTAGAGTCCGTCGGCCACGGTCCTGGCGAACTGCTCCACCGCCTCGTAATAGATCCGGCCCGCGGCCGTCAGCGTGGCGCTGGGGGTATAGCGCGAGAAGAGCCGGGCGCCGAGCCGATGCTCGAGCAGGGTCAACGAATGACTCAGGGCGGACCGGCTGACACCGAGCTCGCGCGCAGCAGCGCTGGCGCTCTTGAGCCTGGCCACCGTCTCGAAGGCGACCAGGCTGTGGAGTGGGGGCACCATTGACAAGCCCGTGCGCGTCTCTTGCATGATATCGGCAGCGATTCGGATTCGGCGAAGCGGTTTCAGGAAGGAACAAGCATGCAGACTAACTCGGACGGAGCGTCGCTCTCAACTTCGGCACCGATCTCGACGCTGCCGCTGGCGGAGCTGGCTGCCTTCGAGGCTGCCGCCAGGCTGGGCAGCTTCACGAGGGCGGCGAGCGAGCTGTGCATCAGCGACTCCGCCGTCAGCCACCGCATCAGGCACCTGGAGACGCGCCTCGCCGTGCCGCTGTTCGAACGCACCGGCCGCAACGCCAGGCTGCTGGAAGCGGGTGAGCGTTTCGCGGCCTGCATCGCCGACAGCCTCGACCGGCTGCGCGCCGCGGCGTCGCGGATCGATGACCTGGAGCGGCGCCTGGTGCGGATCGCGGTTGCGCCGGCGATCGGCAGCTCCTGGCTGCTCCCCCGCCTGGACGGCTTCAGGCGGCGTCATCCAGCCGTCCGCTTCGAGGTGGCATCGGTGGCCGCGGCGGACTTCGACAACGGCTTCGACGGCGATCTGCTGATCCACTATGGCTCCGGCATGCCGGCGGCAAGCGATGCGATGACCCTGTGCTCCGACGACATCTGCGCCGTTTGCGCGCCCGCGTTCCTGGCGTCCCACGGGCCCTTCGAGTCGATCGAAAGCTTCCTCGGCCTGCCCCTGCTTCGGCATCCCCTGCTGTCGTGGGCGTCGTGGTTCGAGGACGCATTCGGCCGCGCGCCCGAGCCGGCGAGGGGAAGCTTCTTCGATGATGCGGTTTCCATGCTGGAGGCCACCGCAGCGGGCATGGGGCTGGCACTCAGCACCAGCATCGCCTGCGAGCGCCATCTCGCCGCCGGCACGCTGGTACGCGCCCATCCGCATGCGCAGCGCGTGTCCGATTACCGCGCCCACCTGACGCCATCGGGCGCGGTCAAGCCGGCTGCTCGCGCCTTCTTCACCTGGCTCGCCGCCGCCGATCGGCAAGGTGACGGGGACGGCGGGCCGGAGGCCGCACCGCTTCTCAACTCCCGTCGGGAATCGTCGCAATGAACGCCAGGACTCAAGCCACTCCTCCTCCACTCGCCATCTTCGCCAGCGAAGTCGCGCCACGCACCAGATCGTCGAACTATCCCGAGACCTTCGCGGTACGCATGAAGGGCCGCGAAAAGCGACCCCTGGGCGACCTGTTCGGGCTGCGTTCGTTCGGCGTCAACCTCACGCGTCTGGCGCCAGGAGCGCAGTCGGCACTGCGCCACGCCCATTCGCGACAGGACGAATTCGTCTACATCCTTGCCGGCTTTCCCACCCTTGTCACCGATGAAGGCGCGTCGCTGCTCGAGCCGGGGATGTGCGCCGGCTTCGCCGCCGGTTCCGGCAACGCGCATCATCTGGTCAATCGCAGCGATGAGGAAGTCCTGTATCTCGAAATCGGGGATCGTGCCGCTCACGACGTGATCGCCTATCCCGACGACGACCTCGCTGCCGACCTGGATGCCGAAGGCGGCTGGCGCTTCTCGCACAAGTCCGGGGAGCCGTATTGATCCGCCGCCGAGTGCGCCGCCCCGGCGGAGCACCCGCGGCCGGGTCGGCTGGCGAGGCCACACGCATGGCTGGCATGGCCGGTTCATGATGGCGCCTCGCCGCCCTTCCTGCCCCAGAAAATCACCCAGGTCGCGAAGCCGGCGCTGAAGGAATGGAAGCGGTGCCGGGCGCCGGCCGGCACGAACACCGCGTCGCCGGAGGCCAGCTCCATCACTGCGTCCTCGATCACGAGCAGGGCCGCTCCTTCCTGCACGATGTAGAGCTCGTCCTGGTCGTGCGGCTGCTGGCGGTCCTCGTCGACCGGAAGGTAGTACTCGAGCGACATCGAGCCATGACGCATGGCTTCGCACAGCACACTCTGCTCCGGCGGACCGTCGGGCGCGGCTTCGCGGATGAGCGCCTGGACCATCCGGCGGGTGACGCGCATGTCGCCGATCTTCATGGCGGGATTGTGCAGGCGCGGCGGGCGCGGGCAATTGAATCCTGCTCATCGGGCAGGAAGCAGAATTCGCCGCGCCCCAGCCGCCCCAGCCGCAGAATGGCCGGACCCGTTGCGACGGCAACCAGTGCTCCGACTGCAGGATGGGGCGACCAAGGGGAGGAAGTCGATGAAGAACATGCGCGGTGCCGCAGCCTGGATCGTCCTGTGCGGCGGCATCATCATGGGCCTGGCGCTGGGCGTGCGGCACGTCCAGGGCCTCTTCCTGCTACCGATGACGGCCGACCGCGGCTGGGGCCGCGAGCTGTTCGCCTTCGCGATCGCGCTGCAGAATCTCGTCTGGGGTTTCGCCCAGCCATTCACCGGCATGGTTGCCGACCGGTTCGGCGCGACGCGGGTGCTGCTCGGCGGCCTGGTGCTCTATGCGGCCGGCTTGTGGCTCATGTCGACGACCATCTCGCCCATCGCCTTCACCCTGTCGGCCGGCCTGGTGATCGGCGTCGCGTTGTCGGCAACCTCCTTCGCCGTCGTCTACGGCGCGCTGGGCCGCATCGTCGCACCAGAGCGCCGCAGTTGGGCATTGGGCCTGGCCGGTGCTGTCGGCGGCTTTGGACAGTTCCTGATCGTGCCCGGCACGCAGGCGCTTCTCGCAGCCTTCGACTGGACCAGCACGCTGTTGATCCTGGCGCTGGCCAGCGCCTGCCTGGTGCCGCTGGCCTTTGCCTTGCGCGGCGACAGCAGCGCCGGCGGCGAGCCGGGCCCGGCGCTGTCGCTGCGGGCGGCCATCGCGGAAGCCCTGGCCCACCGCGGCTTCTGGCTGCTGAATCTCGGCTTCCTCGCCTGCGGATTCCAGCTGGCATTCATCGGCGCGCACCTGCCGGCCTACCTCCTCGACCACGGCCTGCAGCCGCGAGCCGCGGTGATCGCGCTGTCGCTGGTCGCGCTCGCCAACGTGGCGGGCACCTACCTGTGCGGTCATCTGGGCGGCCTCTATCGCCGCAAGCATCTGCTGAGCGGCATCTACCTGCTTCGCTCGCTGGCGATGACGTTGTTCGTGCTGCTGCCTTTGAGCGAGCCGTCGGTGTACGCCTTCTCGCTGGTCATGGGCCTGATCTGGCTGGGAACGGTGCCGCTCACAACCGGGCTGGTCGCCCAGGTCTTCGGCGTGCGCTACCTGTCCACCCTGTTCGGCTTCGTCTTCTTCGGCCACCAGCTCGGCGCCTTCTTCGGCGTCTGGCTCGGCGGCCACGTGTTCGACGCCACCCGCTCCTACGACGCCATCTGGCTCGGCGCCATCCTGCTGGGCGTCGCGGCGGCGCTGCTGCATTGGCCGATCGACGACGCGCAGGTCCGGCGGGTGGCACAGCCGGCCTGAGGTTGCGGGGACGGATCGTCACGGTGACGGCACCACGCGCGGCGCGCCGGCCCGGGTCCCGGCAGTGGCGGCATTCGCCGACGGCACGTGTTCTCCTGGCGGTGCTGGTACTGGTCTGCTCCAGCTTCTGGGGACTGGCGCGGATGCTGGCGCCGGAGAATCTGGTGCCGTGGCTTTCCATCTTCACCATCTGCTTCTAGCAACCAGGGACCAGGCTATCTGACAATCCCTTGCCCTGCGCGGCCGAAGGCTCGCGGACATTCCGGACTCAACGACTATCATCGATTCGCGGCATCCCCGGGTGCCGGATCGCTGCTGCCCGACGCGGTGCGCTTTCCGGCACGAGGCGGCGCTGCCGCAGTGTTCCGTGTCGGAGGTGCGCCGCGTGCAGAGGCAGCAGACAGTCTTTCGAGGACGGCTGGTCATTACCGGATTCGGCAGCATCGGGCAGGCGGCGCTGCCGTTGCTGCTGCGGCATATCGAGATGCGGCCGGACCAGGTGCTGGTCATCAATGCGCATGCCGTCGATGCACCGCTTGCCGCGGGATTCGGCGTCCAGCACCTGACGGCGCCCTTGCGGGAAGACAACTATCGCCAGGTACTCGAGCCGTATCTGGGCGCAGGAGATTTCCTGCTCAACCTCTCCGTGGAGGTGAGCAGCACCGACCTGATGCGACATTGCCGCGATATCGGCGCGCTCTACCTCGATACCTGCACCGAGCCATGGCCGGGCCGCTACGACGACCCGATGCGTTCGGCGGGCGAGCGCACCAACTACGGACTGCGTGAAGCCGCCTTGGCGCTGCGGGGGGGCGGCCCGGCGCCGACCGCAGTCGTCACCCATGGCGCCAACCCCGGGCTCGTTTCGCACTTCCTCAAGCAGGCATTGCTGAACATCGCGCGGGATGTCGGCGACGACGCGCCGGTGCCGACGGGCCGCCTGGGTTGGGCGCAGCTGGCCCAGCGGCTCGGCATCCGGGCCATCCACATCGCCGAACGCGACACCCAATGGAGCCACGAGCGCAAGAGACCCGGCGAGTTCGTCAATACCTGGTCGATCCAGGGCTTCGTCGAGGAGAGCCTGCAGCCGTCGGAGCTGGGATGGGGGAGCCACGAGCGGCGCTTTCCTTCCGACGGTGCCCGCCACAACGGCGGCTGCCGGGCCGCGATCTATCTCAGCCGGCCCGGCGCCGCCACCCGGGTCCGCAGCTGGGCGCCGCTTGCCGGCCCGTTCCACGGCTTCCTGATCACGCATGCCGAAGCCATTTCGATCGCCAACTACCTGACAATCGGTGCGCCGGCGCAACCGTCCTATCGGCCGACGGTGCTCTACGCCTACCATCCCTGCGACGACGCGATCCTCTCGCTGCACGAGCTCGCCGGGCGGAACTGGCGGCCGCAGCAGATGCAGCGCCTGATCCGCGACCACATCGCGGGCGGAGGCGACGAGCTCGGGGTGCTGCTGATGGGTCACGCGAGGAACGCCTACTGGTTCGGTTCGCGCCTCACCGCCGAGGAGGCACGCAAGGCGTGCCCGTACAACAATGCCACCAGCCTGCAGGTTGCCGCAGCGGTCATGGCCGGCGTCATCTGGGCCATCCGCCATCCGGATGCCGGCGTCGTCGAACCCGAGGACCTGCCCTTCGATGAGATCCTGCAACTGTGCCAGCCCTATCTTGGCGAGCTGCACGGTGTCTACAGCGACTGGTCGCCGCTCCTCGACCGCGGCAAGCTGTTCGAGGAAGAGGTCGATCGTTCCGATCCCTGGCAGTTCGGGAATTTCCGGGTGACGTGACCGGCTCGGCAGGCGCTACAGTGGGACGCATGCGATACCGACTCGTGAAACTTGTGCGATCGTCGTCGGCAGTGCGCCCGCTGCCGGTTCTGCTGCTCGGACTCGGGCTGCTGGCCGCCGTGGCGGGCTGCGCGTCCTCCAGCCAGCGTTCCGTCACGCAGCCGGCGCCGGCACCGGCTGCCGCGCCGTCGCCCATCCCGCAGTGGGCGACGACGAGCCTGACGGTCGGCGAACTGCTTGCCAAGGGCGGCCGCCAGCTCAACGGAGCGCAAGTCCGGATCGCGGTCAGCGGCGCCGTCATGGAGGGCGCGGCGGGGGACGTGTTCTGGCGGGAAATGAGCTTCCCCGACGGCAAGGTGACCGGCCAGTCGAAGATGGGAGATGGCCTGGTCATCGAGTACGAAGGCGCCTGGTGGGTCGACGAACAGGGGCGAAGGTGCTGGATGAACAACCAGCAGCGCGGCCCCACGCCCGTCTGCGCCTATCTCTACCTGATCGGCGACAGGTACTACTCGGGTGAGTCCGATGCCTCGCACAAGAACGCGAGGCTGGAGGCCCGGCGGATCAGGAAGTAAGGGCCGCGACGCGCCGCGGCCTGACGACCCTGGCGGGCGCGGCTCAATCCGCCCGGATGTTCGCCGCCTTGATCACCTTGGACCAGTACTCGGTATCCGCAGCCACCGTGCGGCCGAGTTCGGCAGCGGGCATGGGACGCGCCGACACGCCTGCCTGTGCGGCGCGGCTGCGCACCTCCGGCGTATCGAGGCTGCTGGCGAGCGCATCCGACAGCTTGGCGACCACGTCGTCGGGCGTGGCCGCCGGCGCGAAGAGCGCGACCCACGCATCGAGCTTGAAGTCCGGCATTCCCTGTTCCACCGAGGTCGGCACATCCGGCAGTTGCGGATGACGGGCATCGCTGGCGATCGCGATGGCGCGCAGCTTGCCCTGCTGGACATGCCCCAGCACCGAGGGCGGCGTGGTGACGAACAGCTGCACCTGGCCGGAAAGTACATCCTGGATGGCCGGTCCCGACCCCTTGTAAGGCACGTGCACCATGTCGACGCCATTCATCTGCTTGAACAGCTCCGTGCCGACGTGAGGAATCGATCCGCTGCCCTGCGAGGCGTAGTTCAGCCGGCCGGGATTCTTCTTCGCGTAGTCCACGAGCTCCTTGAGATTGTTGACCGGCAGCGACGGATGGACCACCACGACATTGGGCGCAACCGCCACCATGCCGACCGGCTTGAAGGAGTCGGCGTTCCAGCGCAGCCCGGAGAACATGCTGGGGTTGCCGACGTGGTACATCGAATACGATGCGAGCAGCGTGTAGCCATCGGGCTTTGCGCCGGCAACGTGGCCGTAGGCGATGTTGCCGCTGGCCCCGGCGCGGTTCTCCACCACGACCGGCTGGCCGAGCGCCCGCGTCAGCGGCTCGCCGGCCAGGCGGGCAGCCAGGTCGACGATGCCACCCGGCGGCACCGGTACCACGATGGTGACCGGCCGCGACGGAAAGTCCTGCGCCGAAGCCGGCAGGCTGATGGCGGCGAGCGCGATCGAGAACAGGGTGCGCAGCATGCTTGTCTCCGTGCGTGGGCGCCGACCGGAGTTCCCGGCCCTTTTCGCCTAGGCTCCTGGCCGATGATCGCACACCGCGACCTCGGGACGGACTCACCGCGGCCCGGCTCCTCCCGTCGACACGTATGCCCACAGCGACTCGATCTCCTCCGCCTTCAGCACGCCGCCCCAGGCCGGCATCGCGCGTTTGCCGTTCGTCACCGAGTTGACGAAGCGCGGCTTCTGGTCGAGCGGGAAGGTGCGCAGGTCGAAGAATCCTCCGCCGGTCGAAACCATGTTCAGGCCGTGGCACTTCTGGCAGAGGTCGCGGTAGGTGCGCCGGCCCTTCTCCACTTCCTGCGGATCGGCCGGGGCGGATTCCGCGGGTGCCGGCGCGGCTTCCGCTGCCGGCGGCGCCCCGGCAGCGGCGCCCGGCAGCGGGGCTTGTGCCGCGT
>JAEZQX010000301.1 GCA_023441105.1 Pseudomonadota bacterium | reverse complement strand
GATCAGCGCCACCGCCTGACCCTGCAGGATCCGGGCGATGAGGTCGCCCGCCGCCGCCGCCTCGTTGTGGGCGTGCAGCGCGATGCAGCGCGCCGGACTGGCCAGACTGCGGAGCAGCGGCTGGCTGCTGCGCGTGTCCTCCGCGGCGACGACCGCCACCGAACGGAGGATGCGGGCAGCCCGTCGGCCTATGTCCTCCAGGTTCCCGATGGGCGTCCCCACTACATATAATGCAGGCGACAAGCTTACGGGCAGGTCGTCTGGTCGTCGGTCTGCGGCTGGGTCGGTTCCGGCGCTCGTTGATGGGGGCATGATGGAGCGTCGAGAAGTCCTGTTCGGAATGATGAGCGCCGCCGCGTCCGCGCTCGCCCCGCTTGCCGCGCGGGCGCAGGGAGTCGGCGCGGTAGACCGCGTGGGCCTATTGTTACCCAGATCCAGCGGCCCTTTCGCCCGCGCCAGCACCGCCGTCCGGGCCGGCATCGAGGCCGGCTACCGCCGCGACGGCAGCGGCCTCGCGGTCGACATCTACGAGATCGACGACAGCGCCGCGGCGCTGGCCGCCGCCTATCGCGGCATGCTGGAGCTCGGCACGGCGCTGGTGCTCGGGCCCCTCACGCGGGATGGCGCCACGGCGCTGCTGGAGCTCGGGGACGTTCCCATCACCACCGTCGCGCTCAACCAGGCCGAAGGCGAGGCGGCAGTCCCCTGGAATGTCATCGTCTTCACGGTGGGCGTCGAAAGCGAGGCGCAGATGCTGGCGTCGGCAGCCATGGCGGACATCCGCGGCACCGTCGGCGGCAGGCCGCCGGGCGCCATCATCGTGACGGCCGCGAGCGCGCTCGGCAAGCGCGGCGCGGCTGCCTTCATGGCTCGCTGGCGCAGTCTCGGCGGCGAGGCGCAGCCGCCGCTGGAACTGGAGCACAGTGCGCTCTACAAGTTCCGCTCGGTCGTCAAGCAGGAGAAGGGCGATCTCTACTTCCTCTCCATGAGCCCGGATCTCGCCCGTCCGGTGAGGACCATCATCGGCCGCGGCCTGCCGGTCTACGGCACCTCGCTGCTGTCGGTGGGCGGCATCGAAGGCGCGGCGCGGGCGCCGGAGCTCGACGGCGTGCGGCTGCTCGAGATGCCCTGCGTGATCCAGCCCAACCATGCGGCCTCGCTCGGCTATCCCCAGGCACCGGCAGAGTTCTCGCTGGAGATGCAGCGCCTCTATGCGCTGGGCATCGACGCGTTCCGCATCGCGCGGGCGATGTTCTCCGGCCGCCCCTCCTTCGACATCGACGGCATGACCGGCAGGCTGCGCTACGACGGCTCGCAGCCGGCGGTCGAGCGGCAGCCGTTCATGGCGGAGTATCGCGACGGCGCGCCCGTCCCTCTCTGAGCGACTGACCGCCGGCGTCGATGCCGAGCAGGCGGCGCGGCGCCTGCTGGAGTCCGCCGGCCTGGTGCACGTCGCCGGCAACGTGCGCTACAAGGTCGGCGAACTGGACCTGGTGATGCGCGACGGGGCCACGCTGGTCTTCGTCGAAGTCCGCTCGCGCAGCTCCTCGAGCTTCGGCGGCGCTGCCGGCAGCATCGATCATCGCAAGCGGCTGCGACTTTCTCGCGCCGCCAATCTGTTCCTGCTCGAGCGCTACGGCCAGCAACGCTGGCCGGCCTGCCGGTTCGATGTCGTCGCCTTCGAGGCAGGACGACCGAACTGGATCCGCGCCGCCTTCGACGGGCCGTAAATTTCGAGCGTGATGCGCCAGATAGCGCGTGAAGCTCCAGTGAAATCTCTATAATGCGCGACAAAATTCGGCTTCCCCGCGGAAGCCCACCCCCAGGGAGCTTCTACATGACCCAGCACGCAGCATCCGTCGCCCGCCGCTTCGTCCTTTCGACGCTGCTCGTCTCCACCCTGGGCCTTTCCGGATGCTTCGGACTCGCGGTCACCGGCGCTGCCGTCGGCACCATGGCGGCCCTCGATCGCCGCTCGCTCGGCGCGCAGACCGAGGACCAGTCGATCGAGCTGCGCGGCCTGCGCGAGCTGAACCAGGAGATCAACACCCCGGGAACCGGTTCCATCTCCATCACCAGCTTCAACCGCCGCGTGCTGCTGAGCGGGCAGGCGGACACCGAAGCGACGCGCAAGAAGGCCGAAGAGGTCGTCCGCACCCGCGTGCCGAACATCAGGGACATCTACAACGAGGTCGAGGTGACCGGCACGGTCGACTTCGTCACCCGCACCAAGGACACCGGCCTGACCGCAAGCGTCAAGACGGGCCTGGTGCGGGAGCGCAACTCGTCGGTCAACGCCATCAAGGTCGTCACCGAACGCTCCACCGTCTACCTGCTGGGCCTCGTCACCCATGAGGAAGGCGAGCGCGCAGCCATCATCTCGTCGCGCGTTGCCGGCGTGACCCGGGTGATCACGCTGTTCGAGTACATCACCAAGGAAGAGCTCCAGAAGATCCTCGGCACCGACCAGAAGCGCTGAGCAACGGCGGCGCCGGGCGGTGCCTACCAACGGTTGCCGGCGACAGGCAGATGGAGCGGCCCTCGCATCCGCCTCGCGGCGCTGCGATCAAACGACTGGGAGGGCTGACAAACGGCCTGCTTCAGGATGCCTTTTGGCACTAACCTATCTCCATCCTGCGTTGGAGGTTTCTAGTGTCGAACGGGCTCATCGCTCTCCTGGTCCTGCTGGCGGTGGCCGTGGGCTGGACGGTCTCGGTGTTCAACCGGCTGGTCCGCAGCCGCAACCGGATGAACAACGCCTTCGCCCAGATCGACGTGCAGCTCAAGCGCCGCCATGACCTGGTGCCGAACCTCGTCAACACGGCGCGCGGCTACCTGCAGCACGAGCGCCAGACGCTCGAAGCCGTCACCGTGGCAAGGCAGCGGGCCAACGATGCGCGCCAGGCGGCATCCGGCTCGTTCGAGAAGCGTGCCGGCGGTGCCGGCAGGGCCGAGCTGCTCGAGTCGCTCGACCGCGCCGAAGCCGGGCTCACCAGCGCCTTGGGCAAGTTCTCGATGGTGGTCGAGTCCTATCCGGAGCTGAAGGCCGACCAGACCATCATGCAGCTGACCGAGGAGCTGACCTCGACCGAGAACCGGATCGGCTTCGCGCGCCAGGCGTTCAACGACGCCGTCAACTTCCACAACGACACGATCGGCCAGTTCCCGGATTCGCTCGTAGCCACCGCCTGCGGATTCACCCCTGCCGGGCATCTGCGCAGCACCACCAAAGCCAGCGAACGCGCGCCGGTGCTGGTCAACCTTTCGTGACGTGGACTTCAGCCGCTACCAGCTAGAAGCCGCCCGCACCACCCGACGTCTCTGGTTCGCCTACGCCCTCGCGGTGGTGGGCGTCGTGGTGGTGTTCAACGTGGCCGCCCTCGTGGCTTGGCGCCTGATCTTCGGTTCGGCGTCCCTGCCGTATGGCTTCCTGTTCGTCAACACCCTCGCCACCGCCGGGCTGGTGCTGGCCGGCACCTTCCTCGAGCGCCAGCGCCTGGGCGACGATGCGGCGACGGTGGCCGAGCGGCTCGGGGCGCGGCCGCTGCTGGCGGGCGCCGGCACCCTTTCGCTGCTCGAGCGACGGGTGATCAATGTCGTCGAGGAGATGGCGCTGGCGGCGCACCAGCCGATTCCGCGCCTGCACGTGCTGGAGCGGGAGGCGTCGATCAACGCGCTGGCCGTGGGCCTGACTCGCGAGGATGCAGCGGTGATCCTGACCCGCGGCGCGATCGAGCGGCTCAGCCGCGACGAGCTGCAGGGCGTGGTGGCGCACGAGGTGGCGCACCTGGCGAGCGGCGATGTCGCCGTCAATTCCCAGCTGGCGGCGATGAACTTCGGTCTCGAGCTGGTGGCCAACGCCGGTCGCCGGGCGCTCGATGCGGCCTTCCCGCCGCCGGACGGCAAGCATCCGGCGCGCCTCGGGATCGGACTGGCGATGGTCGTTCCTGGCGTGCTGCTGCATGCGGTGGGCTGGATCGGGCACCTGGCGGCGCGCCTGCTGACGGCCGCCATCGGCCGGACCCGCGAATTCCACGCCGATGCGCTGGCCGTGCGGCTGACCCGCAATCCGAAGGGCCTCGGCAACGCGCTGCGCAAGATCAGCTGGATGGGCGTGCATGATCCGTCGTCGGCGACGCTCGGTCGCGCGGCCTGTCCGGTCGGACTAGACCATGCCTTGTTCCAGTCCGAGCGTCATCCCGGCAGCTGGCGCGCGCGCTGGTTCGCCACCCATCCGCCCCTGGCGGCGCGCATCGAGCGCCTGCTGGGCGAAGCCGCCGGCCCGATGGTGGCGGAGCGCGGCGCCGATGACCAGACGGCGCTGTCGCTCGACCAGTCCCGCGCGGCCGCCTGGCTGGCGTTGAGCGCCCTGCCGGCATTGGTCTACGTGGCCGAAGGCTCGCTGCCTGGCGAACCTTCCACCCGCAGCGGCGCCGCCGCCGCCCGCGAAGCCGCGAAGCAGCGCAACGACGACCTGGTCGCACTGGTCGTCGCCAGCCATAACAGCAACAGCGCGGCGGCCATGACGGCCCTGCTGGTGGTCGGCGGCGCGGTCGAGCCGGAGATCTGGCCGATGCGCTGGCGCGCCGCGATGCACCGCCAGGCGGAGCTCGCCGCGCGGCTGCGTCGGCTCGGGCCCGAGGCGGTCGAAGGCCTGCGCTGGCCGCTGCTCGAGCTGTGTGCGGCATCGATCAAGCCGCTGGCCCGGCCGTGGCAGGAGGACCTGCTGCGCATGCTGCGCGGCCAGATCGAGGTCGACCAGCGGGTGACGCTGGCGGAATGGATCTATTACATGTTGCTGCGGGCCCGCCTGCTGCCGCCCGATCCGGAGTCCTGGCGCGGCGACGAAGGCGAGGCGAATGCCGCCGAAGCAGTGCGCTGGGTCATGGCGCTGCTTGCCCGCTGCGTCGGCGAACCCGACCTGCGCGCCCAGCGCGTGTCCAACGAGATCATCCAGCGCTTCGGCCTGTCGCGCACCGGCCAGTCCTATCCGCCGCTCGACGTCGGGGGGCTGCAGGCCGCCGCCGCCAGCCTGCGGCACCTGCCGATGCTGCAGCGGCCGCTGCTGCTCAAGCGCTTCGTCAAGTTCCTGCCCCCGGAGGCGCCGATCGAGACGCGCGACTTCCTGCGCGTGCTGGCGCTGATCATCGACTGCCCGATGCCGGAGTTCCGCCCGGTCGTGCTGGTGTCGCCGGACACCCAGTCGATGTTCACCGAGGAGCATGCGACCACCACCACCGGTGCCTCGGTCACCATGGCCGACGCCGCCTGACCCTCCGCCTCCTGCGACGGCTGCGCATCGCGCTGAGGTAAGCTTGCCGGGAACAGGAGGGGAGCTGCCGATGAGCGAGAGCGAAGCCCGGGGGGTGCCGGCGATGCGCCGCGAGGCGCACTTCGGCGACCGGGTGGTGCGTTGCTTCGCGACGCGACCGGCCGGCATCGACCAGATGCTGCGCGCCACGGTGGCGCGCCACGGCGCCCGCGACGCGCTGGTCTTCGAGGGCAGCAGCTGGTCGTGGGACGAGCTGGCTGCCGTCGTCGACCGGGTCGCGGCAGGACTGCAGGACGAGGGCATCGGCCGCGGCGATCGCGTCGCCATGCTGATCGGCAATCGCCCCGAGTTCGTGTTCTCGCTGCTGGCCATCCAGCGCCTCGGCGCGATCGCGGTGCCGATCAGCATCCGCGAGCAGGCTCCCGGCATCGCCTATATGCTCGGCCAGTGCGGCGCCGTGCTGCTGCTCCACGAGGACGAGCTCGCCGACCGGCTGCCGCCGCCGGCAGCGCTGCCGGCCCGGTTGCGCTGCCGCAGCGTGGATGGCGAAGCCTGGCGGCAGTGGCAGGGGGCGGCCACAGGGCCGGCGGGCCCGCTGCCGCAGGGTTCCCCGCCGGGTGATCCGGCCGCCGAGGAAGACACCGCCGTCATCCTCTACACCTCCGGCACCACCGGGCGGCCGAAGGGGGCGATGCTGAGCCACCTCAACATCGTCCATTCGGCCATGCACTACGAGCATTGCATGGCCCTGACCTGCGCCGACCGCTCGGTCATGGCGGTGCCGGCCAGTCATGTCACCGGGCTGGTGGCGATGATCGTGGCGATGCTGCGGGTCGGGGGCGCGCTGGTGATCGCCCGCAGCTTCAAGGCGCGCGCCTTCCTCGAACTGGCCGCGGCGCAGCGCATCACGCACACCATCCTGGTACCGGCGATGTACCAGCTGTGCCTGCTGGAGCCGGACTTCGCGGCTTTCGATCTCCGCGCCTGGCGGATCGGCGCGTACGGCGGGGCGCCGATGCCGCGGGCCACCATCGAGGCGCTGGCCGAGCGGCTGCCACGAATGACGCTGATGAACGCCTACGGGGCCACCGAGACGACCTCGCCGGCGACGATCATGCCGCCGGGGCTGCAGGCGGACCACCTGGCCAGCGTGGGACGCCCTGTGCCGGCGGCCGACCTGCGCGTCATGGACGATGCCGGCTGCGAGGTCGCCGCCGGCGACAGCGGCGAGCTGTGGATCGGCGGCCCGATGGTGGTGCGCGGCTACTGGGATGATCCGCAGGCCACGGCCGCCGCGTTCACCGGCGGCTACTGGCGCTCGGGCGACATCGGCGCGATCGATGGCGAGGGCTTCGTGCAGGTCTTCGACCGCAAGAAGGACATGATCAACCGCGGCGGCTACAAGATCTATTCCGTCGAGGTGGAGAATGCGCTCGCCGGCTGCGACGATGTCCTGGAGGTGGCAGTGGTCGGGCGGCCCTGCCCGGTGCTGGGCGAGCGGGTCCATGCGGTGGTGGCGGTGGCGCCGCACGCCGCCGCTGCGCCTGCCGCCTGCGAGGAGCGGCTGCGCGCCTGGTGCGCCGAGCGATTGGCGGACTACAAGGTGCCCGAGACGTGGGTCATCCAGGGGGAGCCGCTGCCGCGCAATGCCAACGGCAAGCTGTTGAAGCGCTCGCTGCGCCCCGGCTGACGGTCGTTGCCGCGGCGCCCGCGGTCGGCGACGCGAAGGCCGGCCGGCACGCCGGCGAGCGTATCGGCCCCGCTGGATTGGCGCCGGCAGGCCGGTCAGCCGACCTTGCGAGGCTCGTGACTTGGCAGCAGCAGCACCAGCAAGGTGGTGCAGACGGCGATGCCGGCCATCAACAGCAGCAGCATGTCGAAGCCGGCTGCCTTGACGATCGGGCCCAGGAGCCAGACCGCCAGCGAGCTGACGCCGAAGGAGATGGCAAGACGCACGCCGCTCACGCGGGAGCGCATCTGGTCGTCGACGAAGCGGACGATGATCGCGTCGGTGAACGGGATGGCGCCGAAGATCAGGATCATGAAGCCGAGCACCACGGCGTAGGCGGCCCAGCCGTCGGCCATCGCCGCCACCGCGAACAGCGGGGCCTGCAGGATCACCACCGACAGGTAGAGCCGCCGCAGCGGGTAGCGGTCGATCAGCTTGCCGACCACCAGTTGGGTAAGCGACGCGGCGGCGTAGACGACGGCAAGCAGCGCGCCGAGGGTGGCCGGATCCTCGATGATGCCGCGCATGCGCTCCTGCAGCAGCTGGCCGTTGCCGTTGGTGGTGAAATTGAACAGCAGGCTGCTGGTGATGGCGGTGGCCGTCATCACCAGGAAGACCCGGGCCAGCACGCCCGGCGGCAGGTCGAGCCGCTTGGACTTGCGCTTGGCCGGCGCTTCCATCTCCTTGGGTACCAAAAGCGCGAAGGCGATACCGCAGGCAATGGCGATCGCGCCGGGCACAGCGAAGGCCGCCCGCCAGCCGATGTACTTGACCAGCAGCCCGGTGACCAGCGCCGCGGCCGCGATGCCGAGGTTGCCGGCCAGCCCGTTGACGCCGATCGTCCAGCCGGGACGCGCCGCGTTCTGGACCAGCATCGGGATGCCCACCGGGTGGTAGATGGAGGCGAACAGGCCGATCCCCATCAGCCCGGCGGCCAGTTGCCAGGGGCCGTTGGCCATGCTGGCGAGCAACGCCGCGCTGCCGATGCCGATGAAGAAGATGATCATCATCACCCGCCGGCCCCAGAGGTCGCCCAGCCTGCCGACGGCAGCGAGCCGATCCCGAAGAGAAAGAAGGCGCCGACGCTGTACGGCATCAGCGACTCCCAGCGCGCCAGCCCGAAGTCCGCCGCGATGGTGGCCACCGCGGTGGCGAAGATGAGCAGGAACATGTGGTCGAAGGCATGCCCGATGTTGAGGAGCAATGCAGTCGGCAGGTGGGTATCGGCGGCCCAGGGACGGGTGGCTGGCTCGACAGTGGGATTGGCTGCGGTGTTCATGGCGATCGTCAGGTTGAGCGTGCCATTGTGGTCCAACCGATCCTGACAGTCTTGCGCGATACGGTCACCCGTTGTCGAGAAAAGGACAACGTGGAATCATCGGCCTGCGATGGATCGATGCTTCAGCAGGATGGCTTCCCCGGATGCGGCCGCGGCCGGCTCCGGCGCCGGCGCAGGTGCCGGGCGCAGCCGCGATGCCGACGATTACCAGCAGGTGCCGCGGCCGGTGGCGGCGATGGCGAAGTCGTTCGCGGACGGCAGCCTGATCGGCCGCCATCATCATCTGCGCGCCCAGTTGCTGCACGCCGTCAGCGGCGTCATGACCATCGAAACCGACACGGGCGCCTGGCTGGTGCCGCCCGACCAGGCGCTCTGGATCCCCGCCGGCGTGGCGCACCAGATTCGCGTTGCCGGGCAGCTCGAGATGCGGACCCTCTACATTCGTCAGGATGCGAGCGCTCACTTGCCGGGAGAGTGCCATGTCCTGGCGGTTACCCCGCTGCTGCGTGAGCTGGTGGTACGGGCGACCCAACTGCCGGTGCTGTACGACGAGGCGGGCCCGGCCGGGGCCGTGATGGCTTTGATCCTGGCCGAGATCAGGAGCTCCCGCAGCTTGCCGCTGCACTTGCCGATGCCGCGCGACCGGCGTCTGGTCAAGCTCTGCAAGCTGGTAACCGACGACCTGTCGGCCAGCCATCCCCGGGCGTACTACGCGGAGCGGGTCGGAATCAGCTGCCGTTCGCTGACCCGCTTGTTCCAGCTCCAGACCGGGATGGGCTTCCTGCAGTGGCGTCAGAAGGCACGGTTGCTGGCGGCCCTGCAGCGCCTGGGCGCCGGCGAGTCGGTGACGGCGGTTGCGCTGGGCCTCGGCTATCGCAGCCCCAGCGCGTTCACCGCGATGTTCCGCCGCGTTCTCGGCGGCCTGCCGCGGGAAATCCTGCGCAACTAGGCCCGGCGAAACGGGCGCAGCTGGCCGGCAGCCTGGCTTTGCGCCCGCTGCCGGCTCGGTGGCAAAGGACTACTTCTTCAGGTTGTGCACCGCGTCCTTGACGTCGCCGACGATCTTCTGCGCCTTGCCCTCGGTCTGGTTGCCCAGGCCGCGCGCCTCGGTATCGCGATCCCCGGTCTGCTGGCCCACCTTCTCCTGGGTCTTGCCGATGGTGTCCTTGACGGTTCCCTTGAGCTGGTCCTTGTTCATCGCATTCTCCTCGTGTGAAGGCGGCCGGCCCGACGACGAATCGCCGTGGCACGGCTGCCGGTGCCCCTGGAGTTGCAAGATGAGTGCCCGCCTGGCGGGAATGCGGCGAGCGTCAGGCGGCGCTGCCCGACGCCCGCAGGGAGGCGGCATGCGCCTGCTCGTCGGCGTGATAGGACGAGCGGACCATGGCGCCGACCGCTGCATGCTCGAAGCCGAGCTCGTAGGCGATGGCCTCGAACCGGGCGAACGTTTCCGGCTCGACGTAGCGGCGCACCGGCAGGTGATGGGCCGACGGCGCCAGGTACTGGCCGATGGTGATCCGGTCGATGCGGTGGGCCCGCATGTCTTTCATCACCGCCACGATCTCGTCGTCGCTTTCTCCCAGGCCCACCATCAGGCCGGACTTGGTGGGCACGCCGGGCACTCGCTCCTTGAACGACGACAGCAGCTGCAGCGAATGCTGGTAATCGGAACCGGGACGTGCCTCGCGGTACAGGCGCGGCACCGTCTCGAGGTTGTGGTTCATGACGTCGGGCGGCGCGGCCTCCAGGATCTGCAGCGCGCGGTCGATCCGGCCACGGAAGTCCGGTACCAGCACCTCGATGGAGGTGCCCGGGCTCAGCTCACGGGTCTTGCGGATGCAGTCGACGAAATGGCCGGCGCCGCCGTCGCGCAGGTCGTCGCGGTCGACCGACGTGATCACGACGTAATTCAGGCGCAACGCCGCGATGGTTTGGGCCAGCTTCAGCGGCTCGTTCGCATCCAGCGGGTCCGGGCGGCCATGGCCGACGTCGCAGAACGGGCAGCGCCGGGTGCACTTGTCGCCCATGATCATGAAGGTCGCCGTGCCCTTGCCGAAGCACTCGCCGATGTTCGGGCAGGAGGCCTCCTCGCAAACCGTGTGCAGCTGCTGCTCGCGCAGGATCCGCTTGATCTCGTAAAAGCGGCTGGAGATCAGCGGCGGCTTGGCGCGGATCCAGGCAGGTTTCCTCAGCACCTGCTCGATCGGCACGATCTTGATCGGGATGCGGGCGGTCTTGCCCTGCCCTTTCTGCTTGATGCGCGGGTCGATCGTCGGCTGCGCCGCGCTGGCGTCCGGGCCGGCGGCACCCTGGGTGGGAGTCGAGGTATCCATGGGCCGATTATCCTTCACTTGCGTTCCCGGGCCGGCGATTGCCTTCGCCTTCGATGGCGGCAATCAGCGAAGCTGCCAGCCGTTCCGGCAGCTCTTCGATGGAATCCTGCATGTGAGCGCTTGCTTGCGCGGCGACGTCCGTCATCTGGAGTCCTGGGTAGCCACAGGGATCGATGCGACCGAAGGGTTCCAGGTCCATGCGGCCGTTGAGTGCGACCCCATGCCAGGTCAGGCCGCGGGAAACCTTCAATCCGATGGAGGCGATCTTGGCCAGTTGCCCGTGCGCCGGTGCGCCGGCTGCCGCCTGCGACGGCCGACTGCGCACATAGATGCCGGGGGCGTCGGCCTGGCGCAGACCTTCGATGCCGTACCCGGCGAGGCAGTGGATGATGCCGCTCTCGATCCGGCAGACCAGCTCGCGCACGCCCAGCCGGCGGCGGCGCAGGTCCAGCAGCAGGTAGGCGACGACTTGCCCGGGGCCGTGGTACGTCACCTGGCCGCCGCGTTCGGTCTCGACCACCGGGATGTCGCCGAGCGCATGCAGGTGCTCGCGACGAGCGGCGAAACCCAGCGTGAACACCGGCGGATGCTCGGTCAGCCAAAGCTCGTCGGCGAGGTCGCGATCAGCGGCACGCCGCTCGACCTGCGCCCGCATCCGCGCCAGCGCCTCCGGATAGTCGGTGCTGCCGAGCTGGACGACCCTGATCATCCGGACGCGGGTTCCTAGAGGACGACCTTCACCAACGGATGACTGCTCAGCTCGCGGTAGAGGGCGTCGAGTTGCGGCCGCGATTCGGCCCGGATGGTCGCGGTGAGGGAAAGATAGTTGCCGTTGCGGGACGGCCGCATCTCCAGCGTTGCCGGATCGAAGCCCGGTGCATGGGCCAGGACCACGGCGACCACTTCGTCGGCGAAGCTGTCGACCCGCCTGCCCATGACCTTGATCGGAAAGTCCATCGGGAACTGCAGCAACTCGCCGGGGCCGTCGCCGGGCGGGCCTGCCGCCGCGGGTGCGTCGTCGCTCATGCGTGCCTGGGCCAGCCGCGCGCGACCGACGCCGCCTTCGCCGCCTGATAGGCGTCGAAGAGCTTGCGGTAGAGCGGCCCCGGCCCCTGGCCCGGGCCGACCGGCTTGCCATCGAGTGCGGTGATCGGCAGGATCTCCTTGGTGGCGGAGGTGACCATCAGCTCGTCGGCCGCCAGCACTTCGTCGCGGGCAATCTTCCGCACCTCGAACGGAATCTGCTGCGACCCGGCGAGCTCTTCCAGCAGCCCATAGCGGATGCCTTCGAGGATCAGCGCATTGCGCGGCGGGGCGAGCAGCTTGCCGCCGCTCACCACCCAGATGTTGCTGGCCGAACCTTCGGTCAGGTAGCCGTCGCGGAACATCAGGCATTCCAGGGCGCCGGCATCGAAGGCGGCCTGCCGCGCCAGCACGTTGCCGAGCAGCGAGATCGACTTGATGTCGCAGTGCAGCCAGCGCTCATCCGGGAGCGTGATCGCGCTCACGCCCTTCTCGATGGCCTCGCGCGAGACCGCCTTGAATTCGCTCGACATGGCGAACACGGTCGGCTTCGCATCCGCCGGAAAGACATGGTCGCGCCGGGCGACGCCGCGGGTGACGTGCAGGTACACGAACTGGTCGCGCCAGACGTTGCGCGACAGCAGCTCGGTCACCAGCCTGGTCCAGCCGGCGTCGTCCATCGGATTGGCGATGCGGACCTTCCCGAGGCTGCGCTTCAGCCGCGCCAGGTGCTGCTCCCACCGGAACGGCACCCCTTCATAGGCAGGCACCACCTCGTAGACGCCATCGCCGAAGATGAAGCCGCGGTCCAGGACCGGCACCTTCGCATCCGCCAGCGGCATGAACTCGCCATTGAGGTAGACGGTCTGCTCCTGCATGGTCATCGGCTATCCGCTATTTGATCCAGAGGCGAATCGTATCCCAGGCGCGGCCGAACCATCCCGCAGGCTCTACTGACTCAAGGGCGATCACCGGCCGCTCGGTCAGGACGGTATTGCCGAGGCGCACGCGCAGGGTGCCGATCTTCTGGCCGGCGGTGATCGGCGCCATCAGCGGCTCCATCCGTTCGATCTCGCCCTTGACCGAGCTGACCTGGGCCTTCGGCACCGTCACCATCACGTCCTCGGCGAAGCCCGCCTTGATCTCCGGAAGCTGGCCCTTCCAGACCGGGTAGCTGCCGACCGGGTCCGACTGCTTGTACAGCTGGACGGCGTCGAAGTTCTGGAAGCCATAGTTGAGCAGCTTCTGCGACTCGATGGCGCGGCTGTTCTCGGACGAGGCACCCATCAGCACCGACAGGATGCGGCGCGAGAAGCCGCTGCCGGCCTGCTCGCGCTTGGCCGACGAGATCAGGCAGTAGCCGGCGGCATCGGTATGTCCGGTCTTGAAGCCGTCGACCGACGGATCGGTGAACAGCAGCCGGTTGCGGTTGGGCTGCTTGATGTTGTTGTAGGTGTATTCCTTCTGCGAGTACATCCGGTAGTAGTCCGGATGGTCCTCGATCACCCGCATCGCCAGGATCGCCAGGTCGCGTGCCGTGGAATAGTGGTCGGCATTGGGCAGGCCCGAGGCGTTGGTGAAATGGGTGTTGTTCATGCCCATCCGCTTTGCCTCGGCGTTCATGATCTGGGCGAACTGCGCCTCGGATCCGGCGACCGCCTCCGCCAGGATGATGGCCGCATCGTTGCCGGACTGGACGATCAGGCCGTTGAGCAGCTCCTCGATCGTGGCCGGCGACCTCGGGTCGACGAACATGCGCGAGCCGATCGCCTTGTAGG
>JAEZQX010000256.1 GCA_023441105.1 Pseudomonadota bacterium | reverse complement strand
CGCGACATCGCGATGGTGTTCCAGAACTACGCGCTCTACCCGCACATGAGCGTGTTCGACAACATGGCCTACGGCCTCAAGATCAAGAAGCTGCCGCGCGATGAGATCACGCGGCGGGTCGACAAGGCTGCCGGCATCCTCGAGTTGTCCAAGCTGCTGGCTCGCAAGCCGCGCGAGCTGTCGGGTGGCCAGCGCCAGCGGGTCGCCATGGGTCGGGCCATCGTCCGCGAGCCGCAGGTGTTCCTGTTCGACGAGCCGCTGTCGAACCTCGACGCCAAGCTGCGGGTCCAGACCCGGCTCGAGATCCAGAAGCTGCACCGGGAGCTCGGCATCACGTCGCTGTTCGTGACGCACGACCAGGTCGAGGCGATGACGCTCGCGCAGCGGATGATCGTGATGAATGCCGGCAACATGGAGCAGGTCGGCACGCCCGACGAGGTCTACACCCGGCCCGCCACCACCTTCGTCGCCAGCTTCATCGGTTCGCCGCCGATGAATCTCGTCCTCGGACAGCTCGAAGGCAGCCGCTTCGCGATGCCGGGCATCGCGGTGGACCTCGCCGGCGAGCCCGTCCCGGCGCGCAGCGACAAGGTCCAGCTGGGCGTCCGGCCGGAGCACCTGCGCCTCGCCGACGACGGCTGGCCGGTCACCGTCGAGCTGGTGGAGGTGCTGGGCAACGAGCGGCTGCTCTATTCGAAGCTCGGCGAGCAGGCGCTGGTGGTGCGCACCGACGATTCGGCCACCCGGCCCGAGCCCGGCGAAGTGCTCAAGGTGCGGCCGCAGCCCGGCAAGCTGCACTGGTTCGACGCCGACAGCGGCAAGCGCATCGTCGCCTGATTCATCCCGGCATCGTCGGGCCGGCAGCGGCCCGGCCAATCCATCGCAACACGGCAGGCTGCAGCACATGATCACCGTCGATTTCGACCACTGGCCGTACCCGGCCTGGGTGGCGCACCGCGGCGCGGGCAAGCTCGCGCCGGAGAACACCCTGGCGGCGTTCCGGCGGGGGGCGCACCACGGCTACCGGATGTGCGAATGCGACGTCAAGCTGAGCGCGGACGCGACGCCCTTCCTGCTCCATGACGACCAGCTCGACCGCACCACCAACGGCGTCGGCATCGCCGGCAACTTCGACTGGAACACCCTGAGCCGCCTCGATGCCGGCAGCTGGCACGGCCCCGGCTATGCCGGCGAGCCGCTCGCCCGCTTCGCGGCGCTGGCGGCCTGGATCCGCGCCAATGGCCTGTTGCTCGACGTCGAGATCAAGCCGACCACCGGCACCGCGACCGAAACCGGCCACGCAGTGGCGAAGGCCTGCCTCGAGCTCTGGCATGACGCCGACGTGCCGCCGTTCCTCACCTCGTTCCAGCCGCAGTCGCTTGCCGCCGCACGCGACAGCGCGCCCGCCTTGCCGCGCGGGCTCCTTCTCAAGGAGCTGTGGCAGGGCTGGCAGGAGACGGCGCAGCAGCTCGAATGCACGGCCGTCGTGTTGAAGCACACGCTGGTCGATTCGGCGTTGGTCGGGAAGGCGCATGCGGCCCGGCTGCGGGTCGGCGTCTACACGCCGAACGATGTCCCCGACGTCGAGCGGGTGCGCGCCGTCGGCGTCGACATGGTGGTCACCGACGCCGTCGACGTCTGGTCGCCGCGGGCATGAGGCCGCACGGCGCCGCGCTGCTGGCCATCGCCTGCGGCGGGTGGCTTGCCGCGGCCGGCGCCGCGACGCCCGCCTTCGATCTTCAAGGCCATCGGGGTGCGCGCGGCCTGGCGCCGGAGAACACCCTTGCCGCCTTCGAGCGCGCCCTGCGGACCGGCGTCGACACGCTCGAATTCGACGTCGCGGTCACCGCCGACGACGTGCCGGTGGTCGTGCACGACCTGACGCTGAACCCGGCGGTGGTGCGCGATCGCGACGGCGCCTGGCTGCGCAGCCGTCCAGCCGTGCGCTCGCTGACCCTTGCCGAGCTGCAGCGTTTCGATGTCGGCCGGCTCGATCCGGCAAGCCGCTACGGCCAGCAGTTCGCGAGCCAGTCGCCGAGCGACGGCGAGCGCATCCAGACCCTGGAGGCAGTGCTCGAACGCGTCGAGGAGCTGACCCGGGACGCGAAGGGCCCGCCGGTCCGCTTCAACATCGAGACCAAGCTGGATCCCCGCCGACCCGACCTCACGCCCGAGCCGGCTGCCTTCGTCGAGGCGCTGCTGCGGGTAATCCGCAAGGCCGGGATCACGGAGCGGGTGACGCTGCAAAGCTTCGACTGGCGCAGCTTGCGCCACCTGCACAGCATCGAGCCGGCGATTCCGACGGCGTGCCTCACCACGCAAGGGTCGAGCTCCGACAACGTGCGCGACGGCGCCTGGACGGCCGGGCTCGCGCTGGCGGATTATCCGTCGGTCGCGGCGCTCGCCAAGGCGGCCGGCTGCAGCATCTGGTCGCCGAACTTCAACAATTTGCAGCAGGCCGACGTCGGCACGGCGCACGCCATCGGCATGAAGGTGTTGCCGTGGACCGTGAACCAGCCGGCCGACGTGCGGCGCCTGCTCGACTGGGGCGTCGACGGCCTGATCAGCGACTATCCGGACCGCCTGCGCGAGGTCATGTCGCAGCGGAGCATGCCGCTGCCGCCGCCCCTGCCGCTGCCGTCGTCGTCGCGCTAGATTCCCGCCCTAGTACTGGAACTCCGGCACCGTCACCCGGATTCCCGCCAGCTCATCGGCCATCCGCAGCTGGCAGGAAAGACGGCTGTTGGGCCGGCGTTCCGCGGCGGTGAACTGCAGCATCTCCTCCTCGCTCGGGCCGGGCGGCGCCAGCCGGTCCAGCCAGTCGGGATCGACGTAGACGTGGCAGGTGGCGCAGGTGAGCCCGCCCCCGCAGTCGCCGGCGATGCCGTCGACGTTGTTGCGCACTGCGGCGCGCATCAGGCTTTCGAAGCGCGCCACCTCCACTTCCTGCTCGCTGTTGTCGTGGAGAACGAATACTGCCTTGGCCACCGGAAGATTCCTCGCATGAACATGGATATCGCCTGCTTGCACTGTCGCAGATGGGCGCGGGCCGCGCGCCGGTTTCCCTGCACGCGGCCCGGCAATGGCGCCGCCGCCCGGGCTTCCGTTGCGCGGTGGTGGTATTTTGCAGCCTGAGGAGCCAGGGGCATGCGACAGAATGCTTGAAAGGATATTTGCACCGGCCTCGGTGGATTCGCTGTTCTCGGATGCGGCCATGCTTGCCGCGATGGCCCGCTTCGAGCGCGGGCTGGCGCAGGCGCAAGCGTCGATCGGCATCATTCCGGATGGCGCCGCCCAGGCCATCAGCCGGGCCTGCAACGAACTCGGCGATCCCTCCGCCACCGACGACAACGCCAACGACCTGGCCGGCGGCCGCTTCGATCCTGCCAAGCTCTACCCTGCCGCCCGCAACAGCGGCACGCTGGTCATCCCGTTCCTGAAGGCGCTTGGCGAACAGGTCGCCGCGGTCGATCCGGAGGCAGTGCGCTTCCTGCATCACGGCAGCACCAGCCAGGATGTCATCGATTCGGCGCTGGCGATGCAATGCAAGGAGGCCGGCCGCCGCCTGATCGACGCGCTCGAGCGCACCGGGGCGGCGCTGTGCGCGCTGGTGGACGCGCATCGCGGCACGATGATGGTCGGCCGCACCCTGCTGCAGCCGGCGGCTCCGATACCGTTCGGCTGGAAGGTCGCCGGCTGGCTCGAGCCGCTCACCCGCAGCCGGCGTCACCTGCGCACCGCGCTGCTCGACAGCGCCGTGCTGCAGTTCGGCGGCGCCGTCGGCACGCTCGCCGGCCAGAACCTGTCGCCGCAGCAGACCCAAGCGGTGGCGCAACGCCTGGCCGATGGCCTCGGACTGATGAAGCCTGCCGCCTCCTGGCACACCTCGCGCGACCGGTTCACGCGGCTTGGCAGTGAGATCGCGATCCTGTGCGGCTGCCTCGGCAAGATCGGCGGCGACATCGCGCTGCTGATGCAGTCGGAAGTCGCCGAAGCCTTCGAGCCGGCGGGCCTCGGCCGGGGCGGCTCGTCGGCAATGCCGCACAAGCGCAATCCGGTCGGCGCCCTGCTGATGCGCGAAGCCGCCTTGCGCGCGCCCGGGCTGGCTGCCACGCTGCTGGGCGACATGGACATCGAGCATGAGCGCGGCCTCGGACAGTGGCAATCGTCATGGTGGACCATGCGCAGCCTGTTCGGTGCCGCCGCCAGTTCGCTGGCCGCGGCCGAGGAAGTGCTGAGCGGCCTGCAGGTGAACGCGAAGGGGATGCAGGCAAACATCGACCGCATGCACGGCTTCGTCTACTCGGAGGCGGTCTCGGCGCACATCGCGCCCAAGCTCGGCAAGAAGGAAGCGCAGGCCCTGGTCTCGGAGCTGTGCGAGACGGCGCTCGCCAAAGGCATGTCGTTGCGCCAGGTCCTCGGCCGCGACACCCGCATTTCCGCGGTGATGAACCTCGGCGACCTGGAACGGCTGTTCGATCCGGAATCGCAGCTCGGTGCCACCGCTCCGATGATCGACCAGGTGCTCGCGGCGTGGCGCTCGAGCCGCTAGCGGCTGCGCCAAGCGCCGCCGCGACTGCATCCGACCCCACCCGCTACTGATCCGCAACAACCGCGTGCCCTGCAAGCAGCGATGACGACCGAGGAGACCCGCCATGCCATTCGTTGACCGCGCCGGCGTGCGCATCTACTGGCGCAGCGACGGCCATCCCGACGCGCCGGCGCTGCTGCTGTCGAACTCGCTGGGCACCGATTGCGCCTTCTGGGATCCGGTATTGCCGCGGCTCGCCGAGTTCTTCAACGTCATCCGCATGGATACCCGCGGTCATGGCGCCTCCGACGCACCCGCCGGCGACTACACCATGGCGATGCTGGCCGACGATGCGCTGGCCGTCGCCGATGCGGCCGGCCTCGAGCAGTTCGCCTTCGCCGGCGTGTCGATGGGCGGCGGCATCGGCATGCATCTCGCCATCCACCACCCGGCGCGGATCTCGCGCCTGCTGCTGTCCAACACCGCGGCATCGTTTCCGGCCGCGGTGTTCGATCAGCGCATCGCCACGGTCAGGCAAGGCGGCATGGCCGCGGTGGTGGACGCCGTGCTGCAGCGGTTCTTCACCGATCGCTTCCGCGCGCGCAATCCACCGGAGCTCGCCAGCGTGCGCAGTACCCTGCTGCGCCTCGACCCCATCGGCTACATCGGTTGTTGCGCCGCCGTGCGCGATGCCAACTTCGAGGACCAGCTGGAATCGATCACCGCGCCGACGCTGGTGCTGGTGGGCGAGCACGACCAGTCGACGCCGCCGGAGCGCGGTCGCGCCATCGCCGCGGCGATCAAGGGGGCCGGGCTGGCCGAGTTGCCGGTTGCGCATCTCACGCATCCGGAGCAGCCGGCGGCATTCGTCGATCTTGCCGTGCCGTTCCTGCTCGGCGAGACCTTGCCCAACCGGAACGGGCCGCTCGACTCGCCTTCGCCGCGCGCCGGCGAGACTTTCGGCCAGGCCTTCGAGCGCGGGCTGGTCCGGCGCCGCCAGACGCTGGGCGCGGTGCATGTGGACAAGCGGGTGGCCGAGCACGATCCGCTGACCGCGGATTTCCAGCAGCTGATCACGCGCTATGCGTGGGACGAGATCTGGAATCGGCCGGGTCTCGATCCGCGGACGCGGCGGCTGCTGGTACTGGCGATCACCGCGGCCCTGGGTCGATGGGAGGAGTTCGACCTGCACATCGGTGCCGGCCTGGAGGCGGAGATGCAGCTGACCGAAGTCAAGGAGCTGCTACTGCAGACCGCGATCTATGCGGGGGTGCCGGCGGGGAACACCGGCTTCGCCCATCTGAAGCGAAGCCTGGCGCAGCGGCAGAAGTAGCTTTGTTGAAAGGACGTCGATAGGAAGGGTTGGTGAACAGGCGTGCTGGGAGCAGCGTCCGACCGGCGGCGGCCGCTCAGTGCAGGACCAGGGGCTGTTGCATCAGGCCCTGGAAACCGGACAGGAAGTCGTCGACTTCCTCGATGGAAGGCTCGCCCGCGATGAGAACGCTCACGTCCTGGCGGAACTTCTCGGCCATCACGCCGCCGAGGAAGATCTCGCGCTTGCAAGCCTTGTCCATGATCTCGTAGCCACCCGGGAAGGCTTCGGGCTCATCGCTCCTGAATTCCACGATACAGAAGTTCGGACTGTTGTAAATCATGTTCATAGGGTTCCTCGGCGTCAGGCGCAAGTGTTGGCCATAGGAACCCTTGCCAGTAGCGAGGCCCGATAAGCGAGCGACCGGCACCGATGAGCGTCGCTGAAAAAGTTGGCAGGATAAGACCGCGATGCCGCACCGCTACGGAGCGTCGGCAGGCCTTACGAAGTCGCTGTGACCGACTGCTCGCTCGGTGATATCGACCGCCTGTGCAACTCAACTGACGCCCGGATCGAGCAGGCCATCGGGATCCTGCAGTGCCACGTCGAGCCCGGCGATACGGGCTTCGACGACCGACCGGCGAGCTCCCGGCGCCAGCCACACGCACAGGCGGTTGTCCAAGCGCCAGGCGGTTTCGGATTCGGCGAGAGGCGATGCGGCGTCGAACGCCGGCGCGCCATGGCCGCGGCCACGGCCGTAGGCCCAGCGGTACCAGGCGCGCTCGGTGCGCATCAACGCCTGGAACCCGCTGACGCCTGAATCGGCGGCCAGCCGCGACAGCAAGTCCTTGAAGGGCCTGCGCAAGGCGACCGTTTCAGCCGGCCACTGGCGCAGGATGGCGCCGTCATCCGGCGCATCCGCCGGCAGCAAGGCGCTGAATACCCGCCAGCCGTCCAACGCCGCTTCCAGGCCCGACTGGGCGCGGGCCAGCCGGCGACCGGCGACCCGCTCGAGCCGCGGCCAGGGAGGCGCCGCCTCGAGCAAGGCGGCAAACGTGGGTTCGATCGCCGGCGAGGCGCGCAGCAGGAAGTCGCTGGCCAGCCCCAGGCGCCCCGCCGGCGACGACGGGTCGTCCGCCGGACCCACGAGCGATTCGGTGCCGCCCAGCGTCAGCAGCAGCTGCGACACCTCCAGATGCTGGTCGAACGGCGGGCTGCGCAACTGGTCGACCACCGCCGGTGCGTGGCCGGCCGCGTCGATCTCGACGTGCAGGCGCTGCCACGGGCCCGCCCGCAGCAGTCTTACCAGCGTCGTGCGAAACGCCGGGCCCGCCAGGCAGCAGGCGCAGCCGCCGGCGACCTGGAACAGTTCGCCCGCTCCCAGGGCCCGAGCCGCCTCCGCTGCCTCGTCCGCGTCGCCGACGCTGTTGCTGAGCCACGCCCAGCGCTCGCCGACCGGGCGCCCGGCGCGCAGTTGCGCGATCAGCCTGCTCTTGCCGGAGCGGCTGCCGCCCGTCACCACCGAAACCGCAAGTCGTCCCGTTGCCAAGCCGCCGTCCATACGGTGTGGGCCGGTCGCAGAGAGGCCCGGATTGCCGCCGGTCATGTGCGAGCGGCCGCGCGCGACTTCCTTCACCGCGCCCGCAAGCATACCTGCCTATCCTCGGGGACGACCAGCCTATCGCCTGCGGAGCAGCTTGGAGTGATCAAGGACAGACTGCGGACCCTGTTGAACATCCGGGTCAAGCGTGAACCCCCCGTCATCGGCACCAAGCCCAAGACGGGCAGCAAGATCACGCTCGGCGGCATGCGGATGCACGTGACGTCGACGCCGCCGGACCAGCTCTGGTACTTCTTCTCGCTGCAGGGATGGCGCGAGATCACCTATCCGCGCGACCGGCGGAAGTACCTTGACCTGCCGCGGGCAAGCTTCGACCTGCTGTCGCGCTGCAGCAGCAGCGAACGGGAGACACGCTATCGGCAGTTGATTGCTTCCGCCTCGCGCAGCCGCGCGGCCGGCGCCGGCGTCAACGGCACGCGGCAGGCGGCGCGGGCGGCGGTGCGCTAGTCGCCCAAGCCGGGCAAGCCGCGCCGCCGGGTCCGCAGCGCGCATCGCGTGCCACGGATGCGTTGCAGGCCGATAGAACAGCGTTACAGAGATTTTCAAGCCTAAAGCAAACCGATCCGCTTCCTCGGGCGTTATTGCCTTCACCTCGACTGCGCGATCGGAAACCTCATGGCTGCAACCTTGGCGAATACCTTGGCTCGCGGGCTGATCGGGCTGGCGGCGATCGGCGCGGCTGGAACGGCGGCTGCGCACGATGCGGTTGGGGGCGCGCTGCTGGGTGCGGGAGCGGGCGCCGTCATCGGGCATGCGATCGGCGGGCCGGATGCAGCGGCGGTGGGCGGCGTCATCGGCGCGGTCACCGGCGCGGCCGCGGCGAGCAGCCATGCCGGCATGTCGGTCCACTACTCGCCCGGCTACGCCTACGTGCCGCCGCCGGTCTATCAGCCACTACCGCCGCCGGTCTACGTCGTGCCGCAGCCGGTTGCGCCGCTGGTCATCTACGTGCCCAACCGCGGCTATGGCTACTGGCACCACGGGCACGACGCCTGGGGCCATCGGCACCGCCAATGGGTGCCGGCGCCGCCGCCGCGCTTCCATCCGGCGCCGGTGGCGTCGCCGCACCATTTCCATCGCGGGCCGCCGTCCTACTACCATCGTCCGCCGGCTCACCATCATCGCGGCTACGACCACCGCGGGCCACGGCACGGTTATCGGCGCTGAGCGGCGCCGCGAGTCGCGAAGCGGCTCGCTAATGCTCGGCGGTGCCCACGATGCGTTCGATGAAGCCCTTCTTCACCAGCATGTCGAAGGCGTCGTCGAGGTTGCGATAGCGCGGCAGCAGGTCGCGGTACTCGGACATCCGCCGACGCCCGTTGATCAGGAACAGCAGCATCCGCAGCCGGTCGGGCAGGTTCGCCGGCATGGCGGCCGCCACCAGCGCTCCTTGCGGCGTCTGGGTGAAGATCTCGTCTGCAGGAATCTCCCCGACCACGCCATTGACCAGCGAGTCGAGTGTCTTGGACCAGCTACCGGGGCTGCTGCTCTGCATTTGGATGGACGCTTTCGCGAGTGGCCCTGGCCGCATGGCAGGGCCGGTTCTTGTCGGGTCCGGCCAGTGTAGGGCGCGACCCGGCGAGGCGCTGTGCCATTGGTCACAGGCGGCCGCAGCTCCGCACCCCGCCCCTGTCCGGCGGGCCGGGGGTCGGCCTGGTCGAGGTCGGATGGACGATGTCGCGCGGCCGGGCGGGCCGATCGCGTCGGCTGCTCGGCTCTCTCAACTCTTCGAACGGCCGAAGAAATGCTCCCAGGCCATCGGATAGTCCACCGTCGTCTCGACGTGCCACTGGGTGGCGCGACGCGCGAAGTCGCGCATCGATTCCTGCACGCGC
This sequence comes from Pseudomonadota bacterium, assembly GCA_023441105.1. The sequence continues at coordinate 1,862 of JAEZQX010000256.1, read as the reverse complement.
CGGAACATCGGGTTTTCGCGTGACTTGCGCTCGGTCACGACATCCCAGGCATCGAGCTGCGCCTGCAGGACGCTCTCCGGCGTCTTCTCGAAGCGGATGCCCTGCCGCCGCGCCATCTGTTCGTAGTCGCTGGCATAGCGGTCGATCGCCTTCCAGCTCATGTCCGCCGATGCGGCCTGCACGGCGTAGCCTACGATCGCCTTCAGGTCGTCGGCCAGCTGGTCGAAGACACGGCTGTTGAACAGCACCTCGAAATTCTCGGCGCTCTGGTGGAAGCTGCGCAGCATGCAGACCTTGGCGACGTCGGTCAGGCCGAGGATGCGGTCCGAGGTGGGGTTGTTGAATTCGGCTGCATCGAGCAGGCCGCGGTCCATCGCCGCGGCGATCTCGGCCGCCGGCAGGGCGTGGACCACCGCCCCCATCTCGGTGAACATGTCGATGGACAGCCCCACCGTGCGGAACCGCAGTCCGCGCAGGTCCTCGGGCTTGTTGATCGGCGTCTTGAACCAGCCGAGCGGCTGCGTCGGCATCGGGCCGTAGACGAACGACTCGACCCCGAGGTTCAGGGAGCGATAGATCTCTTGCAGCAGCTCCCGTCCGCCGCCATAGACGTGCCAGGCAAGGACCATGTTGGGACTCATTCCGAGCGCCGGGCCCGAGCCCCACAGCGCCATTGCCGAGTTCCTGGCCGCGCCGTAGGCGAGCGATCCATGCGCGCCGTCGAGGATGCCGCTGTCGACGGCGTCGAGCACGTTGAAAGGCTTGACGATGGCACCCGCCGGGAGCATGTCGATGCGCAACCTGCCGCTCGACATGTCGTTCACCTTGCGGGCGAAGTCGTTGGCGAACTCGTGGAAGATATCCTTCGCCGGCCAGGTGCTCTGGAAGCGAAGCCGATGCCGTGGTCCACCCACCGTCGCGGTGGCAGTCGCCGGCGCACCGAGCATCGCGCCGGCGGCGGCAGTGCCGACGAGGAGGTGCCGCCTGCGTCGGGAGGGGTTCATCGCTGCATCCTTGCCGCTGGCGCGGCCTCCGGACTTGTCGTTCCCTCCGCTCGGCTACCGGCCGCCGCTACAGCGACTGGCTCGCGCCGCGCCGGTAGTTGCCCTTGGAGAGGTCGATCCCGAGCTGCTTGAGCTTGCGGTACAGGTGCGTGCGTTCGAGGCCGGTGCGCTCTGCGACCCGGGTCATGCTGCCGTGCTCGCGATGCAGGTGGTGCTCGAAGTAGGCGCGCTCGAATGCCTCACGCGCCTCGCGCAACGGCACATCCAGCGGCAGGTCCCGCGCCATGATCGACGGGTGCAGGTGCTGCGTCGGGATCCCGCCGGCCGGCGCCGCCATGAACTGCGCCGTGGGCGAAGACAGCGGAATCATGTGGCTGCTGTTCTGCGGTCCCGGCACCTGCAGCATCGACAGGGGAATCGAGTTCGCCTGGCTCGGCTGGAAGCTCGGCATCGCCCTGACCGGAACCGCTCCGTTCTTTCCCTTGCTGAGGCCCTGCTCGACCGCCTTGAGCAGCTTCTGCAGGGCGATCGGCTTCTCGAGGAAGTCGAGCGCACCGATGCGGGTGGCTTCGACCGCGGTCTCGATGGTGGCGTGGCCGGACATCATGATGACCGGCATCGTCAACTGGCCGCCGGCAGCCCATTCCTTCAGCAGCGTGACGCCATCGGTGTCCGGCATCCAGATGTCGAGCAGGACCAGGTCGACCTTGTTGGCCTGCATCGCTTCGCGCGCCCGCTGGGCATTGTCTGCCAGGGTGACCGAATGCCCTTCGTCGCCGAGGATCTCCGAGAGCAGCTCCCGGATCCCCATTTCATCGTCAACAACAAGAATCTCAGCCATGGTTTTCCTAGCGGGTC
>JAEZQX010000181.1 GCA_023441105.1 Pseudomonadota bacterium | reverse complement strand
CGGCGGTCGCGATGGGACCGCAGCCGGCGGGCCGGCCTCCGCGGACGGCGGGTCGGTCGCCGCCGGGCACCTGCTGCCCGCCCAGGCCCTTTCTCTCCAAAGAGCCATCCTTCGTTGGCCACTCATGGCGATTACATCGCGGCGTTGCCTTCGTACATTGGCTGCATCCCCCCGGCATCGGGCCGAGGTGGGGCCGGGGCCGGTACCGACTGGGCCCACCAAACCAAGGAAGGAAACGGACATGAAAGCTCGCAACACGCTCATCGCTGCAGCCATGGCAGCAACGTTCGCCATCGGCGCCGGCGGCGCGTTCGGCGGCGTCGACCTGCTGTCGCCGACGCCCGGCGGCACGGTCGCGCTGCAGGCCGATGAAGGCGTTCCCCGCAATCTCATCACCGCGATGAAATTCGACGAGGGCGTACCGCAGAACCTGGTCACCGCGATGAAGGCCGACGAAGGCGTGCCGCAGAACCTCGTCACCGCCATGCGGTTCGACGAAGGTGTGCCGCAGAACCTGATCACCGCCATGCGGTTCGACGAGGGCGTGCCGCAGAACCTGGTGGTCGCCATGACATTCGACGAGGGCGTGCCGCAGAACCTCGTCACCGGCTGAGCGACAGCAAGGGGAGCCGCGATGACCAGGCGCCGCTTCATGCGCCGAGCCCTGCCTGGCACGGGCGGCGACGGCCAGCGCCGCTCGACGCGGACGCTAGTCGGAGATGCCGGCAACCGGCGCTGGCATCTCGGTGCCGGTCGGCTCCGGCACGATGAGGTTGAGCTCGACGGCGGCAAGACCGCCCTTGAGGATGCCGAGATGCCGCGCCGCCTCCTTCGACAGGTCGATGACCCGGTCGTGCGCGAACGGACCGCGGTCGTTGACCCGCACGATCACGCTGGTGCCGTTCCCGAGGTTGGTGACGCGGACGTAGGACGGCAGCGGCAGGGTCGGATGCGCCGCCGACATCGCATTCATGTCGAAGCGCTCACCGGTGGCGGTACGCCGGCCATGGAAGGCACGACCGTACCAGGAGGCGACGCCGCGTTGCCTGAAGGGCTGCAGCTCGGTCAGCGGCCGGTACTTGCGCCCCCGCAACCGATACGGCCGGTTGGCATGACGCAGGAGCGGCTCGAGCTTCGGCACCGGTCCGGCCACCGGGGGCTTCTCGAGAGCGCCGTCCTCGGCCGGCGCATCGATCAGGGCCTGGAGTTGCGCATCCGCTGGAGCGGCCCCGCGCTGTGCGAAGGGATCCAGCGGCTCCGCCGGCAGGCTGGCGGACGGGCTGGCAGGCGTCACGCGGCGGCGAAGCTGCCGCGGCGCGGGCGGCACCGGCGGCAGCACGGCTATGGCATCGGGATCCGCCTCGGGCGCCACCGCCACGGCGGTCTCGCCCGGTGCCACCGCCGGACCGGTGTCCGAAGGCAGGCTGAAGGTGGAGCAGGCTGAGACCAGCAGCAGTAGTCCGGCACTTGCACCGAACGAAAACCGGCGGTCTGCGGAACGGGTGGCATGTGGCTTCATGGCCTCATTCCAGACCTCCGCGGCCGATCCAACCACCCGATTCGGCGCCGATGGCGCCTTTCACCGGATGAACGGCCGTTTCCGGGCCGGATGAACGGACTGGAACGACCGCCGAAAAGCGCCGCCCGCCGGAAATCCTTCCTCGACCCGGTCGCGGCCGGCTCGCCGTTGAGAGCCGAGTGCGGACCCCGCCGGGACGGCGGTCCGCTATGCGCCGCTCGACCGCGCGCTACTTCTTCTTCGCGGCGGCGGCCTTGGTTGCGCCGGCGAAATTGGCTTCGATCATGTCGAGCACCTGCTTGCTGGCGACGTTGACCTGCTCATAGGCCGCATTGGCAGTCACGACGCTCTGGCGCAGCGCGTTGACCGCACCCTCGGCTCCGGGAGGCGCATTCTTGGCCAGCGCCTCGACCGATTCCAGCAACTGCTTCTGGCTGGCGGAGACCTGCTTGTCGATCAGTGCGGTGACTTCGCTGCCGGTGGCGCTGGTGATGTCGTACACCTGCTTCACGTAGGCGATCGCCTTGCTCGGATCCGGCTTGCTGTACTGGGTGAACAGGTCGGTGAGCATGTCGTTGAGGGTCTTGACGTCCTTGGCGGCCATCAGCGCCTTGAGCTGCGCGTTGGACTCTTCCATGCCGGCCTTGGCGGCCTGCACGTTCAGCTCGAGCAGCTTCTTCGCGCCTTCGAAGGCGGTGGTGGCAACGGTGTTGGAAGCCTTGAAGGCGTCGGCCTGGGCTTTCATCAGATCTTCGATCGACGGGAACATGTTGGAAACTCCTGGTTGGGGCGCCTGGCGGCGCGTAGGGACAACGGTAATTTGCCGCTGCCCCGAACCGCGCCGGCGCTGATCCGCCGGTCGTCGATTGTGCAGCGCACCATTCCATTCTGAGGCCAGCCGGGAAGAAATTCAAGCACATTCTTGTGCATCGCAACACACGAATCGATAGCCGCGGAAAAAAGCTCCTAAGTTGTTGATTTCAAAGACTGACGCCCTTCCGATCGCGGCGGACGGCGGACCGCCGAGGCGGCGACAAGAGCGCCGGACCATGATCGCCGTCGACCGATCAGTTGACCGGCTGGCCCAGCAGTTCCCGCCGCAGCCGGCGCAGGGTCTGCTTCAGCTGCGCGGCGTTCTCCGGGCCGATGCGGATCATGATCTTCTGGCCGGCCGACAGGTTCTGCAGCTTCGGATCGACGTAGCGGAAGAGGATCTTCGGCTGGACCAGCTCGATCGGTCCTTTCGGCTCGGGAGCGGCCAGCATGTCGTCGATGGCGACGATCACCCGGTCGTGGAAACGGGCCGTGGGATGCCCGATCTCCTTGTAGGTCTGGTCGAGCAGCGGGTAGAAGCGGAGGTAGAGGCTGACCAGCAGGCGCGGATCGAGCGACTGCGCGAATGCGACGAAGGCGTTGTAGCGGGCATAGTTGCGCGGGCTGAGGGTGATGACGTCGCCCGCCTGCTCCACCTCCAGCAGGCCGGGGATCCGCTGCACCATGCTCATCTGGCTCGGCACCAGCTCGCGCGGCAGGTTGTCGACGGTGATCACCAGGCGCCGGACGTAGTCCTGCATGTTGATGAACTCGGCCAGACCATCGGCGCGGAAGTTGCCGATCAACGCTTCGAGGATCGGACCGTCACTGTTCTCCACCGGCGGCAGCGGCTTGGTCTTCTCCTTCTCCGGCAACTCCGGCATCGGATATTCCGGCAGCGGCTGCTCCGCCATCGGCGGTGGCGGCGGCGCCTCCGCCACCGGTGGCCGCTCCATCCGCGTCGGGGGTTCACGGTCCCGGAAGGAGTCCCAGAACGGCACCATGCCGCTTTGCCACCAGTAGAAGGCCAGGGCCAGCACCAGTGCAAGCAGGAAGATCAGGCCGATGGAGGGACCGCCTGAGCTCTTCGGTGGGCCTTTGGGACGTGCCATGTCAGGGCTGGTTCGATCGGCGAGGGGCCGGGCTGGATTGTTGAAGGAGCGGCAGCGGCCGGGGCTGCGGCTGCGCCAAGGTCGACGAAGGTCCGGCAGCCGTTGCCCGGAGGTCGGTTTCAGGATCGACGATCAGGCCGTTGCCCATTCTAACGATGCGCAAGCGCAGACCCCCGCGGTGACCATGAGCCGCTCCTATGGATGGAACTGCGGCCGCCGCGCCGAGATGATGCCGGTATTGACCCCCACCCAGTTGAGGCCGCCGAACAGCCGCGCATGCTCGATCTTCACGCAGCGGTCCATCACCGATTCCAGTCCGTGCTGGCGCGCGAAGGCATCCGCCTGCAGGTTCATCACGCCGATCTGCTGCCACAGCACCTTGGCCCCGATGGCGACCGCATCCTCGGCGATCGGCATGATGTCGGCGGTGCGCCTGAAGCAGTCGACGATACCGACGCTAGCCGCCAGATCCGGCGGCAGCGCGCGCAGCGACGGATAGCAGGTTTCGCCCAGTATCGCCGGGTAGCGGGGATTGACCGGGATGATCCGGTAGCCGTGCTCCTGCATGTACTTCGCCGCAAAGAAGCTCGGCCGGTTCCATTCGGCCGACAGGCCCACCACTGCGATGACGCGGTGGCTGCCAAGAATCCGCCTCAAGGTCTCGATGTCGATCATGACGTCCCGATGTCGCCCCGCGCAGTCGGATGCGCGCGCAAGCCGCGAGTATCCTCGTTTTGCACGCCGCGAGTATCCTCGTTTTCCAAGCCCATCGCGCGATCGCACAGCCCCCGGCCGCACAATGACATGCGGCGCTCCGGGTGTGCCTTTGGTATTCTGTGACGGTTGCCATCGGGCTGCGGCCATCGACCACTTCATGAAGCTAGCCACCCTCAAAGACGACACTCGCGACGGCCAGTTGGTCGTGGTCTCGCAGGATCTCAAGTCCGCGGTCATCGCCGACGGCGTCGCCGGCACATTGCAACGCGCCCTCGACGACTGGACGTTCCATGCGCCGCAGCTGCAGGATCTCTACGACGCGCTGAACCAGGGCAAGGCCAGGCATGCATTCGAGTTCGATCCCTATCGCTGCATGGCCCCGCTGCCGCGTGCCTACCAGTGGGCCGACGGCTCGGCCTATGTCAATCATGTGGAGCTGGTGCGCAAGGCCCGCAATGCGCAGATGCCGGAAACCTTCTGGACCGATCCCCTGATGTACCAGGGCGGCTCGGACGATTTCCTCGGCCCCACCGACGACGCCGCGTTCGCTTCCGAGGACTGGGGTATCGACTTCGAGGCCGAGGTTGCCGTGGTGGTCGAAGACGTCGCGCTGGCTGCGAAGCCGGCGGAGGCCGGCGAGCGGATCAGGCTGCTGATGCTGGTCAACGACTGGAGCCTGCGCAACCTCGTGCCGGCGGAACTGGCGAAGGGCTTCGGCTTCTTCCAGTCGAAGCCAGCCACCGCCTTCGCGCCGGTGGCGGTGACGCCCGATGAACTCGGCGAAGCCTGGCGCGACAACCGCGTGCACCTGCCCGTCCAGTGTTTCTGGAACGGCCGCCAGGTCGGCCACGCCGAAGCCGGCGAAGACATGGTGTTCGACTTCGCGCAGCTGATCGCGCACGTCGCGAAGACCCGGCGGGCGCGCGCCGGCTCCATCATCGGCTCGGGGACGATTTCCAACAAGGACGCGAGTCGCGGCTACTCCTGCATTGCCGAGGTCCGGGCGCTGGAGATGATCGCCGACGGCAAGCCGCACACGCCGTTCATGAAGTTCGGCGACCGGATCCGGATCGAAATGCTGGACAAGGCGGGACGATCGATTTTTGGTGCCATCGAGCAGGAAGTCGTTGCCAGCGAAACCTGACGCTGTGCCGCGCTCACCGGGCCCGATGGAAGCGAAGGGAGAGACCACAATGTCGACGACCTCTCAAGGCCTGGATGTCGGAAAGATGGCGCTGGAAGGCTTCGGCCAAGTGATGGACAGCATGGATCTCGTCAAGCGGGCGTGGTCCAACTTCAGCCTGGCCACGCCCTTCACGCCAACCCTGAGCGTCGAGGAGCTGGACAAGCGGATCGCGGAATTGCGTGCGGTCGATCAGTGGCTCGCGCTCAACCAGAACATGCTGCGCAATACCATCCGCGGCCTCGAAGTGCAGCGCGGCACGCTCGATGCGATCAGCACGATGTCGCAGTCGTTCGGCCAGATGGCCAAGCCGGCGGACGACGCGATGGCCCAGGCGCTGGCGACCTTCGCCGCCGCGGCCGCCCAGAAGGCCTCGGCTGATCCGCCGGCGGCGGCCGCGGCCGGCGAAGCGCCTGGCGGCGGCTTCGACTGGTCACCGTTCGGGATGCCATCCTCCGTCTTCAATCGGCCGTCGACCGCCGCTGCAGGCGCTGCTGCGCGGGGCGCCGCGTATGCGGATGCGGATGCGGATGTCGACGCCGACGCTGACGCCGACGCCGACGCCGACGCC
>JAEZQX010000154.1 GCA_023441105.1 Pseudomonadota bacterium | reverse complement strand
GGCCGCAACGGAGATGCCTCCTGCTGCCCCGCCACCACCGGCCGTCGGCGAATTTCCGGTTTCGACTTCAGGGGTTCCATCATGACCTTCGCAAGCTCGCCTTCCAGGAATCGCCGGCCTGACGTCGTCAGGGCGCCGGCCTACCCGCACATTGTCCCGGTAAGGGCATCCAGCGACAACTATTCGCCGGCGGTCGGCGTCGGCCCGACGTCAGCCGGCATCCGCGCCACGCTTACAACCGCTCACACCGTTTACCGGTCCGTCCGCTCCAGTGATCGGGAGGCGCTAGGCGCGGGCGTGATAGATTCAGTACACTTCGACTAATTTTCCCGCCGAAACAACCGCTTAGGAAAGATACGTGTTACGCATCTTGAACACAGTCGGTTCGTCAGACGGTCGCGGTACCCCTCGCGGTCCTTTCCGAATCTTTCCGACTCGTCCTCCAGCCCGCTTCGCAACCCAGCCTGCCGGCGAACCCGCCTTGCACGCGCTGCAGCCTGCCCGGGCACGCTCCCCGCGGACCTTCGCTGCCGGTGCCCGCCGCCTGCAGCGCCTCGCGGCGTTGATCGCGGTGGCGGGCGTACTCGCCGCCTGTAGCAGCCTGCCCCAGGGCGCCGCGCCCGATGCGCCGTCCTCCCCAGGCGCCGGCAGCGCGCCTGCCGCGGCCGGTACCGCGGACGACGCCAACAAGGCGGCGGCGAGCAAGGCCGATGCGCCCTCGCCTTACGCGGCCGCGGTCGAGGAGGCAGCCGCCGACGCCGGCGACGCGACTACGCTCGACCAGGTTGCCGAGATGAACCTGGTCAAGCGCGACCTGTGGGGCAGGATCCGCGCCGGCTTCGCCATGCCGGAGCTGGACACGCCGCTGGTCGCGCAGAAGGAGAAGTTCTATCTCGACCGGCCCGACTACCTGCAGCGGATGTTCGACCGCGGGTCGCGCTACCTGCACTACATCGTCGAGGAGATCGAGAAGCGCGGCATGCCGACCGAGCTGGCGCTGCTGCCGTTCGTCGAGAGCGCGATGAATCCGGTGGCCCTGTCGTCGGCCAAGGCCGCGGGCCTGTGGCAGTTCATCCCGTCCACCGGCCGGCAGTACGACCTGTCGCAGAACTGGTGGGTGGACAACCGCCGCGACGTGGTCCAGTCGACGCGTGCCGCGCTCGACTACCTGCAGACCATCTACGAGATGCATGGCAACGACTGGTTCCTCGCGCTCGCGTCGTACAACTGGGGCGAGAACGCGGTGGCGCGCGCGGTCAAGCGCAACAAGGCGCAGGGCAAGCCGGCCGATTACCTCAACCTGCGGATGCCCACCGAGACCCGCCACTACGTGCCCAAGCTGATCGCGCTGAAGCACATCGTGATGCAGGCCGACGAGCTGGGCCTGACCCTGCCCGCCCTGCCCGACAAGGCCTATTTCGTCACCGTCGAGAAGACGCGGCCGATCGACCTGAAGCTGGCTGCGGAATTCGCCCAGATGTCGGTGGCGGACTTCGTGGCGCTCAATCCGGCGCACAACCGGCCGGTGATCGCCGCCAGCAAGAACAACGTCCTCAAGATTCCTGCCGACAAGATCGACGCCTTCACCGCCGCCATCGTGCGCCACGAGCTGGCGGACAAGGTGTTCGCCAGCTGGCAGCCGTACACGCTCAAGCCGAACGAGACCCTGGCCGATGTCGCCCGCCGCGGCGGCATCTCCGCCGACGAGTTGATGAAGGCCAACAGCATCGCGCCGAACGTTCGCGTGCTCGCCGGCACCCAGATCCTCGCACCGCTGAAGAACGTCGAGGACGAGTCGCGGGTGGAAGAATTCGAGGGAGCGCGCATCTACCAGCTGGTCAACGTGCCCGCCACCTACCACCGGGTCCGGCGCAGCGAGACCTCGGCGACCATCGCCCGCCGCTACGGGCTGACGGTTTCGCAGCTGACGGCCATGAACGGCAGCGTCAGCAAGCTGCGCCCCGGCGCGCGGGTGATGGTCCGCCGCGCCACCACGCAGACGGTGCTGGTCACCGAGAACGGCAGTCGCCAGGTCGTCAATCGGCGCGAGCCGGTGATCGTCAGGGCAAGCACCGGCGACGATGCCGGCGGCTCGGTGCAGCGGGTATCGACCAAGGCCGGCGAGGAGTCGGACGCGTCGAACGCTCCGGCCGTGCGGCCCGCCAAGGCCAGCAGCTCCAAGACACCGGCGCCGCGCAAGCCGGCGCCGCGCAGCAAGAGCCGGTCGTAGGCAAAGCGCCGGCGCCGGCGCCCCGCTGGGGAGCGGAACAAGTGCACACGGTGACCTGAAACGAGGCCCGCGTGCGCCGATGGTCGAGCTAGAATCCGGCGCGCTGCGCCGCCGGCGCGGCCGTTGCGCTTCCAACCCCAACTCGACCCACATGAAGAAAATCAACTCAGGGACATCCGCTCCCGCCGTCCTGGCGGTGGCCGCCATCCTCGCCCTCTCCGGCTGCGCCGCACAGCGCGGCGGCTCGAGCGGCAGCGCCGCCGAGGCGCCGCAACCTTCGTCGCCGAACGGCCGCATCGTCAAGTCGCAGGACGGCACCTTCGATGGCGAGATCGTCGGCACGCCGGCCGCCGGCAGCAAGTTCGGCAAGCTCAAGATCGGCATGACCATGCGCGAGGTGAACAGCCTGATCGGCGCACCGGACGACCTCATCCGGCACGAAACCGGCAAGCGCTGGATTCCGTTCTACTTCGGCGACGACGCGCAGCGCATGCAGGCGCTGGTGAAGAACGAGGGCTGCCTGACCTACACCGGCGGCAACGTCTTCGGCGGCGGCGGCAACCAGCTGATCAAGATCGAGGTCGACAGCACCGGCAAGTGCCTCGACTGAACCGCCTTGGCTGACCGCGACCGTCAGGCGGCGTCCAGCTGCCTGACCGCGGCCAGCAAGGTCCTGGTGTAGTCGTCCGCCGGCGCGGTGAAGATCTGCTCCACCGGACCATGCTCCACCACCACCCCGTCCTTCATGACCAGCACCCGGTGCGCCATCGCCCGGATCACCGCCAGGTCGTGGGTGATCAGCAGGTAGCTCAGCCCGTGGCGCTGCTGCAGCGACACCAGCAGCTTGAGCACCTGCAGCTGCACGGTCAGGTCGAGGGCCGAGGTCGGCTCGTCCAGCACCAGCACCCGCGGCTTGAGCACCAGCGCGCGGGCGATCGCGATCCGCTGCCGCTGCCCGCCGGAGAATTCATGCGGGCAGCGGCCCGCCATTCCCGGATCCAGCCCGACCTCGTCCAGCGCCTTGTCCACCTCCGCCTTGCGCGCGGCCGGGTCCAGCTCGGGGCGGTGCAGCTCCAGCGCCTCGCCGACGATGCGCCCGACGTTGAGGCGCGGTGACAGCGAGTTGTAGGGATCCTGGAAGACCATCTGGAAGGTGCGCCGATGCGGGCGCAGCTCGGCATCGCTCAGCTGGTCGATGCGCTTGCCGGCGATGCTGATCTCGCCGCTGGTGGTGCCGGTCGCAAGCCGCAAGATGGTCATCGCCAGCGTGGTCTTGCCGGACCCCGATTCGCCCACGATGCCGAGGGTGCGGCCCGGCGGCAGGCTGAGGTCGACGCCCTTGAGGGCATCGAAGCGATTGCGCCTGAACCAGCCGGCGCTGCTGATGAAGGTGCAGCCGAGGTTGCGCGTGCGCAGCACCGGCGCTTCCGCTTCCGCCGGCGGCGACATCATCTCGCTCACCATCCGCTGCGGCCGGGCATCGATCAGGCGGCGGGTGTAGGGGTCGACCGGCGCCTCGAAGACGTCGGCGGTGTTGCCGTGCTCGAGGATGCGGCCGTTGCGCATGACGCCGACCCGTTCGGCGAACGACCGCACCAGCGGCAGGTCATGGGTGATCAGCAGCACCGCCATGCCGATCTCCTTCTGCAGCTCGGCCAGCAGCGCCATGATCTGGGCCTGGATGGTGACGTCCAGCGCCGTGGTCGGCTCGTCCGCGATCACCAGCTTCGGATTGCAGGCGAGCGCCATGGCGATCATCGCCCGCTGCCGCTGCCCGCCGGAGAGCTGATGCGGCAGGCTGTCGAAGCGGCGCTGCGGCTCCTTGATCCGGGTCCGCTCGAGCAGCTCGATGGCACGGGCGCGGGCCGGCGGCCGGGTCATCGCCTGGTGCCGCTCCAGCACCTCGCAGATCTGTTCGCCGATGGAATACAGCGGATTGAGCGCCGCCATCGGCTCCTGGAAGATCATCGCGATCTCGCGACCACGAATTGCGCGCATCTCGCGGGCGCTCGCCTTGAGCAGGTCCTTGCCCTCGAAGCGCACGGCGCCGCGGTACTCCGCATGGTCGTGCAGCCGCATGATCGCCTGCGCCGTCACCGTCTTGCCCGACCCCGACTCGCCGACCAGCGCGAAGCGCTCCCCGCGGCCGATGCTGAAGCTGACATCGTCGACCACCCGGCTGCGATGGCCATGGGCGGAATCGACGAAATCGACGGTCAGGCCCTCGACCGACAGTAGCCGGCTGGACGGGTCAGGACTTGCGGGGATCAAGTGCATCGCGCAGCGCCTCGCCGACGAAGATCAACAACAGCAGGATACCAACCAGCACGCCGAATGTCGGCAGGGAAATCCACCAGGCATCGAGGTTGGCCTTGCCCTGGGCCAGCAGCTCGCCGAGGCTCGGCGTCGAGGGCGGCACGCCCAGGCCCAGGAAGTCGAGGCTGGTGAGTGCGACGATCGCCGCACTCATGCGAAATGGCAGGAAGGCGATCACCGGCGTCATCGAGTTCGGCAGCACGTGCCGGGTGATGATGGTGCGGCGGCGCAGGCCGAGCGCCCGTGCCGCCGCGACGTACTCCAGGCCGCGGTTGCGCAGGAACTCGGCGCGCACGTAGTCCGACAGCCCCATCCAGCCGAACAGCGACAGGATGGCGAGCAGCACCCAGATGCTCGGCTCGAAGATCGAGGCGAGGATCAGCAGCAGGTACAACTCCGGTATCGACGACCAGATCTCGATCAGCCGCTGCAGGGTCAGGTCGATGCGGCCGGCGAAGTAGCCCTGGATGGCGCCCGCCAGGATGCCCAGCGCCATGCCGATCGCAGTCAGCGCCAGGCCGAACAGGATCGAGATGCGCAGGCCGTAGAGCAGGCGCGCCAGCACGTCCCGGCCGCGGTCGTCGGTGCCGAAGTAGTTCACCGCGGACGGCGCCGCCGGGTTCGGGCTGGGCGCGAAGTAGTTCAGCGTGTCGAAGCGATAGCGGTTGAGCGGCCAGACGGCCCAGTTGCCGTTGCTGGTGAGCTGCTCCTGGATGAACGGATCGAGATAGTCGGTGCGGGTGAGGAAGTCGCCACCGAAGGTCGTCTCGGGATAGTCGTGGAACAACGGGATGTAGTAGCGGCCTTCGTAGTGCAGCAGCAGCGGCCGGTCGTTGGACAGCAACTCGGCGAACAGGCTCACCACGAACACGGTCAGGAAGATCCACAG
>JAEZQX010000106.1 GCA_023441105.1 Pseudomonadota bacterium | reverse complement strand
GCCACCGTGACCGCCACGCCCACGCCACCGCCGCCACCGCCGCCGCCCGCGGCAGTGAAGACGCCGGAGCCGGCGGCTGCGGGCGGTTCCGGGCTGCTCGACGGCGTCGCCTTCGGCTGGCCGAGCGCCGGCTCGATCCTGCAGAACTTCGACGAAACCAGCAGCAAGGGCCTGTCGCTGGGCGGCAAGGCCGGCGACGTGGTGCGCGCGGCGGCCGACGGTCGCGTGATCTTCAGCGGCGCCGGGCCGCGGGGCTACGGCAACCTGATCATCGTCAAGCATCAGAACGAGTTGCTGTCGGTGTATGCGCACAATCGCAGCCTGGCGGTGAAGGAAGGCGAGAGCGTCAAGCGCGGCCAGAAGATCGCCGAGCTCGGCAACTCCGGGACCGACACGCCGAAGCTGCACTTCGAGATCCGCCAGCAGGGCAAGCCGATCGATCCGCTGGCGGTGCTGCCGAAGCGATGAGCCTAGCCGCACGGCCGCCCGAAGACAGGAGGGCTGTCGATTGACGCCGGCACTGGTCTTCGATATCGAGACCATCCCGGATGTCGTCGGCCTGCGGGCCGCCTGGGATCTCGCCCATCTGCCGAGCGACGAGGCGGTGGCCCAGGCCGCGTTCGAACGCCGGCGCGAGCGGGTCGGCCATGATTTCCTGCCGCACCACCTGCAGCGGGTCGTCGCCATCAGCTGCGTCTTTCGCGATGCCGACGGCGTGCGGGTGCGCAGCCTCGGCACGCCGGCGGACGACGAGCCGCGCCTGATCCAGGATTTCTTCCGCACCATCGAGCGCTACCAGCCGCAGCTGGTGTCCTGGAACGGGGGCGGCTTCGACCTGCCGGTGCTGCACTATCGCGCGATGATCCACGGCGTGGTGTCGACGCGCTACTGGGAGACCGGCGAGCGCGATCGCGACTTCCGCTTCAACAACTACCTCAACCGCTACCACAGCCGGCACCTCGACCTGATGGACCTGCTGGCGATGTTCACCAACCGGGCCAACGCCCCGCTGGACGAGATGGCCCGCCTGTGTGGCTTTCCCGGCAAGCTGGGGATGGACGGCTCCAAGGTGTGGGATGCCTGGCGCGCCGGCCAGGTTGCCAGCATCCGCGACTACTGCGAGACCGACGTCGCCAACACCTGGCTCCTGTACTGCCGCTTCCTGCTGATCAACGGCCAGCTGAGCCCCGACGAATACCAGGGCGAGATCGCCCTGTTCCGCGAGACCATCGGCCGGCTGCCGGGTGCGCACTGGGCGGAATACCTGGCGGCATGGCCGCCGAACCCATCTTGAGACGTTCCGCAGCACCCCCACCGGCACCGATCATCCTGCACGTCGAATCGCTCGATCTCGAAGGGCAGGGCGTGACTCACCACGACGGCAAGGTCGTCTTCGTGCGCGGCGGGTTGCCCGGCGAGACGGTGCAGGCCCAGGTGGTGCGCCGCAAGCCGCGCTTCGAGGTCGCCGAGGTGACGGCCGTGCTCCGCCAGAGCAGCAGCCGGGTGCAGCCGCGCTGCCCGCATTTCGGCGTCTGCGGCGGCTGCGCCACCCAGCACATCGACGCGCGCGCCCAGGTGGCGTTCAAGCAGCGCGCCCTCGAAGACACCCTTTGGCATCTCGGCCGGGTCCGGCCCGAGACGATGCTGGCGCCGATCGAGGGGCCGGCCTGGGGTTACCGCTTCCGGGCGCGACTCACCGTCCGGCATGTGGCGAAGAAGGGCGGCGTGCTGGTCGGCTTTCACGAGCGCGGCTCGAGCTTCGTCGCGGACATGACCGAATGCCACACCATGCCGGTTTTCATCTCGGACCTGCTGGTGCCGCTGCGTGAGCTGACCGGGCAATTGTCCATCCGCGAGCGCATGCCGCAGGTGGAAGTGGCGGTGGGCGACCGCGACGCCGCCGCGGCGGCATCGGCGCCCGCGGGCGGACGGGGCGGGAAGCAGAAGCACGTGGTCGCCCTGGTCTTCAGGGTGCTCGAGCCGCCGACGACGGAGGACCTCCAGGCATTGCGCGGCTTTGCCGCCGGCCATGGCGTCGAGGTCTGGCTGCAGCCCAAGGGACCGGAGACCGCCTGGCTGCTGAGCGACGACCGCGGCAACACCGAAGGGCCGCAGTCGGCGCTGGCCTATGAGCTGCCGGAATTCGGCTTGCGCATTCCCTTCCTTCCCACCGAGTTCACCCAGGTGAACTTCGCGATCAACCAGCAGCTGCTGGCGCGGGCCGTGCGGCTGCTGGACCCGGCGCCGCAGGAGCAGGTGGCCGACCTGTTCTGCGGACTCGGCAACTTCAGCCTGCCGCTGGCGACCCGCGCCCGCCGCGTCGTGGGTATCGAGGGTGCACCCGGCCTCGTCGCCCGGGCGCGCGAGAACGCGCGGCTGAACCAGGCCGCGCTGCTCGGCCAGGCGGGAGACCCTGGCGGCGTCGAGTTCCGCGTCGCCAATCTCTTCGAATTCGACGCCCCGGCGTGGCAATCGCTGGGACGGATCGACAAGCTGCTGATCGATCCGCCGCGCGACGGCGCGCTGGCGGTGGCCCAGGTCCTCGCCGGCGCCGCGGAGCGCCCGCGGTGCATCGTCTACGTCTCCTGCAACCCGGCGACCCTGGCGCGCGACCTCGGCCTGATGGTCAACGCCGGCGGCTGGAAGCTCAGCTACGCCGGCGTGGTCAACATGTTTCCGCACACCTCCCACGTCGAATCGATCGCCGTCCTGGAATAGCAGGCCTCCGGGAAGGCCAGAAAAAGGGGCGCGAATCGCGCCCCTTCGTGCTTCGGCAGGAAGCGATCAGTCGTTGTTACCGCCGAAGATCCCCAGCAGCGCCAGCAGGTTGCTGAACACGTTGTAGACGCTGATGTAGATCGACAGCGTGGCGGTGATGTAGTTCGTCTCGCCGCCGTTGACCACGCGCTGCAGGTCGTACAGGATAAACAGCGAGAAGATGACCACGGCCAGCGACGAGATCGTCAGCATCAGCGCCGGCATCTGCAGCCAGATGTTGGCGATGGCGGCCAGGAAGATCACCACGAAGCCCATCATCAGCCACTTGCCCATGCTCGAGAAGTCGCGCTTGGACACGGTGGCGATGGTGGCCATGCTGCCGAACACGATGGCGGTGCCGCCGAAGGCATACATGATGAGGGCCGCGCCGTTGCCCATGCCGAGCACGGCGCCGATCAGCCGCGACAGCATCAGGCCCATGAAGAAGGTGAACGCCAGCAGCAGGACGACGCCGACGGAGCTGTCCTTGTAGCGGTTGATCCCGTACATGAAGCCGAAGGCGATGGCGAGGAAGGCGATCAGGCCGATGAACGGGCTGCCGGCGAAGAAGCTGAAGCCGGTGGAGACACCGATCCAGGCACCGATCACCGTCGGGATCATCGACAGTGCCAGCAGCCAGTAGGTGTTGCGCAGTACCCGGTTACGCGTCTCGACAGTGGTGACGGCGCCATCCCGGCCGTACCGCAGCGAGCCTTGTTCTATTGCCATGCTTGGTTCTCCTGGTCCCTGAGATCGAGAGTGATTGACAGTAAGGCTGATAGTGATGCGGCGGACTATAACTGCTGGCCCTTGGCGGGCCGTCGTTCTCCTAGAAAATGTACGTGTATTGCTACACGACGTATCGCCACGGAAATGGCGACCGGGAGGTGCGATTTCAAGCCGCGGGCGTCGCCGGGCTGCACGTTGCAGTGCAGTATCCGCAACCTGCTCTTGTTATACTCGGGGGTTCCCGAAAACTCGGCCAGCAGCCCCCCGCGGCAGAGGCCGGATCAACGAATCCTCCAGCACCAGCCTGGATCCCCACGGAGTGCCATCATGGCCGTCGAAAGAACCCTGTCGATCATCAAGCCGGACGCCGTCGCCAAGAACGTGGTCGGCCAGATCCTCGCCCGCTTCGAGGCTGCCGGCCTGAAGGTCGTGGCAGCCCGCATGATGCAACTGTCCACGGCCGACGCCGAGGCGTTCTATGCGGTGCATCGCGAGCGGCCTTTCTTCAAGGACCTGGTGTCGTTCATGATCTCGGGTCCGGTGATGGTGCAGGTGCTGCAGGGCGAGAACGCCATCCTCAAGAACCGCGAGCTGATGGGGGCCACCGATCCGAAGAAGGCGGACAAGGGCACCATCCGCGCGGACTTCGCCGACAGCATCGACGCGAACGCGGTCCACGGTTCGGATGCGGCCGAGACGGCCGCCACCGAGATCGCGTTCTTCTTCCCGTCGATGCAGATCCATTCGCGCTGACCAGCCGGCCGCACCAGCCCGCCTGTTCCCGGCAGGCGGCGAATCCGGCGCGGCGAGACCGATGTTGCCCACGATGATCCAGCCTGACAGGACGTTGAGCGGGCCCGCCGGCCCGCCGCCTGTTCCTCCGTCGCCGGTCGCCCGCAAGGTCAACCTGCTGGGGCTCGACCGCGCCGGGCTGGCGGCCTTCTGCCAGGCGCTCGGCCAGAAGCCGTTCCGCGCGGTCCAGCTGATGCGCTGGATCCACCAGCGCCAGGAGGGCGACCTGGGCGCCATGTCGGACCTGGCCAGGGCGTTCCGGGAGGAGCTGCGCGACAAGGCTTGCATCGCAGCGCCGTCGATCGTCGCGGACAACGTGGCCGCCGACGCCACCCGCAAATGGCTGTTCGACGTCGGCGCCGGCAACGCGGTCGAGGCGGTCTTCATACCCGAAGCGCGGCGCGGCACGTTGTGCATCTCCACCCAGGCGGGCTGTGCCGTCAACTGCCGGTTCTGTTCCACCGGCAAGCAGGGGTTCTCGCGCAATCTCGGCACCGACGAGATCCTGGGCCAGGTCTGGGTGGCAAACCGCCTGTTGGCCGAGCCCGGTGCCCAGGTGCGCTGGCAGCGGCCGCCGGGTGCGGCCGATGGCGGCAGGCCGATGCCAGGCGAGGCATCGGCAGCCGCCGACGAATC
>JAEZQX010000019.1 GCA_023441105.1 Pseudomonadota bacterium | reverse complement strand
CGGCAGGCCGGTGCCGGCCGCCGGGCTGGTCAGCGTCGAACCGGCCTGGTGGGACGCGGCGGTGGCACACCTGTGCCGGGTGGATCCGGTCATGCAAGCCATCGTCGCGCGCCTGCCGGTCGAGCGGATGACGTTGCGCGCCGATCCGTTCCTCGCGCTGGCGCGCGCCATCGTCGGCCAGCAGCTGTCGGTGAAGGCCGCGGCCACCATCTGGCGGCGCCTGGACAAGGCGGCGCGCGAGATCACGCCGCAGCGGCTGTCGCGGATGCGGATGGCGACCCTGACCTCGGTCGGCCTCTCGCAGCGCAAGGCGGAGTACCTCCGCGATCTTGCGGTACATTTCCTCAAAGGCGAGATCCGGCCGGAACGCTGGCCTTTGATGGGCGATGAGGCCGTGATCGAGGAACTGGTGGCGGTGCGCGGCGTCGGCCGCTGGACCGCGGAGATGTTCCTGATCTTCAACCTGATGCGTCCGGACGTCCTGCCGCTGGACGACGTGGGGGTCATCACGGCCATCGGCCGTCACTACAACGGCGGGGTCCGCGTGACCCGCGAACAGGCCGCGAAGATCGGCGCGCGCTGGCAGCCCTGGCGCTCCGTGGCTTCCTGGTACCTGTGGCGGAGCCTGGATCCCTTGCCCCTGGAAACCTGAGACCGATGAAAACGACATACCTTGACTTCGAGCAGCCGGTGGCCGAGCTGGAGGAGAAGATCGAGCAGCTGCGCTTCATGCAGGGCGAGTCGGCCGGCGACATCGCCGAGGAAATCGACCGGCTGCGCGGCAAGTGCGACAGCCAGATCAAGGACATCTACGACAAGCTGACGCCGTGGCAGGTGGCGATGGTGGCCCGCCATCCACAGCGGCCGTACACGCTCGACTACGTCAACCTGCTGATGACCGATTTCCACGAGCTGCATGGCGATCGCGCCTTTGCCGACGATCCGGCCATCGTCGGCGGCCTGGCCCGCTTCAATGGCCAGTCGATCATGGTCATCGGGCACCAGAAGGGCCGCGACGCCAAGGAGCGCACCTATCGCAACTTCGGCATGCCGCGGCCGGAGGGTTATCGCAAGGCGCTGCGGCTGATGAAGCTCGCCGAGAAGTTCGACGTGCCGGTGCTCACCCTGATCGACACGCCTGGCGCCTTCCCGGGGGTCGGTGCCGAGGAACGCGGGCAGTCGGAGGCGATCGGCCGCAACCTGTACGTGATGGCCGAGCTCGAGGTGCCGATCATCAGCGTCATCATCGGCGAAGGGGGCTCCGGCGGCGCCCTGGCGCTCGGGGTGTGCGACGTGATGCTGATGCTGCAGTACGGCGTCTACTCGGTGATCTCGCCCGAGGGCTGCGCGGCCATCCTCTGGAAGAGCGCCGAGAAGGCGCCGGAGGCGGCCGAGACGCTCGGCATTACCGCCAGCCGGCTCAAGGGGCTCGGCCTGGTCGACCGCATCGTCAACGAGCCGGTCGGCGGTGCGCATCGCGATCCCGGGCAGATGGCGCTCAGCCTGAAGCGCGCCATCGCCGATTCGCTGCGGCAATTCGCCGGCATGCGCACCGGCGAGCTCATCAAACAGCGCCAGGCGCGGCTGATGAACTACGGCAAGTTCAAGGAGCTCGCCGCCTGAGCGGTTGCGAGCTCCGGCAGGCCGGTTCCCCAGGCACCGCGTCGCAACGATGGATGCGCTGCCCGAGCTGATCCTTCAAACCATCGCCAGCCACCGACCCGGGGGGGCCGCGCCGGTGCTGCTCGCCTGCTCGGGCGGGCTCGATTCGCAGGTGTTGCTGCATGCGGCGGCAGCGAAGCTCCCGGCCGGCGCCCTCTGGGTAGGCCATGTCCACCACGGCCTGCAACCCGATGCCGACGACTGGCTCGCCTTCACCGAGGCCGCTGCCCGCGCGCTCGGCGCGGGCTTCCTGAGCCGGCGACTACCGCCGCTGCCGTCCCGCCCCGACGGCGGCATCGAGGCCTGGGCACGGCGCCAGCGTTACCGCGCGCTGGCGGACATGGCCGCCGCTGCCGGGGCGTCGCTGGTGGTGACGGCGCATCATGCCAACGACCAGCTGGAGACGCACCTGCTGCGCCGGCTGCGCGGCGCCGGCGCGCTCGGCCTGGGTGCCATGCGGATGGTCGCCCCGCTCCCCGGGGCGCCGGCGCGCCTGCTGCTGCGCCCGTTGCTGGCGGTCGAACGGCGGCACATCCTCGATTACGCCAGCAAGCACCGGCTCGCCTGGATCGAGGACCCCAGCAACCGTGACCTGCGCTATGCCCGCAATCGCCTGCGCCGCGAGATCGAGCAGTCGTTGCTGGGCGACCCGCAGGCCGTCACCCGCGGCCTGGCGGAGATCGGAAGCCTGCAGCACGCCGCCGACGCATCGCGCCGGCAGGCGGTCGCGGACCTGGAGGAGGTGCGCCTGCTGCTGCTCGACCCGAAGTCGCCAACGACGCTGTCGCCGCCGTCGCAGCCGCAGCCGATGTCGCAGTCGCAGTCGCAGTCGCCAGCCTCGTTGTCGCGGGCTGCGCTGGCACGGTTGCCGGCGCCGCGGGCCGCCGAGGCGCTGCGGCTTTGGCTGCAGGAAAGCGGCGCCCGCATGCCGACGCGGGCCAAGCTCGCGGAAATCATCCGCCAGCTGGTCGAGGCCGAATCCAGCCACGCCTGCCTGCGGCACGATGGCTGCTGGCTGCTGCGCTACCGCGACCGGATCGACAGACTCGAGACGCTGCCGGTCGCCGTCGCGCCGACCGTGTTCCGCTGGCGCGGCGAAAGCCTGATGACGATCGCCGGTCAGCAGTTCCTGTTCCGGCGCACCGGCGGCGACGCAGGCATCGATTCCGCCTGGCTCGCGCAGGCGGAGTTGCTGCTCGACGGGGGCCGGGGAAGGGACCGCATCCGGTTGCAGCCGGGCGGACCGAGCCGCAGCTGGAAGAACCTGCTGCAGGAGCGCGGCGTGCCGCCATGGCTGCGGCCGGCGCTGCCGGTGTTGCGGCATCGCGGGCTGCTGCTGCATGCGGCTGGCTTCGGCTGCAACCGGGACCTGTCGGCCCCGGGGGAGGGTCCGGCCGGCGACCGGATCGTCATCGACTGGCTCGCGCCGGCGGCCTGGACGCGCTGGCTATAATCCACGGCTTTCATCGCAATTCGCAGCACAGGCCGCGGTCACCATGGCACTCATCGTTCACAAGTACGGCGGCACGTCGATGGGGTCCGTCGAGCGGATCCGCAATGTCGCCACCCGCGTCGCCAAGTGGCACCGGGCCGGTCACCGCATGGTGATCGTGCCATCGGCGATGTCGGGCGAAACCAACCGCCTGCTCGCGCTGGCGCGGGAGATCCATGCGCATCCGGACCCGCGGGAGCTCGACATGCTGGCCTCAACCGGCGAGCAGGTGTCGGTCGGACTGCTGGCGATCGCCCTCAAGTCGATCGGCGTCGACGCCGTCAGCTATGCCGGCTGGCAGGTGGGCGTCAAGACCGACTCGTCGTACACCAAGGCGCGGATCGAGTCGATCGACGACAGGAAGATCCTGCGCGACCTCGAGCAGGGCCGGGTAGTGATCATCACCGGCTTCCAGGGCATCGATTCGCACGGCAACGTCACCACCCTGGGCCGCGGCGGCTCCGACACTTCGGCGGTCGCCATCTGTGCCGCCTTGAAGGGCGATGAATGCTTGATCTACACCGATGTCGACGGCGTCTACACGACCGATCCGCGGATCGAGCCGAAAGCCCGGCGCCTGTCGAAGATCTCCTTCGAAGAGATGCTGGAAATGGCGGCGCTCGGCGCCAAGGTGCTGCAAGTGCGTTCGGTCGAGCTTGCCATGGTGCACAGGGTCCGTACCTTCGTGCGGTCGTCCTTCGACGATCCCGACGCGCCCGGAATGGGGGATTTGCTCAATCCGCCCGGAACGCTCATTTGCGACGAGGATGAAATCGTGGAACAGCAGGTCGTCACCGGAATTGCCTACGCCAAGGACGAGGCGCAGATCTCGCTG
>JAEZQX010000198.1 GCA_023441105.1 Pseudomonadota bacterium | reverse complement strand
CGCCGCAGGCGGCGTCGCCGCGCGCCGCGAAGCCGTCGACATGCAGGGTGTGCGCCTTGGTCACGCTGGCCGCCGCGAAGGCACGGTCGCCGAAGGCGACCAGCACGCCGCGGCCGGCGGCACCGGCATCGCAGGCGAAGCGGCAGGCGCCCAGCAGGTTGGCCGGTCCATCGGCGCTGACCGCCGTCGCCGGCCGCATCGCGCCGGTCATCACCACCGGTTTGCCGCCGGACATGACCAGGTCGAGGAAGAATGCAGTCTCCTCCATCGTGTCGGTGCCGTGGGTGATGACGATGCCGTCCACGCCGGCAGCGGCCTGCGCGGCCCGTACCAGCGAGGCGAGCTCGAGCCAGTTCGACGACGCCATGTGCTGGCTGCCGATGGAGAACGGCTGGGTGGTGCGGATGCTGGCGATGTCCGCGAGCGCCGGGAGATCATCGACCAGCTGCGACACGGCTACGGCACCGGCGTGATAGCCGGTGGTCTGGGTGGCGGCCGGCGCCGCGCCGGCGATCGTGCCGCCGGTGCCGATGACCAGCAGCGTCTTCATCGAACGGCCCCGCTCGCGGCGCTGCCCTCTGCAGCGGCCGGCTGCAGCGCCAGCGTCGCCTGGCGCAGGCCCGGCTCATCCGGCGCATCGCCGATCTCGAAGCCCAGGCGTCGCACGAACCGGAGCATGCGCGCGTTCTGGCCATGGATGTAGCCGACCATGGTGCGCAGTCCGACCGTGCGTGCATGGTCGATCAGGTGGCCCATGATGGCGCCGGCCAGCCCGCGGCCCTGCCACTGATCCTCGACCACCACTGCGAATTCGCAACGGCTGTCGTCGACCTCGCGCAGGTAGCGCGCCACCGCGACGATGCGCTCCGCGACCGACCCGTCCTCGGCCACCGGCAGCGCGACCAGGGCCATGTCGCGGTCGTAGTCGATCTGCGTGAAGCGCGCGACCATTTCCGGCGTCAGCGACTTGATCGGATGCAGGAAGCGCCATTGCCGCGTCTCCGGCGACAGCCGGTCGAAGAACTCGACCTCGACGCGGGCATCGTCGGGCTGGATCGGCCGCAGCAGCACCCGCGGCCGTGGCGGCGGGGGATCCGCGTCCGGCGGCGCCGGCGGCCGCTTGAGCGCGACCACCTTCTCGACCTCCGCCGGATAGGGATGGATGGCCAGATGGCTGTAGCGGCTGTCGCGCTGGGGGTTTGCCGGGTCGAGGACGATGCGGGCATCGAGCGCGAGCACGCCGTCGGCGCTGGCGAGCAGCGGATTGATGTCCATCCCGGCGATGGCCGGGAAGCGGCACACCAGCGCTGACAGCGAGACCAGCGCATCGGCGATCGCATCGCGGTTTGCCGCCGGCAGGTGGCGGTAGCCGGCAAGCAGCTGCGAGACCTTGGTGCGCGAGATCAGGTCGTGCGCCAGCAGGCTGTTCAGCGGCGGCAGGGCGGTGGCGGTATCCGCGATCAGCTCGACCGCGATGCCGCCGGCGCCGAAGGTGATCACCGGTCCGAAGGCCGGATCGCGGCTCACGCCGACCAGCAGTTCGAACGCGCCGGCGCCGCGTCTCACCATCGGTTGCAGCGCGAAGCCTTCGAAGCGCGGGCTGCCGGGGCTGCTGCGCAGCCGCTGCTGGATCGCGGTGGCGGCGCCGCGCAGCTCGAGCTTGTCGCGGATGTCCAGGCGCACGCCGCCGACGTCGCTCTTGTGCGCGATATCGGGCGAGATCACCTTGAGCACCACCGGATACCCGACCCGGTCGGCGAGGCGCGTCGCTTCCTCGACGGTTTTCGCAACCAGCGTTTCCGGCACCGGGATGCCGCAGGCGGCAAGCAGCTTCTTGCTGCGCACCTCGTCGAGCACCTGCTGGCCGCCGGCGATCGCGGCCTCGATGGCGGCGTCGATCGCGGCATCGTCGAAGGCCAGCGTCGCGCGCCGCATCGGCGGCGCCTGCAGCAGGTTGCGCTGGCTGCGCTGGTATTCGACGACCACCGAGAAGGCGCGGACCGCCTCCTCCGGGGTCTTGAAGACGCTGTGGCCCTTGCGGTTCAAGGCCTCCCAGCCGTGGCGCGCATCCGCTTCCCCCACGAAGCCGTACATGGTCGGCAGGCTGGTGGGATTCTCGAGCAGCGCCTGCGCGATGGTCGCGGAATCGGCGGCGCGGGTGGCGCAGAAGATCGCCAGCACCGCGTCGGCCCCCGGATCGGCGGCCACGGTCTTGACCGCGGCGGCGATTCGCTGCGGCGGCGCATCGGGCAGCACGTTGACCGGGTTGCCACCCGACCAGCTGCTCGGCAGGTGGGCGGCGAGCGCATCGATGGTCGGGCCGCCGAGCGTCGCCAGGTTCACCGCATGCCGGCGGCAGGCGCCGGCCGCCAGCGCGCCGAGGCCGCCGCCGTTGGTCACGATCGCGAGCCGGTCGCCGCGCACCTTGCGGCCGTTGTCGAGCCATTCGACGGCGCTGAACAGTTCGCCGAAGCTGTCGACCGACACGGCGCCGCAGCGGCGCAGCGCCGACCTGAAGGTCTCGTGGTCGCTCGTCAGCACATCGGTGTGGGTCAGCCTGGCGCGGGCGCCGACATCGTTCTGGCCCGACTTGAGGATCACGATCGGCTTGCCGCGCGCCGCGGCCCGCAGCGTGCTCAGCAGCCGTCGCCCATCGCGCACGCCGTCGAGGTAGACCGCGATGCTGCGGGTGGTGGCGTCGTAGCTGAGGTAGTCGAGGATCTCGGCGACATCGACGTCGATGCCGCTGCCGACTGCCGCCACCGTCGAGACGCCGATCCCGGAGCCTTCGGCGAAGTCGAGCAAGGCGGCGCAGACGGCCGACGACTGCGACACGATCGCTAGGGAACCCGGCTTGATGGCCGGCTTGGCCACGGTCAGGTTGAGCCCGGCACCGGGGCGGGCGAGCCCGAGCGACCCCGGTCCGACCAGGCGCATGCCGGTGGCCGCCACGCGCTCGCGCAGCCGGTCGCGCTGTTCGGGTGCCAGCTCCAGCCGGCCCAGCAGCACCGCGTGACCGGTGCCGAGGGCGGCGAGCTGGTCGAGGACATCCGGCGCCGACTGCACCGGGATGGCAAGGACGGCAACGTCGGCAGGCTCCTTCAGGCCGGCGACGTGAGGATGGCAATTGCGGCCAAGCACCTTGCGGTGACGGGGATTGACCAGGTCGAGGCGCCCCCGGAAGCCGCCGTCCAGGAGATTGCGCACCGCCGCCAGCCCCAGCGAACCCGGGCGCTCGCTGGCGCCGACGATGCAGACGCTGCGCGGCTCGAACAGCCGTTCCAGGCGGTGCCGCGGCAGGTCGGTCGACCGGGCCGCGGCGGTGCCACGCTTCGAGGGATCTGGGGTCACGAGCGAAGGTTATCAGAGAGAGGACTCAGGGCCCCACATCCAGCAGCCGGCGCGGAACGGGCTTTGCCCGGCCGCTGCCGGCGCCCACCCGTCCCCGGGATGAGCCCGCCTGGCAAAGCCGGCCGCTCCTATGCCCGACTTGCCCACCGCGTCGCTCGTTCGTCGCAAGGCGACGAGCGACGCCGTGGACAAGTTTTTGCCCGCCTCAGACAGCAATATCAGACACTCCCGGCATCGGTGCCGCTCAGCCGAAACCACTCTCACCGTCCGCACCTCTCACCGCCACACACCCAGCGGCGCGGAGTGGAGTGGGCTACGCCCGGCCGCTGCCCGGCGCCCCTCGCCCCTGGCATTGGGTGCCACTCAGCCGAACCCAGCCTCAACTTCCGCGCCACTCACCGCCACACACCTAGCGGCCGCCGAGGATCGGGCTCCGCC
>JAEZQX010000039.1 GCA_023441105.1 Pseudomonadota bacterium | reverse complement strand
CCCCAGCCCTTGGCACACATCCACCCATTGCGCGCCCACCAGCTCGGCCAGCCGACGCGGCGCGATCCGAACCGCCGTATGCAGGCCACCTGCAGCCGGCAGGACCTCCTCGAAAGCCTGCAGGCCGATGTCGCAGTAGACCGGCAGGGGGGTCGCCAGGCCGAAGGGGCAGACGCCGCCCACCGGATGGCCGGTCAGAGCCAGCACCGTCTCGGCGTCGAGCATCTTGGCCTTGCCGCCGAAGCGCGCCTTGAGCTTGCGGTTGTCCAGGCGGGAGTCGCCGCGCGCCACCACCAGCAGCGACTGGTCGCCCACCCGCAGGGACAGCGTCTTGGCGATGCGCCCCGGCTCCACGCCATGCGCCTGCGCCGCGAGCGCGACGGTCGCGGTGTCGACCGGCAGCTCGATCACCTCGATGTCCGGCGCCTTCTCGGCGAAGAAGGCGCGCACCGACGCCAGGCTCATGGCGCCTTGCTGCGGCCGCGCCGGCTGCCAGCGCCGCCCGGGTCGGCAGTCCCGGCAGTCCCGGCAGTCCCCGCCGCGCCGGCAGTCACGGCGGCCCTGGAGCCGCCGCGGCTGGTGGATCGTGCCGGCGCCCGTCCCTTGGCTGCTGCGGCACCGGAGTCGACCCGCTCGCCGGCGCGCTCGAGCAGCTTCACCAGGTGCTGGCCGGTATGGCTCTCCGGCGTGCCGCAGATCACCTCGAGGGGCCCGGCGGCGACGATCCGGCCGCCGCCGGCACCGCCCTCCGGGCCCAGGTCGATGATCCAGTCGGCGGTCTTGATGACGTCGAGGTTGTGCTCGATCACTACCACCGTGTTGCCGTGGTCCCGCAGCGCGTGGATGACCTTGAGCAGCAGCGAAATGTCGTGGAAGTGCAGGCCGGTGGTCGGCTCATCGAGGATGTAGAGCGTGCGGCCGGTGTCGCGCTTGGACAGCTCCTGCGACAGCTTGACGCGCTGGGCCTCGCCGCCGGAGAGCGTGGTCGCGCTCTGGCCGAGGCGGATGTAGCCAAGGCCCACGTCGAGCAGCGTCTGCAGCCGCCGCGAGATCATCGGCACCGCCTTGAAGAACTCGAAGGCGGCATCCACCGTCATGTCCAGCACCTCGGCGATGTTCCTGCCCTTGTACTGGACTTCGAGCGTCTCGCGGTTGTAGCGGCTGCCGCCGCAGACGTCGCACGGCACGTAGACATCCGGCAGGAAGTGCATCTCCACCTTAATCATGCCGTCGCCCTGGCAGGCCTCGCAGCGTCCGCCCTTGACGTTGAAGGAGAAGCGTCCGGGGCCGTAGCCACGCTCGCGGGCGGTCGGGACTTCGGCGAACAACTCGCGGATCGGCGTGAACAGCCCGGTGTAGGTCGCCGGGTTGCTGCGGGGCGTGCGACCGATCGGACTCTGGTCGACGGCGATCACCTTGTCGAAGTTGTCCATCCCCTCGATGGCCTCGTACTCCGCGGGCTCCGCCTGCGAGCGGTAGATCTGCCGCGCCACCGCCTTGTAGAGGGTGTCGTTGACCAGCGTCGACTTGCCCGAGCCGGAGACGCCGGTCACGCAGACCAGCAGTCCGACCGGAAAGTCGACCGTCAGGTTGCGCAGGTTGTTGCCGCGAGCCCCGCGAATGCGCAGGCGCTTGTCCCCGGGCGACGCCTTGTCGCCGGGAACTTCGATGCGCAGCCGATGGCCGAGGTACTGCCCGGTCAGCGACTCCTCGTTGTCGATGATGTCCTGCGGCGTGCCCTGGGCGATGATGCGACCGCCATGCTCGCCGGCGCCGAGGCCGAGGTCGAGCACGTGGTCCGCCGCGCGGATCGCATCCTCGTCGTGTTCCACCACCAGCACCGAGTTGCCGAGATCGCGCAGGTGCATCAGCGTCGCCAGCAGCCGGTCGTTGTCGCGCTGGTGCAGGCCGATCGAGGGCTCGTCGAGCACGTACATCACGCCGGTCAGGCCCGAGCCGATCTGCGACGCCAGCCGGATGCGCTGCGATTCGCCGCCCGAGAGCGAATCCGCCGACCGCTCGAGCGACAGGTAGTCGAGGCCGACGTTGTTGAGGAAGCTCAGGCGGCTGCCGATCTCGCGGATGATGCGCTCGCCGATCGCGGCCTTGCCGCCCTCGAGGCGCAAGTCGTCGAACCAGCGCCTCGCCTCGCCGAGCGTCCACTTGGCGACCTCCCAGATCGGCTGGTCCTGGCCGCGCGGCCCGACGCGGACGTGGCGGGCATCGATGCGCAGTCGCGTGCCCTGGCAGGTGGGACAGGTGCGGGAGTTCAGGTACTTGGCCAACTCCTCGCGGATGTGCGCCGAATCGGTCTCCTTGTAGCGGCGCTCGAAGTTCGGCACGATGCCTTCGAAGACATGCTGCTTGGACTGCGTTTTGCCGGCCCCGCTCAGGTATACGAAGGGGATTTTCTCGGTGCCGGAGCCGAACAGCAGGACCTGGCGCACGTTCTCCGGCAGCTCCTCGAACGGCTTCTCCAGATCGAAGCCGTAGTGCAGGGCGAGGCTCTGCAGCATCTGGAAGTAGAACTGGTTGCGGCGATCCCAGCCGCGCACCGCGCCCGAGCCGAGGCTCAGGTTCGGGAACTGGACGATGCGGGCGGGATCGAAGAACTGCACCACGCCGAGGCCGTCGCATTCCGGGCAGGCGCCAAGCGGATTGTTGAACGAGAACAGGCGCGGCTCGAGCTCGCGCAAGGACCAGTTGCACACCGGGCAGGCGAATTTGCTGGAGAAGACCTGCTCCCTGGCGACGCCGCCGGCACCGCCGGTGTCGCCGCCGTCCATGCGCTGGGCCACCGCCCGGCCATCGGCCAGCCGCAGTGCCGTTTCGAACGATTCCGCCAGCCGCTGCTTGACGGCCGGCGTGACCTTGATCCGGTCGACCACCACGTCGATCGAATGCTTCTGCAGCTTGTTGAGGGCCGGCGGATTGTCGAGCTCGTGGATCTCGCCGTCGCGGCCTTCGGTCCGCACCCGGATGCGCACGAAGCCCTGCGCCTGCAGGTTCTCGAACAGGTCGAGATGCTCGCCCTTGCGGCCGGTGACCACCGGCGCCAGGATCATCAGCCGGCTGCCTTCCGGCAGCGCCAGCACCGTGTCCACCATCTGGGAGACGGTCTGCGATTCCAGCGCCTGGTCGGGATGGTTGGGGCAGTAGGGCGTGCCGGTGCGCGCATACAGCAGGCGCAGGTAATCGTAGATCTCGGTGACGGTGCCGACGGTCGAGCGCGGATTGTGGCTGGTGGACTTCTGCTCGATGGCGATCGCCGGCGACAGGCCCTCGATCAGGTCGACGTCGGGCTTCTCCATGAGCTCCAGGAACTGGCGCGCGTACGCCGAGAGCGATTCGACGTAGCGGCGCTGGCCTTCCGCATAGAGCGTGTCGAAGGCGAGCGACGACTTCCCCGACCCGGACAAGCCGGTGATCACCACCAGGCTGGTGCGCGGGATGTCGGTGGAGATGTTCTTGAGGTTGTGGGTGCGCGCGCCGCGCACCCGGATCAGGTCCGCGCCGGGCAGGCGCGCGCCGCCGGCAGACCCGGGAGGCTGCCCGGGGGCCTCCCGATCTCTCGTGTCCAAGGGTTCGATCGCAGTTTTTCTGGCCAACCCGCAACTATACCGAATTCGCGACCGGCGGCCGGCGCGCGCCACTGGCCGGAAAAGGGCGGGGCGCTGGCGGCGCCAGGCAGCAGCGCCCGGCGCGGGGCGGGCCACTGCTACCATCCGGGCGATGGTGACCGCATCGTGAGCGACATGTCGGCGGGCGAGACCACCTCGCGCAGTTCCGACGACTTCCGCATGACCCCCCTGGAGCGCAACGCCAGCATCTGGCTGGCGCTGCTCTATGGCTCGCGGATGCTCGGCATGTTCCTGATCCTGCCGGTGTTTGCCGTCCATGCGGCCGGCATGCCGGGCGGATCGAATGCCGCGCTGGTCGGCTTCGCCTTCGGCATCTACGGGCTCACGCAGGCGATCTTCCAGATCCCCTTCGGCGCCGCCTCCGACCGCTTCGGCCGCAAGCCGGTCATCACTGCCGGCCTGCTGCTGATGCTCGTCGGCAGCCTGGTCGCGGCCGCCGCCGACAGCCTCACCGGGCTGACCGTCGGCCGGGCCTTGCAGGGCGCCGGCGCCGTCTCCGCCGCGTTGAGCGCGCTGCTGGCCGACACCACCCGGGACTCGCAGCGGACCAAGGCGATGGCGATGGTCGGGGCGACCATCGGCCTGTCGTTCGCCTTCTCGCTGGTCGCCGCGCCGCTGCTGTACGACGTGATCGGCCTGTCGGGCATCTTCGTGCTGACCGGTCTGCTGGCGCTCGCCGGCATCGTCATCACCTGGTGGCTCATCCCGGCGCCGCCTGCTGCCGTTGCCGGCGGCGACGGTCTGGGGGTGCTCACGGGGGGCAGGGTCGCGGACGCAGCCGGCAGCGCGACGGTTGGCGCGCCCCCCCGCAGCCTGCTGCGCTACCCGAAGCTGCGCAGGGCGCTCGATCCGGACATGCTGCGGCTCGACTTCGGCATCTTCGTGCTGCACCTGACGCAGATGACGCTCTTCGTGGTCGTGCCGGCGCGGCTGGTGGAGATGGCTGGCTTGCCGCTGTCGGAGCACTGGAAGATCTACCTGCCGGTGGTGATCGCGTCGTTCGCGGTCATGATGCCGCCGCTCAACTGGGCCGAGCGCAACGGCCGGATCCGCGGCCTCTTCCTGGTCGCCATCGCAGGCCAGTTCGTGAGCCAGATGGGCTTTGCGTTCGTGCCGCCGGGCCTGGGTTCGGTATCGGTGTTCATGCTGACTTTCTTCATCAGCTTCAACATGCTCGAGGCACTGATGCCGTCGCTGCTGTCGCGCCTGGCGCCAGCCGACGGGCGTGGCACGGCCATGGGCATCTTCAGCACCAGCCAGGCGCTGGGCGTGTTCGTCGGCGGCGCGCTCGGCGGGCTGCTGACGCAGCGCCTCGGCGAGACCAGCGTGTTCATCGCCGCCGGCCTGGTCATCGTCGCCTGGTACCTGGTCGCCCGCGGCGCCCGGCGCTGGCCCGGGCGACATGGCGCCATCGCACCGCGCGCCTGACGGCTCCGGTAACGCGCAGCCGCCAGCGCCGGACACCGGCGGCTGCGGGGACAGGGCATCCGATCGAGTTGGCGCCTGCTTGAACGGCGGCCCAGTCTCCTAGGCCTTGCTGCGTAAGACGGCCGGTCCGATTGCGGGAGAGGAACGTTCGCCGCCGGCAAGGCACAATAGCCACTGACAGCGCGGGTAAACAAGACGGCTCGAGAGAGCGGAGGTTTTTGACATGGCATCGGTGAACAAGGTAATCCTGGTAGGCAACCTCGGACGGGATCCGGAGACCCGCTATTCCCCTGACGGCGCGGCAATCTGCAACGTCTCCATCGCCACCACCTCCACCTGGAAGGACAAGGCATCCGGGGAGCGCAAGGAGGAGACGGAATGGCACCGGGTCACCTTCTACGGCCGGCTTGCGGAGATTGCCGGGGAGTACCTGAAGAAGGGACGCTCGGTCTATGTGGAAGGGCGCCTCAAGACGCGCAAGTACAAGGACAAGGAAGGCATCGAGAAATACGCCACCGACATCATCGCCGACCAGATGCAGATGCTCGGCGGCCGCGAGGGCGGTGGCGGCGGCGGTGAGGGCGGCAACTTCGGCGGCGGCTATGGTGGCGAGGGCGGCAGCCGGAGCTCCGGCGGTGGCCGGCCGGCGCCGGCGGGCGAGGGTGGCGGCAAGCGCCAGGCGCCGAACTTCGACGACATGGATGACGATATCCCGTTCTAGGTCAGGAGGCCGCGGCGCTTGGCACGCGCATTGCCGCACGGGGGCAAACCACCGGAGGCGATGATGGCCAGAAACGTTCCGTTGCCTGCTCCGCTGCGACCAGTCGTCGCAGCGGCCGTCGTAGTCGCGGCTCTAGCGAGCGGCTGCAGCACCATCAAAGGCTGGATGGGGTCCAACAAGGACGCCGAACCATCGGCAGCGGAGATGCGGGAGCTGTGTGACATGCACCGCAAGATGGCGACCATGCCCAAGGACTCCCAGGACGCGCTCATGGAGTCGCACATGAAGTCGGCCCATGGGTCCTCGGATGCGCAAGCAATGTCGAGGCATCGGCAACTCATGAACAAGGAGTGCAAGGCTGGTTGATACGGAGCCTGATGTCGGAATGGCGCCGGCGCTTGGCGCAGGTGACCAGGGCATCAGCCAACCAGCAGTTCACGCATCAGCTCGTCAGGGTCTACCGGCTTCGTCAGGTGCGAATCGAAGCCGGCGTCGAATGCCCGGCGCTTGTCCTCGAACGTCCCCCATCCGGTCGTAGCGACCAGCTTCGCCTCCGAGCGGGACTTCAGCCGCTTGGCTACTTCGTAGCCATCGATGCCGGGCAGGCCTATGTCGACGCAGATGGCGTCATATGCGGCTTCGTCCGCCCGGACGAGGGCGTCTTCACCCGTGTGCACCACGTCGACCTCGAACTCGCCGGAGACTTCGAGCAGCGCCTTCAACGTCATCGCTGCATCGACATTGTCATCGACGACCAGCACGGCCTTCCGCTCTCCCCGGCCCAGGGCAGAGGCCTCGACATCTGCGGACGCCACAGCGACAGGCGGAACCGTTCGCGGCAAAGTGACCTCGAAGCGTGTCCCCTTGCCGTGCCCCGCGCTGGAAGCGCGGATCTCCCCTCCGTGAAGCCCGACCAGGCCCTTCACCAGGAACAGGCCGATACCCAGTCCACCCTGGGCTCGCTCACGCTCGCTT
Source organism: Pseudomonadota bacterium (assembly GCA_023441105.1). Next base: position 1,854 of record JAEZQX010000039.1, on the reverse strand, counting down.
TCGACCTGCCCGAAGATGTTGAAGATATGCGGGATCGCCTCCGCGGGAATGCCGATGCCATTGTCGCTCACGGTCAGCAACACCTCACGCTCTCCGTGCGGGACCGCCGCGAGCTCTATCCGGCCGCCGGGGTCCGTGTACTTGGCGGCGTTGTTCAACAGGTTCACTGCCACTTGCACCAGGCGAACCTTGTCCCCCATCACCGTCAGGTCCTCCGGCTGCAGGGTCGTGAACAAGCTGTGCTGTCTCGCCTGCATCAAGGGTCGCACCGCCTCGCTCGCGGACTGGAACACCTCAACCAGGGAAGTCGGCTTGCGATTCAAGTGGACCCGGCCGGTGGTCAGCCTGGATGCATCGAGGAGGTCATCCAGAAGGTGTGACAGCATCCGTGACTGTCGGTCGATGATCGCAGCGGCACGCGCCACATGCACCGACCCCAGCTCCGGGCGTTGAAGCACTCTTGCGGCGGCGACGATGGGAGCCAGGGGATTGCGCAACTCATGCGACAGGGTGGCAATGAAGACATCCTTCCGCCTGCTCTCCCGCTCGGCGGATCGGCGAAGGGCCTTCTCGGCGAGGAGAGCGTTGTCTCTCTCATCCTGCGCGAGCTGCAGCCTGCCACCCGCCCCGGCCATCGCCTCGTAGAGTTCATCGACCTGCTTCAGGCCTGAAGGACGATAACTCTTGGAGATTCCGGAGACCAGCCCTGGGGTCTGCTCTGTCAATTCGCCCACGGCTCGAACGATGCGCCGGCCGGCCCACCCGGCAGCGAGGAGTCCCAGCGCCAGGGCAAGGGCAGCACCGAGCAGCAGCTGGCGCAGCGAATCCCAGAAGGAAGCGTCGATTTCCCTCGCCTGTGTTCCCAGGAAGACCACCCAGTTCGAACCCGGGAGACGTTGCCAGCTCCAGAAGAGCTCCCTCCCGTCCCTGGTCGGAAAGCGGGCGGTGCCCCGACTGTTCCCGTGAATCGCGTCGAGAGTCTGCCGGCTCGGGAGCTCGCCGACGTACATCTCGAAGTCGGTGCTCCTGGCAAGGATGATGTCGTTGCCGTCGAGAACGGTCGCGAACGAGCGCTCCCCGGAATGGCTGGCCAGGATCCTGGCCAGTCTCTGCAGGTTCACCTGGCCCACGAGCATGGTGCCCGCGTTCGCCTGGTAGGGCGTGCTGACCTCGACCACACCCCGTCCCCATCCCGCCGTCCTCTGGAAGTTCGAGATGCCGCGTCGGCCGCTCCTTTCACGCAGTGAGGGATCGACCACGATTCCGGCGTTGCCGGCCAGGACCTTCGTTCCGTCCGGCGAGGCCAGCAGGATCGCGGAGAATGGATGGCCCGGCCCGGCAAGGGACGAGGCAAGGCGAACCGCAAGCTCCTGGTCTCTCGGGTCGGCTGCCGCAGCAAGAGACAACCGCTCGAGATCTTCGGCCGAGCGGCTCAACTCCGATTGGACGACGCGCGCCAGCGAGGCGTTTGCCTCGATCAGCGTCTGGCGAGTGGTGTTGCCACCTTCCTGCGTCAGCAGGTAGACCAGCGTCGCCGCGAAGACAAGCAGCGGCAGGACGGCTGCCGCCGGTAGAAGCCCCACGAGAACCAGTAGGTCCCACTTCCGGTGACGGCTTGCGGCTGAGTCTGCGTTAGGCACGAAGGATTGAATGTGTCGGTCGGTCTCGCTGCAACCAAAGAGCATGCCCGCGATGATCACGACCGGCATGGACTGCCCTGGGCGTCGTCGCCCGGTATCAAGTCGTCCGGAGGGCCCGTCCAGTGCAGCCTGGCAGCGATCAGGGATCAGGGATCAGGGATCAGGGATCAGGGATCAGGGATCAGGGATCAGGGATCAGGGATCAGGGATCAGG
>JAEZQX010000022.1 GCA_023441105.1 Pseudomonadota bacterium | reverse complement strand
CGGCGACGAGGTCGCAGTCGAGGGCGTGGGCCATGCCGACGACGACGCCGACGATGGCGACGCCGCGGGGGCGGTCGAGGGCACGGACGAAGCTGCCGTCGAGCTTGATCTGGTCGAACTGGAGGGTGAGGAGGGGGCCGAGGTTCGAGTAGCCGGTGCCGAAATCATCGAGCGCGACGTGCATGCCGACGGCGTGGCAGCGCGCCATGAGTTCGCCGATTCGATCGTTGTCGAGCACCAGGCTTTCGGTGATCTCGATCTTCAGGCGGTCGGGCGGCAGGTCGCGCTGGCGCAGGTGGCCGAGGATGCGTTCCACCAAGGTGGGATCCTCGATCTGGCGGGCCGACAGGTTGACCGCGATGAAGGGCAGCGGCTTGCGGCCTCGCCGCTTGAACTCCAGCAGCATGTCGCACACGCGCGAAAGGATGTAGTCGCCGACCGGGATGATGAGCGAGGTTTCCTCGGCAAGGCGGATGAACTCGGCCGGGGACACCGCCCCGCGTGCCGGATGTTGCCAGCGCACCAGCGCCTCAAAGCCGGCCACGCGGCCGCTGACGATCTCCTCGATCGGCTGCAGGCGGACTTCCAGCTCCTTGCGATCGAGCGCCGTGCGCAGCTCGCTTTCGAGGCGGATCTTTTCCACTGCGAACGAATCGTCGGGCGGCGGGCGGGCCGTATCGTGGCCATTGGCCTCGTCGCCGGTCAGCGTGGCGAGCGCGGAACGGTAGCGGGTCAGCTGGCTCATCAGCAGCGCACGCACCACCGGGTCGGCGGCCGCCAGGCGCTCGGCGAACTGCGCGGCGTCGATGCGGGTGAGGCGGCAGTCGGTCAACGCCTGGGCAGTGGCCGTGCGGGGCGAGTCGTCCAGCACCGCCATTTCGCCCAGCAGCATGCCGCGCCCGAGTTCCCCAAGCACGCGCCGCTCGCCCATCTGCATCGTGGTGATCTCGATGCGCCCCGACTCGATCAGGTAGGCGCCATTGGGGGCATCGCCCTCGGCGAAGATCACCTCGCCGGCCTTGTGCACATCGCTGTACTGCACTGCGCGATTCCCCCGGATGCGCCGGCGCGGCGTCGTTGCTGTCGATTCGTCGATCTTTGCAGCAGCCGGCGAATCGTACACAAAAAAGGGGCCGCATTGCTGCGGCCCCTCGTTGCTCGCTGGTTGTTTCTCAGCCCCCGCCGCCGTCACCACACGGCGGGCTGAAGTCGTCCGCACCCGGGATTCGGACGGCCACCGTGATGGGCGCCACGCCCGCTGCCGAGAAGGTGCAGGTGCCCGTCGCGTCCGCCTCGCCCGTGATGGTGAAGGACGCCGAACCGGATGCACTCGTCGTGGCACTCGACGGCGAAACCGACAGGCCGCCGCATTCCGCCTGGATCTCCACGCCGCCCGCGGGCGAGCCGTCGGTGGTGAACGCGCGGATGGTGGCCCGCGCCGAGGGAGCACCCGCATCGCACACGCCGCCTACGCCTGCATTCGAGATGAAGGCGAGCTGGACGATGATGTCCACGGTGCTGGAGGCGCCGCCGACGCTGAAGACCACCTGGCCTGACGGGTTCTCGGCGTCCACGCTGACCGGCAGGCCGCTGGTCTGGACCACCGCATCCACGCAGCCATCCGGCCCGGTGGCTTCGTCGAGCACGCCCGAGGTGCCGTTGCCGTCGACGGAGCCGGTGCCGCCATTGAGGTTCATCTGGAACCCGATGTGGAAGCCCTGGATCGGCGAGTTCAGCGCATCCTGCAGGCACACGGTCACGTTCGTCGTCGTGTTGCCCGGGATCGGCGACGGGAAGGCGACGATTTGCGCCGGCGCGACGCCGGGATAGATCAGCTGTGCCGCATCCGTCACGCGACGCGGGGTATCGGTGACGCGGTCGATGCCGTCGCCCTGCGCCCAGATGGCGGCGATGTGGCCGAGGGTGCGCACGGTGTAAGTCAGGCTGGCATGGGCCACGCCGTTCTCGTCCGTGGGTGCCGACGCGGTGATGTTGCCGTGCTGGCTGCGACCGATGATGTAGGGCAGCACCGGGCCGTAATCGACCGTGGCGCCCGTCGTGTTGTTGCGGTTGAACGGCGAGGTCGTGTTGAGGCTGGTCTCGCTGTTGACCCGTTGCACGGTCAGGGCGCTTTCCAGGTCCTCGTTGCCCTGCGGCGCGCCATGCTGCGTCTTGCCGAACACGATCAGGGCGTCACCCGGACCTGCACCGCCACCCGCCGTCTGGAAGTGCCCGGTCGGCGCGGTGAACAGCGTGCCACCCTCCTGCGGATTGCCGTCGTTGCCGGAGATCAGGAACTGGTTGGAAAGCGGACCGGAGCCGAAGGCACCCACCGGCTCGTCGATCGAACCGAAGCGGATCGGCGTACCCGGCACCACCGGATTGCCCTGGCGGTCCGTCGCGAGCGCGCTGATGGTGAGGCTGTAGGTGCCGTCCGGATCACCCGGAACGCCGTCAACGACGTCCACGTTGTCGGACACCGTATTGACGCGGATCGCATTCACGTCGGGAGACGTGATCTGCAGGCTGTAGAGCTTGCCGTCGGACACCACCACCGAGGTGGTGGACGTGACCGGGTCCTGGATGCCGTTGGTGACGTCGTTGTCCGCACGGTCGACGGTGGCGCGGATCTGCACCGGCCCCTGCGGGGTGTTCTCGCCGGCCTGGAACGACACGGTTGCAACGCCGTGCACGGTATGCGAGCTGACGCTGGTGCCGGAAACCGGACCCGCGACGGAGCTGGTGCTGAGGCGCGCGTCACCGGCGTCGCCGACTATCTCGAACAGCACGTTGTCCACGCCGTTGTTGCCGCTGACGGGGTCGGGCACGAGCTGTCCGGCGCCATCGACCACCGTGGCGTTGATCGAAGCCGTGTTGCTGCCGCCGGAACTGGGCAGATAGACGGCCGTGGAGCTGGGGCTCAGCGTGACGCTGGCCGGCAGCGGGCCGACGCCACTCGTCACCGTGAAGGTGAGGCTGGCGCTGACCGAGCGATTGGTGGTGGGGTCGGTTCCCGAAACCGTCAGGACCGCCGTGCCGGCAGTCGTGAACGAGTTGACGAAAATCGTGGCCTGGCCGTTGATGCCGGGAATGACCACCGAGCCGAACAGCGCGTTGCCGTCCTCGCACTCGTCGCCATCGACGAGGCAGGACAGCACGGCCACGTTCGTTGGCGCGATGCTGACGTGGATGTCCTGGCCATTGACCAGGGTACCGTCGGGATTGCGCCAGGTAATGGTGACTTCGGCCTGGGTCGGGTTGCCGTACTGCGTGGGGACGTAACCCCAGACGTTGACCGGCAGCGTGGTAGTGGTCGCGCTCAACGTCATGGTGCTGCTTTGCGGCGCGGTGAATGCGCCGCCATCGCCGCCACCGCCGCCACAGCTGGCGAGTGCGAGGCTGGCGAGCAGCAGCCCCAGGGTCTTGCCGAAAAATGTCATGGTCGAATCTCCAGGCCTGCTTGTTCGAACTCGAATCCTGCGGGCGCCGGATGGCGCCCCCTGCATGTCCCGCCTCGTCGCCTACTTCAGGCTGTCGCTGAGGATGCGCGGGGTGACGAAAATGAGCAGCTCCGCCTTGGTGTCGTTGCGGGCCTTGTTCTTGAACAGGTTGCCGAGCAGCGGCACGTCGCCGAGCAGGGGCACCTTGCGGATGGTGTCGGACTTGCTCACCTCGTAAACGCCGCCGAGCACCACGGTCTGGCCGTTGTCCACCAGCACCTCGGTGCTGATCTCGCGCTTGTCGAGCGTGGGCACCTGGCCGCCGCCGGGATTGTCCACATAACCTGCAATGGCATCCTTCTTGACGTTGAGGTTCAGCACCACACGGTCGTCGGCCGTGATGGTCGGGGTGACCTTCAGCTCCAGCACGGCTTCCTTGAACTGCACGGTGGCCGTGCCGGTGCCGGCGCCGCCGCCGGAGTTCTGGAAGGTGACGTAGCCCACTTCCTGTCCCTGCTTGATGTCCGCTTCCTGCTGGTTGGCGGTGATCACGCGCGGGCTGGAAATGACCTCGCCGCGACCTTCGCTCTGGGCTGCCGAGAGTTCGAGGTCCAGCAGGTAGTCGGCGCCCAGGATCGCCAAGCCAAAACTGCCGGCTGGATTGGTCGCTGGCAGGTTGACGTTGAGGCGGTCAGGCAACGCGGGCGTGAGAATGCCTTTGCCAATCTGGCCTGATGCGACATTTGGAAGGCCGCGGCCGGGTCGGTTCAGGCGATTGTTGAGGACGACATTGCTCATGGCATCGGTCCCCAGTGCCGTGCCCGAAGTACTTACGACATTGCCGTTGTCGTCCTCATAGCCACCGCTGACGCCGAACTTGACTCCAAGCTCTCGCGCGAAGCTGTCGGTCGCAATGACGATGCGTGATTCGATCAGCACCTGTTGCACCGGGCGATCAAGCACGGCCACGAGCTGGCGGATTTCCTGGATCTTCGATGGGATGTCGCTAACGAGCAGGGTATTCGTGCGGTCGTCGTACGTGACGCTTCCACGACTCGAGAGAAATCCCCTCTGTTGCTGTTGCCCGCTTGCGCCTTGTTGGGCGCCACCCGCACTCTGCTTCAGATCCTCCGTCAAGAGGCCAGCGATGTCCTTTGCCTTTCCGTAGCTGATCGGGATGTAGTCGGACACGAGTTCCTCGGTGTCCTCCATCTTCATGCGCGCATCCGCAATCGCCTGCTCACGATCGGCGATCTCCTTCTGCGGCGCCACCCAGATGACGTTGCCGCTGCGGCGCTTGTCGAGCCCCTTGGCGCGCAGCACGATGTCCAGCGCCTGGTCCCACGGCACGTTGATCAGGCGCAGGGTGACGTTGCCCTGCACGCTGTCGGATACCACGATGTTGAGGTCGGAGACGTCGGCGATCAGCTGCAGCACCGAGCGGGTCGGGATGTCCTGGAAGTTGAAGGTGACACGGCTGCCGCTGTACACCGGCTCGGCGTTCTTGCCGGCGAGCTTGGGGTCTTCCTTCTTGCGCGTGACCTCGACGACGTACTCGTTGCCGGTCTGGTAGGCAAGCTGCTCGTAGGGCTGCTGCGCCACGATTTCCATGTGCACGCCGTTGTTGCGCGCACGCGTATCGATCGACTGCACCGGCGTCGCGAAATCGAGCACGTCGAGATGCTGCGCCTGCGCCGGCGGCAGCTTGACATTGAGCAGGTCGAGCACGATGCGGTCGCCTTCGCGCTTGAGGTTGGCGACGGCACCCGGGCCGCTAAAGCTCACCACCACGCGCCCTTCACCGTCCTTGCCGCGGCGGAAATCGACGTTGGTCACCTCGACGTCCTGCATGCCGCTGACGCGCTTGGTGGGATCGGCCTTGGCGACGGTACTCGCGACGCTTGAGGTGCCGAGCAGGCCGTTGTTGACCGAGAGCACCACGGTATTGCCGTTGGTGCGCGTGTCGTAGCCGGCGATCCGGAAGAGGTCCACCACCACGCGGGTGCGGCCCGCCGCCTCGATCGCCGAGACGCCGGATGTTGCACCGGCTCCGATGTCGAAGCGGCGCTTGGTCAGGCCGTTGCGCGTATCGGCGAAGTCGAGTGCGATGCTCGGCGGCGTTTCCGTCGAGAACACCCGCGGTGCGATCACCGGATTGGCGAACTTGAGGGTGACCTCGACCTTGCCGCCGGGCAATGCAGTGTAGGCCAGGTCCTCGAGCACGTTCTCGGCGTGTGCGCAGGTGCCGAACACGAAGCCGATTGCCGCCAGGAAACCCAGCAGGCGGGACCGCGCCCGCGAGGCGGACCTGCGCTCCGGGATTGCAGCGAGTGTCGTGGTCATGAGTTTTGTCCCCAGTGGTGCGGTCATTGCTTCGTGTCGCCGAGCGCAATCGATGCCGGCCGCTCCATCCAGCCGCCGGTGCCGTTGGGCACCAGTTCGACCAGGTCGATGCGGTCCTCTTCTATCGCGGTGATGCGGCCGTAGTTCTGGCCCATGTAGTTGCCAACGTGCACCCGGTGCACCACGCCATCCGGGTCACGCACCAGCCCTTCGATCGCACCGGTCGCACCGAGGGTGCCGGACATCTTCAGGCCGTCGAGCGGGAAGGATTCCAGCGGCTCGCGTGGGCGGTCCTGGTCAGGGTGCGGACCCGTCTCTGCCTGCTGGACCTGTTCGGCGGTACTCAGCCCGAATGGATCCCGCAGTTCCTGGTCTGTATAGAGGAAGGTTTCGAAGGTGCGGATGACCGGCAGCGGCTTCATAGGCGCGCCGCGCTTGGCCTTTTCCTGAGAAACCCACTGCTGGATATCGTCGTCATTGGAGCACGAAACCAGCACCAGCGGGATAGTGCAGGCAAGCGCCAAGCGCAGGACGAGGGAAATGGGGGTCTGCATGTCATGCCCCTCCCTTCGCCGGGGTCGCTGGCTTCGGCGGAGGCTTCTTCGCCCCACGCGTTTTGGCTGCTTCCGCCTGCTGCAGTTCAGCGGTCTCCGCGTCATCGAGGTAGCGGTAAGTCTTGACCGTGCCTTCGAGCGAAAGCTGGCCGTTGTTCGCCAAAGTGGTATTGCCGGGTTTTGCCTTCGTCGGTCGAAGCGAAACGTCATGCATCGTCAGGATGACCACGCGGGGCAGCGAGGCGACATTGCTGATGAAGGTGCCGAACTGGTGGTAGGTACCGAGCATCTTCAGCGCAATGGGCTTCTCGGCATAGAAGTCCTTCATGGTCTCGGGACCGGGCTGGAACAGTTCCGTTTCGATGCCCGAAGCAAGCGCTGCCTGGGTGATGTCGTTCAGCAGGTCCGGCATTTCCGTCTTGCTGGGGAGCTGGCGCAGCATGGTCTGCAGCATCTCCTTCATGTCCTCCAGCTGCTTGCGGTAGGCCGGCAGGTTCACCGCCTTCGCCTGCTTGTCGGAAAATTCCTGCTTGAGCGTGCTTTCCTTGGCCTGGAGGTTCTCCAGCTCCTCCTGCTGGTTGCTGATGTGCAGATACCAGCCGAGGAAAAGGATCACGATCACGATCAGGCTGGCGAAGAAGACCTTGACCGGCTTCGACCAGCCACCGACGTTGTTGCGGTCGAGGTTGCGGAGATCGTCGAGGAGGCTCATTGCGCGTCCCCCGTGGCCTGGGTCGTCGGTTGCGCCGGCGGTGTGGGCGGCGGGCTGGCGGGCGGTGCCGCTGGCGTTGCTGCCGGCGCGGACGTTCCTGCAGGCGCTGCCGGCGACGGTGCTGCCGCCGCAGGGGTTTCGGCGCCTGGCGTCGCC
>JAEZQX010000556.1 GCA_023441105.1 Pseudomonadota bacterium | reverse complement strand
ACGATCTTCTTGACCCGCTGCTCAATATCCGACATTTAAGATTCTCCTGGTGACTGTCTGTGCCGGCGGCATATTACCGGCATTCATTGCTGCCGGCATCAGGCCGGCTGTGGTTGATTCCGAGGCGATTGTTCAGGCATTGCTGCCGACTTGCTGCAAAGGCATCACGGTGTTGAAACCGATATCGAATTCCTTGCCGACCCGGAGCCGCATGGCAGGGACCAGCAGAAATTGTATCAGCGCCATGACAGCCGGGCGTGGCGGCCCCTAGGCCATGTGCATGCCCCCGTTGACCGGGAGCGTGACACCGGTGATGTAGCCCGCGCCGCGAGACGCCAGGAACACGCAGGCGGCTGCGATGTCCTCCGGCTGGCCGAGGCGACCCAGGGGTATCTGCTGCGTCAGGCCGGTGACCTGCTCGGGCGCGAGCGCCCGGGTCATGTCGGTGTCGATGAAGCCCGGTGCGACGCAGTTGACGGTGATGCCGCGGCTGCCGATCTCGCGGGCGAGCGCTCGGCTCATGCCGGCGACACCGGCCTTGGCGGCCGCATAGTTCGCCTGCCCGGGGTTGCCGGACGAGCCGACGACCGAAGTGATGTTGATGATGCGGCCGTGACGCTGTTTCATCATCGGCCGGAGCACCAGCCGGGACAAGCGAAAGACCGCCGTCAGGTTGGTCTCGATCACCTCCAGCCATTCGCTGTCCTTCATCCGCATGGCGAGGTTGTCGCGGGTGATGCCGGCGTTGTTGACCAGCACGGTGAGCTTCTGGCGCTCCTTGAGGACGCGCTCGACCAATGCCTCGCAGGCGGCCGCGTCGTTCACGTCGAGTGCGACGCCGTGACTCGCGCCCGGCAGCGCCGCGGTGATACGGGCGGCGCCGGCTTCGGTGGTGGCGGTCCCGATCACCAGCGCGCCCTGCTCCGCCAGTCCGCGGGCGATCGCCTCGCCGATGCCGCGGGAGGCGCCGGTGACCAAGGCGACCTCGCCCGCAAGGATGCCGCTGGTCGCGCCAGCGGTTGTCGCTTCTTCCGTTCCTGCTGCACTCATGCTGCCCTCGCTCGTCGAATCGCCGCCGTTATCCTGCCCGCTCACTTGCGCAACGCCAGGGTCTGCTCCAGCGTCTGCTGCAGGGACGCGGCGTCGTGCACCGCATCGATCCTCGCGGCGGGCGCGATGCGCTTGACCAGCCCGCTCAGCACCTTGCCAGGGCCGAATTCGATGAAATGATCGACGCCGCGCGCCGACAGCGCCTGGACGACCTCCACCCAGCGCACCGGTCCGTAGGCCTGACGAACCAGCGCGTCCTTGATCAGCGCCGGATCGGCCTGCACTGCCACGTCGATGTTGTTGACCAGCGGGACGCGCGGTGCCCGCAGCGCGACCTCGGCCAGCGCCCGCTGCAACTGCGCGCCGGCCGGCGCCAGCAGCGATGAATGGAATGGCGCCGACACCGGCAGGAGCACCGCGCGCTTGGCGCCCAGCGCCTTGGCTGCCGCACAGGCACGGTCGACCGCGCCCTTGTGGCCGGCAATCACCACCTGCGCCGGCGCGTTGAAGTTTGCCGGATCGACCACCTCGCGCAGGTTGCCTGGCCCTTCGCGCCCCTGGGCGCAGGCCTGCGCCACCTGCTCGTCCGCCAGTCCGAGGATGGCGGCCATGGCGCCGACGCCGACCGGCACCGCCTCCTGCATCGCCCGCGCCCGCAGGCGCACCAGCGACAGGGCGACGTCGACATCGATGGCGTCGGCAGCGGCCAACGCGGTGTATTCGCCGAGGCTGTGGCCGGCGACGAAGTCGGGCTCGAAGCCGCCGGCGCTGCGCCAGGCGGCGAGGCATGCCAGTCCGGCCAGCAGCATCGCCGGCTGGGTGTTGGTGGTCAGCGCCAGCTCCTCGGCCGGACCGTCGGCGATCAGGCGCGAGATCGGCTCGCCGAGGACCCGGTCGGCGACAGCCAGCAGCTCGGCCACCTCCGGACGTTGCGCCAGGCTGGCCAGCATGCCGACCGACTGCGAACCCTGGCCAGGGAAGATGAAAGCGACTGTCATGCGGAAGTCCTGGATGCGGCGGCGGCGCCGGGATTTGCGGGTGGAACTGGCGACGGGCGGATCACATCCGCACCAGGCTCGCGGCCCAGGTGAAGCCGCCCCCCACGCCTTCCATCAGGACCAGGTTGCCGGGCTTGACCCGGCCGTCCTCGACGGCGACCGACAAGGCGAGCGGCACCGACGCGGCCGAGGTGTTGGCATGCTGCGCAACGGTAGAGACCACGCGTTCCGGCGCGATGCCGAGCTTGCGGGCGGTGGCGGTGAGGATCCGCACATTGGCCTGGTGCGGGATGAGCCAGTCGATGTCGTCCATCGCCAGGCCGGCAGCCTCCACCGTCTCCCGGGCGACGTCGTTGAGCACGTTGACCGCCAGCTTGAAAACCGCCTGGCCGTCCATGGTGAGGAAGGGGTGACCGACGATCGCGCCGCCGCAGACGTTGCCGGCAGTGCGCAGGATGCTTTCGTGGCGGCCGTCGGAATGCAGCCGCGAGGCGAGGATCCCGGGCGCCTGGTCGGCAGCCAGCACCACCGCGCCGGCACCATCGCCGAACAGCACGCACGTGGTGCGATCGTTCCAGTCGAGGATGCGCGAGAAGACTTCCGCGCCGATGACCAACGCCCGGCGCGCCACGCCGCTGCGGATCAGTCCGTCCGCGGTGGCAAGCGCGTAGACGAAGCCGCTGCATACCGCCTGCACGTCGAAGGCCGCGCCGCCGGTCACGCCGAGCTCCTTCTGGATCAGGCAGGCGGTGCTCGGAAAGACGAAATCGGGCGTGGAGGTGGCGCAGACGATCAGGTCGATGTCGTCGGCCGACACGCCCGCCGAGCGCATCGCCGCACGAGCCGCCTGCGCGCCGAGCATCGAGCTGGTCACGTCCGGCTCGGCGAGCCAGCGCTGCTCGATGCCGGTGCGGGCGACGATCCATTCATCCGAGGTCTCCACCCCCTTGCGGGCAAGCTCTTCGGCGAGCTCGGCGTTGCTGACGCAGCGGGTGGGCAGTGCACTGCCGACGCCGACGATGCGCGAATGGCAGGAGGTCGGCGAGGATGAAGCCGCGGATGCCGCGTTATTGCTGGAGTTGTTGGCCATTGATCGAGATCTTCACATCCAGCCGGCCGCAGGGCGGCTGCTGTCGGGCGCGGTGCGCGTTGGCATGGGCTGCGACGGCAGGCCCCGCGTGCAACGCAGGCTTGGCGGAGCGCCGGAGTTTACCTGCATCGCCAATGATAGTCGCCCCGCCGACGCTGCCCGGACTCAGGACTGCGCGGTCAACGTGCCTTCGACGACAGGCGCCGGACGGCTTGCAGTGGCGGCGGCCGCATCCGGCAACGCCGCGGCGATGCGTCCGATCAGGTCGTTTCGCGCCGCGTCATAGGCGCGCCGAATGGCTGCCTCGAAGGCGGTTGCATCGGCCGATCCGTGGCTCTTGACCACGATGCCGCGCAAACCGATCAGGCTCGCGCCGTTGTAGGTGCGATGATCGGTGCGGCGCTTGAAGCGACTGAGCACCGGATAGGAGAACAACGCCATCGCCTTGGCCGCCGGATTGCGGCTGAATTCCTGGCGCAGGAAGCCGCCGATCATCTGCGCCACCCCCTCGGAGGTCTTCAGGGCGACGTTGCCGACGAAGCCGTCGCACACGATCACGTCGACGACGCCGCGGTAGATGTCGTTGCCCTCGACGTTGCCGTAGAAATTGAGGTGCGTGGCGCGAATCAGCTCGGCCGCTTCCTTGACGACGTCGTTGCCCTTGATGGCTTCCTCGCCGATGTTGAGCAGGCCGATGGACGGCAACTCCTTCTCCTCGAGGACGCTGACCAGCGCGCTGCCCATCACCGCGAACTGCAGCAGATGCTGCGGGCTGCAGTCGACATTGGCACCCAGGTCGAGCATGGTGGTGGCGCCGCCAAGCTGGTTGGGCAGTTGCGCGGCGATGGCGGGCCGATCGATGCCTTCGAGCATCTTGAGCACGAAGCGCGAGATCGCCATCAACGCGCCGGTGTTGCCGGCGCTGACGCAGGCGTCGGCCTCGCCGCGCTTGAGCAGTTCGACCGCCACACGCATCGACGAATCGCGCTTGCCGCGCAGCGCGACTGCGGGCGGATCGTCCATCGCGACGACTTCGGTCGCGTTGCGAATCTCGATGCGGTCACGCAGCGCCTGCGCCGGCCTGGCC
>JAEZQX010000553.1 GCA_023441105.1 Pseudomonadota bacterium | reverse complement strand
GGCGACGCCGCCGACGACGAGGCGGCGCGCCGGCTGGGCGCCGCGATGCTGGCGAGCGACGCGCCTGCCTGCCTGCGCGCCCTCGTGCCCGGCGGGCCGTTGTTCCTGTTCGCGCCGGTGCGGCCGGCGGCGGACATCGTAATCTTCGGCGCCGGCCACGTCGGCCGCGCGCTGGTGCGCATCCTCGAAGAGCTTCCCTGTCGCGTCACCTGGGTCGACGAGCGCAGCCAGCCGTTCCCGCAGCAGGTCGGCCACGGCGTGCGCATCGAAGTCGTCGACGATCCGGTTGCCGAGGCCGCGGCCGCGCCCCCGGACAGCATCTTCCTGGTGATGACCCACAGCCATCCGCTCGACCAGGCGCTTGCCGAGGCCATCCTGCGGCGCAACGACTTCCGCTACTTCGGCCTCATCGGCTCCTCGGCCAAGCGCCGCCAGTTCGAACGGCGCCTGGCGGCCCGCGGGATGCCGGCGACGCTGCTGCAGCGGATGGTCTGCCCGATCGGCATTCCCGGCATCGACAGCAAGGAGCCGGCCGCCATCGCCGTCGCCGTGGCCGCGCAACTGCTGCCGCTCCTCGGGCAGCGGCGGGCAGCCGGCAGCTTCGACTGCCGCGACCGCGCGGCCGGCACTGGAGAGGGCAGCGGGCAAGGTGCGGAGCGCGTCGACCCGGTCACCGGCGCAGCGGGCCGCGCGATGCGCGCCGGGGCGGCGCGATGACCGGCAGCACCGTCCCGCGCATCGAGCTCAACGGCATCACCAAGGTCTATCCCGCGGTCGTCGCCAACCAGGACATCTCGCTCGTCGCCATGCCCGGCGAGATCCATGCGGTGCTCGGCGAGAACGGCGCCGGCAAGAGCACGTTGATGAAGATCATCTACGGCGTGGTACGACCGGACGCCGGCGAGATCCGCTGGGAGGGCAAGCCGATCGCCATCGCCAGCCCGCTGCAGGCGCGCCAGCTGGGCATCGGCATGGTGTTCCAGCATTTCTCGCTGTTCGAGACCTTGAGCGTCGTCGAGAATGTCGCGCTGGCGCTGCCGGGCCGGCAGGAGCTGGGCGAGCTGGCGCAGCGCATCGATGCCGTCTCGCGCCGCTACGGCCTGACCATCGACCCGCGCCGCCTGGTGCACTCGCTGTCGGTCGGCGAGCGCCAGCGGGTCGAGATCGTGCGCTGCCTGCTGGCCGATCCGCGCCTGCTGATCATGGACGAACCCACCTCGGTGCTGACGCCGCAGGCGGTGCGCGGACTCTTCGACACGCTGCGGCTGCTGGCCAGCGAAGGCTGCACCATCCTCTACATCAGCCACAAGCTCGACGAGATCAAGGCGCTCTGCAGCAACGCCACCATCCTGCGCAACGGCCGGGTCACCGGGCGCTGCGACCCGCGCCAGGAAACGGCAGCCGGCATGGCGCGCCTGATGATCGGCCAGGACCTGCCGCACACCCGCCATGGCGAGCCGGCGCCGGGCGAGGCACGTCTGGTGATCGATCGCTTGACGGTGCCGGCCAGGCAGGCCTTCGGCGTGTCGCTGCAGGACGTCTCGCTGACCGTGCACGCCGGCGAGGTGGTCGGCATCGCCGGCGTCTCCGGTAACGGCCAGCAGGAGCTGCTGGCCGCGATCTCCGGCGAACAGCCGACCGCCGACGGCGGCCGGGTGATGCTCTGCGGCAGTCCCGCCGGTTCGCTCGACGCCGATGCCCGTCGGGCGCTGGGCCTGTGCTTCGTGCCCGAGGAACGGCTGGGCCGCGGGGCCGTGCCGCAGATGTCGTTGTCCGAGAACGGGCTGCTCACCGCCCATCGCCATGGCTTCATCCGCAGCGGCCTGATCCGCTTCGCGCGCGTGCGGCAGTTCGCCGATCGCTGCATCGCCGAGTATGGCGTCAAGTGTGGTGGAGCCGAGGCCGAGGCGCGCAGCCTGTCGGGCGGCAACCTGCAGAAGTTCATCGTCGGCCGCGAGATCATGCAACAGCCGAAGGTGCTGGTGATCGCACAACCCACCTGGGGTGTCGACGTCGGTGCCGCCGCCTTCATCCGCCAGCGCATCATCGACCTGCGCAACGACGGCGTCGCGGTGCTGGTGCTGTCGGAGGAGCTCGACGAACTGTTCGAGATCTGCGACCGCATCGCCGTGATTGCCCAGGGACGCTTGTCGCCGGAGAAGGCGGTGCGCGATACCAGCGTGGAAGAGATCGGCCTGTGGATGAGCGGCATGTGGCCGGGCGCCGGCGTTGCGCCGGCCCGCCCGGCGGAGGCGGCGGATGCATTTCCGGCTTGAGGCGCGGGCCCAGCCATCGCGGCTGATGGGCTGGCTGTCGCCGGTCCTCGCCGCGCTGCTGACGGTGGTGGCCGGCTTCGTGCTGTTCTCGGCGCTGGGCCGGGATCCGCTCGCCGCCTTCCACACCTTCTTCATCCATCCGATCAGGGATCTCAACGGCCTTGCCGAACTGCTGCAGAAGGCGTCGCCGCTGATGATCATCGCCATCGGCCTCGCCTGCGGCTACCGGGCCAACGTCTGGAACATCGGCGCCGAGGGCCAGCTGATCCTCGGCGCCATCTGTGCCGGCGGCGTCGCCCTCTGGTTCCACGAGTACGAGAGCGCGCTGGTGCTGCCGGCGATGCTGCTGGCCGGCGCGGCCGGCGGCATGCTGTGGGCGGCGATCCCGGCGCTGCTGCGCACCCGCTTCAACACCAACGAGATCCTGGTGAGCCTGATGCTCGTCTACGTCGCGGGCCTGCTGCTCAGCTGGCTGGTGCACGAGCCGTGGAAGGATCCCGACGGCTTCAACTTCCCGCAAAGCCGGATGTTCTCCGATTCGGCGCTGTATCCGATGCTGGTCGAAGGCACCCGGCTGAACGCCGGCTTCCTGGTGTCGCTGGCCGCGGTGGCCGCCGGCTACATCCTGCTCGACCGCAGCTTCGTCGGCTACCAGATGCGGGTCGGCGGCCTGGCCGATGCCGCTGCCCGCTATGCCGGCTTCAAGTCGCGGCGCATGGTCTGGCTCGGCATGCTGCTCGGCGGCGGCGCGGCGGGCATCGCCGGCATGGGCGAGGTCGCCGGGCCGATCGGCCAGCTCCAGCCGCTGGTTTCGCCGGGCTACGGATTTGCCGCCATCATCGTCGCCTTCGTCGGCCGGCTGCGCGCCTTCGGCATCCTGCTGGCAAGCCTGCTGATGTCGCTGCTCTATCTCGGCGGCGAGGCGGCGCAGATGGGGCTGGGGCTGCCGTCGTCGATCACCGGCCTGTTCCAGGGCATGCTGCTGTTCTTCCTGTTGGGGTCGGACGTGTTCATCAACTATCGCCTGCGCGCTGTCAGGCCGCCGCTGGCGCCGGTCGGCAGCAGCGTCGGGAGGGCGGGGGCGTCCGCACAAGCCGCAGGCTCCGGAGCCGCCGCGAAATCCGCGGAAGCCGCCAAGTCCGCGGGAGCCGGCGCGTGAACGAGCCGGAGCCGCCGATGACGCCGGTGCGGGAGGGCCGATGGACACGCTGATCGCGATCCTGGCCGCCGCGATCGCCGCGGGAACGCCGCTGGTGTTCGCCGCGCTCGGTGAGCTGGTGACGGAGAAATCCGGCGTCCTCAATCTCGGCGTCGAAGGCATGATGCTGGTGGGCGCGGTCGCCGGCTTCGCCGCCACCGTCGCCAGCGGCAATCCCTGGCTCGGGGTGGCCGCCGGCATGGCCGCCGGGGCGACGATGGCGCTGATCTTCGCGCTGCTGGTCCTGCAGCTGATGGCCAACCAGGTGGCTGCAGGGCTTGCCCTGACGCTGTTCGGCGTCGGCCTGTCGGCCTTCGTCGGCAAGCCGCTGGAGAGCGTCGCGCTCGGCAGCCAGCAGACCTGGAACATCCCGCTGCTGGCCGAGATCCCGCTGCTCGGGCCGGTGCTGTTCCGGCACCACCTGCTGGTCTACCTGTCGTGGGTGCTGCTGCTGGCGTTGAGCTGGTTCCTCTATCGCAGCCGCGCCGGCCTGGTCCTGCGCGCAGTCGGCGAGTCGCCGGAGTCGGCGCATGCCATCGGCTACCGGGTGATCGCCATCCGCTATGTCGCGACGCTGTTCGGCGGTGCCATGGCCGGCCTCGGCGGCGCCTACCTCGCCCAGTTCTACACGCCGATGTGGGTCGAAGGCCTGGTGGCCGGACGCGGCTGGATCGCGCTTGCCCTGGTGGTGTTCGCCAGCTGGCGGCCAACGCGGGTGCTGCTCGGCGCGTACCTCTTCGGCGGCGTCACCATCGCGCAGTTCTTCGCGCAGGGCTCGGGCCTGGCCGTGCCGTCGCAGCTCCTCTCATCCCTGCCATACCTGGCCACCATCGTGGTGCTGGTGCTGATCTCCCGGGACGCTTCGGTCATCCGGCTCAACGCGCCGGTGTCGCTGGGGCGGTCGTACCGTCCCGATTGATCCAGCGGAGACATTGCCGCATGCCGCAGCCGGCACCGCATGCCGCGCCGCGCGCCGCCCCCCGGGACCGGACCGCCGCGACCGCGTAACATTCGAACCCACCTCGTCCATCGCTTTCCAGGAGAACAGCATGCCGTCTTCCCCCGAAAAACCGGCCGTCACCGGCGTGCCGGTCGCGCACGCGCCAGCCGCCGGCGGATCTGCTGCCATGCGCCGCCGGCGCACCAGCGGCGCGTTGCGCATCGCCGCCGTCGTGGCGGCGACCTGCGCCCTCGCCACCAGCCTGCCGTCGTCGGCGCAGGCACCGATCAAGATCGGCTTCGTCTACGTGAGCCCGATCGGCGACGCCGGCTGGACGTTCCAGCACGACGAGGGCCGCAAGCAGATGGAGAAGGCGCTTGGCGGCAAGGTGGTGACCCAGGTGGTGGAGAGCGTGCCGGAAGGGGCCGACGCCGAGCGGGTGATCCGCGAGTTCGCCGCCACCGGCAGCCGGCTGGTGTTCGCCACCTCGTTCGGCTACATGAATCCGACGATCAAGGTGGCCAAGCAGTTCCCGAAGGTCGCCTTCGAGCATGCCACCGGCTACAAGACCGACAAGAACGTCGGCGTCTACAACGCGCGCTTCTACGAGGGCCGTTACCTGAATGGCGTCATCGCCGGCAAGATGTCCAAGACCAACGTCGCCGGCTACGTCGCCGCCTTTCCGATCCCCGAGGTCCTGCAAGGGATCAACGCGTTTGCCCGCGGCATGCGCAGCGTCAACCCCAAGGCGGAGCTGAAGGTGGTCTGGGTCAATGCCTGGTTCGATCCCGGCCGCGAGCGCGAGGCCGCCAACACCCTCATCTCGCAGGGCGCCGACATCGTGACCCACCACACCGATTCCACGGCCACGGTGCAGGCGGCCGAGGAGAAGGGTGTCTATGCCTTCGGCTACCACTCCGACATGTCGAAGTACGGACCGAAGGCGCATCTCACCGCCACCACGCACCAATGGGGCGAGTACTACACCCGCGTCGCCGAGCAGCTGGTGGCCGGCACCTGGAAGCCCGGCAACGTCTGGGGCGGCATGAAGGAAGGCATGATCAAGCTGGCGCCGCTCAATCCGGCCGTGCCGAAGGACGTGGCGGAGCTGGTCGACTCGCTCGGCAAGGACATCATCGCCGGCAAGCTGCATCCCTTCACCGGTCCGATCAAGGACAACGCCGGCAAGGAGCAGTTGGCAGCCGGCAAGACGATGGACGACGACAGCCTGGCGAAGATGAACTTCTACGTCGAGGGCGTGCAGGGCAAGCTGCCGAGCCGGTGACGCCCCGGCCTCACGTCAGTGCAGGATCAGGGCCGGCAGCGGGCGGCACGAACGCCCGCTGCGCGGCTGCCGGCCGCTATTCCTGCTTGCCGATCCGGTCGACCACCGCCTTCATCGTCTTCGCGTCCTGCGCGACGAAGCCGGCGAATTGCGGCGCGTCCATGTAGAGCACCGGCGAGCCCGCGGTGCCGATCGCCTTCACCAGGCGGTCGTCCTTGGCAGCCTGCGCCGAGGCCTCGCGCAACTTCTTCACCACCGGCTCCGGCGTCCCGGCCGGCACGAACAGGCCGGCCCACTGCGAGAAGGTCGCCTTGATGCCGAGTTCGGTGAGGCTGGGCACGTCGGGCAGGGCAGCGAGCCGGCCCTCGCCCCAATGGGCGAGCGGACGCAGCCGGCCGGACTTCACGTGCTGGACGATGGTGGCCGGACCGGTGGCTAGGGCGTCGACCTGCTCGCCGAGCAGGCCGATGATGGCGGGGCCTGCGCCGGTGTACGGCACGTGCAGCATGTAGGTGCCGGTGTTCTGCTTCAGCATCTCCATCGGCACGTGCATGGTGCCGTAGTTGCCGGACGAACCGAAGGTGATCACGCCCGGCCGCGCCTTGGCATCGGCGATGAATTCCTTGGCGGTCTTCCACTTGCTGTCGGCGCGCACCACCAGCACCGTCGGATCGGCCGTGAAGCGGGCGACCGGCACCAGGTCCTTGAGCTGGAACATCGGCGTGCGCTCGAGCACCCGGTCGGCTTCGGGCAGGATCGTGATCGACGACAGGGCCAGCAGCACGGTGTAGCCGTCGGGCTTGGCCTTGGCGACTTGCGCCATGCCGATCCCGCCGCCGGCACCGGCCTTGTTCTCGACGACGACCGGCTGGCCCAGCGTGCGGCCGAGCGCCTCGGCCACCGGACGGCCGACCGTGTCGGCGACGCCGCCGGGAGGGAAGGGTACGACCATCGTCAGCGGCCGGCTCGGATAGTCCTGCGCGATGGCCGGGCCGGCCGAGGCACCTGCCGCCGCCGCGAAGGCGACGGCGAGGCACGCCATTGCGCCGCGCGTGCGTTTCGGTTGCATCATCATGGGTGTCTCCTCGCTTGTCGGGAAGCGCCGGAGGGTCAGCGTCCGACGGCTTGGAGGCGCTTCCGGCTCACGATGATGTCACAGAGGCAGACATGGCTACGCACGAAGTCTTCAACCAGTCCGGCCCGCTGGCCGATCTCGACCTGTTCGATTCCGATCGCGCGATGGTCGAGACCTTCGGCACCGACCCGGCCGGCGACACGCAATGCGTGCTGTCCGCCGATGGCCTCGCCGAACTGATGACGCTCGGCTGGCGTCTCGGCGCGGCCGATACGCTCGATCTGGCGCGGCTGGCGAACACCCATTCGCCGGTCCTGATGACCTTCGATCGCTTCGGCCGGCGAATCGACGAGGTCGAGTTCCACCCGACCTGGCATGCGCTGATGTCGCTGCTCGTCGGCGAAGGGATGCACTGCGAGCCCTGGGCCGGCCTCTACAACGGCCACGCGAAGATGCGCGGTGCTGCGCAGAACGCCGCCGAGGCCGCAAAGGGGACGCTGCACGATCGCGTCGACGGCGGCCACGTGCTGCGCGCCGCCAAGTACCTGCTTTTCTCGCAGCTCGAGAATGGCAGCCAGTGCCCGACGACGATGACCTGGGCTGCGATCCCGCTGCTGGCGAAGCAGCCGGCGCTGGTCGACGACTGGCTGCCGAAGCTGCTGTCGCGCGACTACGATCCGCATCCGGCACCGCTGGCCGACCGCCGTTGCGCGCTGGTCGGCATGGGGATGACCGAGAAGCAGGGCGGTTCCGACGTGCGCAGCAACACCACGCGCGCCGAGCCTGCGCCGGCCTCGGACTTCGGCGACCGCTGGGGCCGGCCTTACCGGATCACCGGCCACAAGTGGTTCATGTCGGCGCCGATGTGCGATGCCTTCCTGGTGCTCGCGCAGGCCGACGACGCGCTGTCCTGTTTTCTCGTTCCGCGCTGGCTGCCCGATGGCTCGCGCAACCGGCTGCAGTTCCAGCGCCTGAAGAACAAGCTGGGCAACCGCTCGAACGCATCGTCGGAAGTCGAATTCGACGGCACGGCCGGCTTCCTCGTCGGCGAAGCCGGGCGCGGCATCGCGACGATCCTCGAGATGGCTGCGCTGACCCGTCTCGACTGCGCGATCGCGTCGGCCGGGATCATGCGCCGCGCAGTCGCCGAAGCGCTGCATCACGCGACGCACCGTCATGCGTTCGGCCGGCCGCTGGTGCAGCAGCCGCTGATGACCAACGTGCTGGCCGATCTCGCGCTCGAATCCGAGGCGGCGATGCGCTGGGTGCTGCGCCTGGCCCAGGTGCTCGACCGGCGCGACGGCGATTTGGTCGCCGATGCCTTGCTGCGCGTCGGCACGCCGCTGGCCAAGTACTGGATCTGCCGGCGCGCGCCGGCACTGGCCTTCGAGGCCATGGAGGTGCTCGGTGGCAACGGCTACGTCGAGGAAGCGCCGCTGGCCCGGCTGTATCGCGAGGCGCCGGTGAATTCGATCTGGGAAGGTTCGGGCAACATCATGTGCCTCGACGTGCTGCGCGCGCTGGGCCGCGAGCCGGCCTGCCGCGACGCGCTGCTCGCAGAATTGAACGCTGCCCGGGGAATCGAACCGCTCTACGATCGCTTCGTCTCGCGTCTGCTCGAACGTCTGCAACGAGCGGGCGGGACCGTCGGCTCGCGAGCGGGCGATTCCGACGGCCCGGCCGGCGCGAATGCTGCAGGCGGCTCCGGCGGTGACGACCCGTTCGATCC
>JAEZQX010000494.1 GCA_023441105.1 Pseudomonadota bacterium | reverse complement strand
GGCTCGGCGCATCGCGGCGGCTCGCGCCTTCGCGCAGCGGCTTGTCGCGGCTGCTGCCGAAGCCACGGCCTTCCCCACGTCCGCCTTCGCCGTGCGAGTCCGCAGCCGGACGGCGGCCGACGCCCGGATCGAGGGCTTCGACCTTGAGCTTGCGCTGGGCCAGCTTCTCGATGTCCGCCAGATAGCGCTGGTCCTTCTCCATCATCAGCGACAACGCCATGCCGGTGGCACCGGCGCGCCCGGTCCTGCCGATGCGATGGATGTAGTCTTCCGGCGAATGCGGCAGGTCGAAGTTGATCACGGCCGGCAATTCGACGATGTCGAGTCCGCGCGCCGCCACGTCGGTGGCGACCAGCACCTTGATGCCGCCCTGCTTGAAGGCTTCCAGCGTCTGCAGCCGCTCCTGCTGCGACTTGTCGCCATGGATCGCTTCGGCGTTGAGGCCTTCCTTCTGCAGTTGGCGGGCCAGCCGGCCGGCGCCCAGCTTGGTGTTGGAGAAGACGATCACCTGGTCGATGCCGCGATTGCGGATCAGGTGGGCGACGGCGGCCCGTTTCGCGTCGTCCGACTCCACCCGGTAAACGGTCTGCTCGACGGTATCCGCCAGGGCATTGCGGCGCGCGACCTCGATGAGCACCGGGCTGCGCAGGAACGACCGCGCCAGCTTGCGGATCTCGTCGGAGAAGGTGGCCGAGAACATCAGGCTCTGGCGCTTGGACGCCAGCAGGTTGATGATCCGCTGGATGTCCGGCAGGAAGCCCATGTCCAGCATGCGGTCGGCCTCGTCGAGGACCAGGAGCTGGACCTGGGACAGGTTCACCGATTTCTGCTCGACATGGTCCAGCAGCCGCCCCGGCGTCGCGATGAGGATCTCGACCCCCTGGCGCAAGGCCGCGGTCTGCGGCTTCATGTCCATGCCGCCGAACACCGCGGTACAGCGCAGCGGCGTGTGCTTGGCGTACGCCTTGACGTTCTCGTAGATCTGGTCGGCGAGCTCCCGGGTCGGGGCGATGATCAACGCCCGAACCGGGTGGCGGGCCGGCGAGGTGCTGGTGCTGGCCAGTGGCAGCAACCCATGGATGATCGGGAGGGCGAAGCCGGCGGTCTTGCCGGTGCCGGTCTGCGCCGCACCCATGACATCGCGGCCCGACATGACCACCGGAATAGCCTGCGCCTGGATCGGCGTGGGCTCGCGGTAACCGAGCTCGGTGACCGCGCGCAGGATGGACGGATCCAGCCCGAAATCGCTGAATTCCGTTGTTTTTTCCTCAGTTCCGGGGGACTTCGCGACGCCTTGCGGCTGATCGATCCCGTCGTGCGGGGGGGTGGCGGGGCCGATTCCGCCTGTGACGCCCAGGGGCGCCTCGCCTATTGACAAATGCATGGCCGCGATTGTAACGGACCTGACCCGAAGACGGGGAATGAACCGACGAGGCGGGCGGGGACGTGGCCGCGGTGCCGCGGCGGCGAGACCGTCCGGACCTGCGCAAGGGGCCGTCCGGGGGCAGTCTCAGGCGTGCGAGAGGCCGTCTGGGAGATGGCCGGGCGGCGGCTCAGGGGGGCAGGACCTGCCGCAGGACCCGCAGGACGTTGCCGCCGGCGATCTTGGCGATGTCCTCGTCCGAGAAGCCGGCCGCGGTCAGGCCGTGGGTCAGGTGCGCCAGCCCGGCGGCATCCACTGGCGTCGGCGCGCCGCCGTCGAAGTTGGAGCCGAAGGCGACATGGTCGACCCCCACCACCCCGACCGCATAGCGGATCGACCGGACGATGGCATCCACCGACACGTCGCAGACCGCCTCGCGCCAGAAGCCGATCGCGATCAGGCCGCCGGTGGCCGCAATGCCGCGCGCCTCCTCGTCCGTCAGGTTGCGCGGGCTGTCGCAAGCGCCACGCAAGCCGGTGTGCGACGAGACCACCGGGCGAGTCGCATTCGCCACCACCATCTGCAGCGTTGCCGGCGAGACATGCGCGACGTCCACCAGCATGCCCTTTTCCTCCATGCGGCGCAGCCACTGGCGGCCGATCGGCGTGAGGCCGTCGCCGCCAGCCGCCTCCGCGGCCGCTTCATCCGGCGCGGCCTCGAGCGTCCCGAAACCGCTGCCGGACCGGCGCGGCGGCATCGACGGCGGCACGGCCATCCTGAAGCCGGCATCGAACAACCTGTCGAGGTTCTCGATGCGTCCTTCCAGGGCATCGGCGCCGTTGACCGCGAGCATCACGCCGATCGGACGGGTCAGCCCGTTGGCTTCGGCATGCGAGCGCGCCAGCAGCAGCCGGTCGAGGTCGGCCTGGGCGCGGACGGCGATCAGCCGCATGCCCGCCAGCCGCACCGCCTGCCGGAGTCGCTCGCCCTGGTAGAGGACCCGCTCGAGCCTGCTGCTCCAGGTGGCGCGCGGCCAGAGTTGCGCGACGGCCAGCGGCGTCAGCAGGTCGAAGCCCGGTCCGCCGGGCTGCTCCCCGGCGGTGCGATGCAGGTCCCCGTACCAGGACAGCCGGCTGGCTGCGGAAAACACCTGCAATGCCACGCCGCCGTCGGTCAGGCGCGGAACGTCGACACTACCCTGCCTGCCGGGCGCGAACAGGTCGCGCGACCACACCAGCGTCGCCGCATGCAGGTCCGCGACCAGCAGCCTGGAATGCAGCGACTGCGCCTGGGCGTTCAAGGGCGGCGGCAGCGAGCCGCCGGGCTGGTTCATCCGCCAGGCGAGCAGCGGCGGGAAGACGCCGAAGAACAGCACGCTCGCCAGCAGCAGGGCCAGGCCCATCCAGGCCGCCCGCCTGCGCATCGAGCCCGCGCGTGCCGCTCCGCCCGAACCGCCCGTGCCGGTCGAATGCGCGTCAACCCGTTCCTTCAACGACGCTCTCCTCGATGCGACGATGCTATCGCGAGCGCCGGGAGCCGCGGGCAGCGGGCGGTGCCGATTACCATAGCCTCGGTATCTCCTTCACCATCCTGCACCATACACCCGCTCCTTTCTTCCTCCTTTCCCACGGAGCCCGCCGCGATGCATCACAGCCCAGGCAAGGCCACCGACGTGCCTGCCCCCAGCGGGACGCCCCCCGCAACCACCGCGGCGCCGGCCGCACTGCTCGAGCGCCTGTTCCGGGCAGCGGTGCAGCGGGCCATGCCGGAGCATTGCATCGGCCCCTTCCTGCCCCCGGTTCCGAAAGGCCGCACCCTGGTGCTCGGCGCCGGCAAGGCCGGCGGCGCGATGGCGGCCGCCGTCGACCGGCTGTGGCCGCAGGACGCGCCGCTGTCCGGCCTGGTGGTGACCCGCTACCACCACCTGCCGCCGGCCTACCGGCAGCAGCAGGAAAGCGGCCAGGCCCGCATCGAGGTGGTCGAAGCCGCTCATCCGGTGCCGGACGAAGCCGGGCGTCGCGCGACCCAGCGAATCCTCGCCGCGACTGCCGGACTCGGCCCGGAGGATCTGGTGCTGTGCCTGATCTCCGGCGGCGGCTCGGCGCTGCTGTCGGCACCGGCCGACGGCGTCAGCTTCGAGGACAAGCAGGCGATCAACAAGGCGCTGCTGCGCAGCGGCGCCGCCATCGGCGAGATGAACTGCGTGCGCAAGCACCTGTCGGCCATCAAGGGTGGCCGCCTGGCCGCCGCCTGCGCGCCGGCGCGGCTGGTTACGCTGCTGATCTCGGACGTGCCCGGCGACGATCCGGCGGTGATCGCCAGCGGGCCTACGGTGCCCGATCCGACCACCTGTGCCGATGCGCTGGCGATCCTCAGGCGCTATGGCATCGACATCCCGCCGCCGGTACGCGCGGCGCTGGAAAGCGGCGCGCTCGAGACCCCCAAGCCCGGCGACCCGGTCTTCAGCGGCAACGAGGTGCACCTGGTGGCGACGCCGCAGCAGGCGCTCGAGGCAGCGGCCCAGGCCGCCGCCGACGCCGGCCTG
This sequence comes from Pseudomonadota bacterium, assembly GCA_023441105.1. The sequence continues at coordinate 4,231 of JAEZQX010000494.1, read as the reverse complement.
GATGCGCACATCCTGAGCGACGAGATCGAAGGCGAGTCGCGCGAGGTCGGCAAGGTGCATGCCGCGCTCGCCCGCCAGGTGGCGCGCCGCGGCCAGCCGTTCCGGGCACCGTGCGTGATCCTGTCGGGCGGTGAAACGACGGTGACGGTACGCAGCAGCAGCGGCCGCGGCGGCCGCGCCACCGAATTCCTGCTCGGCGCGGCGATCGCGCTGGAGGGCGAGCCCGGGGTCTATCTGCTCGCCGCCGACACCGACGGGATCGACGGCATCGACGACAACGCCGGCGCGATCGCGACGCCGGACACGCTTGACCGTGCCCGCGCCAGGAGCCTGAACGCCCGCGAGCTGCTCGACGGCAACGATGCGCGGACCTTCTTCGAGACGCTCGGCGACCTGGTGGTCAGCGGCCCGACCTTCACCAACGTCAACGACTTCAGGGCGCTGCTGGTTTCGCGTTGACCATGTCCTCGGGACGAACCCAGGCGTCGAACTGCTCGGCGCTGACATAACCGGTGGCCAGCGCCGCCTCCTTGAGCGTGGTGCCCTCGCGGTGCGCCTTCTTCGCGATCTCCGCGGCGCGGTCGTAACCGATGTGCGGATTGAGCGCCGTCACGAGCATCAGCGACTGCTCGAGCAGCACGCCGATGCGCGAGCGGTTCGGCTCGATGCCGACCGCGCACTGGTCGTGGAAGCTGCGTGCGCCGTCAGCCAGCAGGCGAATCGACTGCAGCACGTTGTGCACGATCATCGGCCGGTAGACGTTGAGCTCGAAATTGCCGCTCGCGCCGCCGATGTTGACCGCCACGTCGTTGCCGAAGACCTGCGCGCAGATCATGGTCAGCGCTTCGCACTGCGTGGGATTGACCTTGCCCGGCATGATCGAGCTGCCGGGTTCGTTCTCGGGGATGCTGATCTCGCCCAGGCCGCTACGCGGCCCGCTCGCCAGCCAGCGCACGTCGTTGGCGATCTTCATCAGGCCCGCGGCCACGGTCTTCAACGCGCCGTGGGCATTGACCTGCGCGTCGGCCGCCGCCAGCGCCTCGAACTTGTTCGGCGCAGTGACGAATGCCAGGCCGCTCAGCCGGGCGATCGTCGCCGCCACCTTGGTCGCGAACTGCGGATGGGCGTTGAGGCCGGTGCCGACCGCGGTGCCGCCCTGGGCGAGCTCGTAGAGATGGCCCAGGGCGTCGCGCAAGTGACGCATGCCGTGGTCGAGCTGCGCGACATAGCCCGAAAACTCCTGGCCGAGCGTGAGCGGCGTCGCGTCCTGCAGGTGGGTGCGGCCGATCTTGACGATGCCGTCGAACGCCTGCGACTTGCTTTGCAGCGTGTCGCGCAGCTGCTGCAGCGCCGGCAACAACTGGTTGGCGATGGCCGATGCGACCGCCACGTTCATGGCCGTCGGGAACACGTCGTTCGACGACTGCCCCTGGTTGACATGGTCGTTGGGATGGACCTTGCGGCCCTGCCCCCGCTCGCCGCCCAGCAGCTCGCTGGCCCGGTTGGCGATCACCTCGTTCAGGTTCATGTTGGTCTGGGTGCCGGAGCCGGTCTGCCAGACCACCAGCGGGAACTCCTGGTCGTGGCGACCTTCGAGGATCTCGTCGGCGGCCCTGACGATCATCGTGGCCATCTCCTGCGGCAGCGTGCCGAGCTCGGCGTTGACCTGGGCCGCGGCCCGCTTCACCAGCGCCAGTGCCCGGACCAGTTCGATCGGCTGCCTCTCCACCGAGATCCGGAAGTTCTGCAGCGAGCGCTGGGTCTGGGCGCCCCACAGCCGATCCGCCGGCACGGCGATCTCGCCGAAGGTATCCTTCTCGAGTCGTACGTCGTCGGTCATGGCAGCCTCACGCCAGCTGGTCGTAGGCGATGCCGGCGCGGCGCACCATCGCGTCGAACATCAGCCGCGAGTTGCTGACCGCGCCGGTGGTCATCGCCTTCTCCGTGGCCGGCACCCGTCGCAGCACCTCCTCCGTGATCTGCCGGTTGGACCCGAGGCCGGCGTCGCTGGCCAGCTGCACCTCGCAGGCGCGCTGCAGCGTCCAGAGCCGGTGGAAGGCAGTGGGAATGTCGTGCGCCGTGACCAGCAGGCCATGGTTGCGCAGGATCATGTGGTTGCGGTTGCCGAGCGACTTCACCAGGTAGGGCTGCTCATGCAGGTCCGTCGTCACCCCCATGTAGTCGTGATAGGCCACCTCGCCGTAGAGCATGGCGCTGTAGAAGTTGTCTGCTCGCAGGCCGCTTTCCTTGCAGGCGACGGCGCAGCCGGCCGTGGTGTGCACATGCATGATGCAATGGGCATCCTCGCGCGCCGCGTGGATCGCGCTGTGGATGACGAAACCGGCCGCATTGACCGAATAGTCGCTGCGCGAGATCGCCTTGCCGTCGACGTCGATCTCGATCAGGTTCGACGCCGTCACCTCGCTGTAGTGCAGGCCGAACGGGTTGATCAGGTAGTGCGCCGTCGCTCCGGCCGGCCGCGGCACGCGCACCGTGATGTGGTTGAAGATGGCCTCGGTCCAGCCGAGATGATCGAAAAGCCGGTAGCAGGCGGCCAGCTCGAGCCGCAGCGCCCATTCGGCCTCGCCGATTCCTTCCGGCCGTGACGCCGCGAGAGCATCGCGTTCGTGATGCATGTCCATTCCTCCTCTCCAGGTCCAGGCAACCGTTCAGGCAGCCGTATAGGAGGTCTTCACCGAGGTGAAGAACTCCTGCGCGTAATGGCCCTGCTCGCGCGGTCCATAGCTCGAGCCTTTGCGGCCGCCGAACGGGACGTGATAGTCCACGCCGGCGGTCGGCAGGTTGACCATCACCATGCCGGCCTGCGAATGGCGCTTGAAATGGGTGGCGTGCTTGAGCGAGGTGGTGGCGATGCCGGATGACAGGCCGAACGGGGTATCGTTGGCCACCGCCAGTGCCTCGTCGTAGTCCTTGACCCGGATGATGCTGGCCACCGGGCCGAACACCTCCTCGCGATTGATCCGCATGGTGGCGGTGGTGTCGGTGATCAGGGCCGGCGCCATGTAGTAACCTTCGGTCGCGCGTTTCAGCCGCTCGCCGCCGGCCACCAGCACGCCGCCTTCGCTCCTGGCAATCTCGACGTAGCCGAGGTCCTGCTCCAGCTGTTCCTGCGACGATACCGGACCGATGTCGGTGCCGTCCTTCAACGCGTCGTCCACCTTCAGCTTAGCCATCCTTGCCTTGAGCGCCTCGACGAACTTCGGATAGATGCCGCTGGTGACGATCAGCCGGCTCGACGCCGTGCAGCGCTGGCCGGTCGAGAAGAAGGCGCTCTGGGCGCAGATCTCCACCGCCGTGCCGAGGTCGGCATCGTCGAGCACGACCTGCGGATTCTTGCCGCCCATCTCCAGCTGGAACTTCTTCAGGTTGGCGCCGCACATGCGGCCGATGCGCGCGCCGACGCTTTGCGAGCCGGTGAAACTGATGGCGTCGATGCCGGCATGGTTCACGAGCGGATCGCCGATCACGCTGCCGCGTCCCATCACCAGGTTGAACACCCCCGCCGGAATGCCGCTGCGCGAGATGATCTCGGCCAGCGCCCACGCGCAACCCGGCACCAGGTCCGCCGGCTTGATCACCACGCAATTGCCGAAGGCCAGCGCCGGCGCGATTTTCCAGGCCGGGATGGCGATCGGGAAGTTCCAAGGCGTGATCAGCCCGACCACGCCCGCCGGCTCGCGGGTGATCTCGACCCCGATCCCCGGCCGCACCGACGGCAGGATCTCGCCGGACAGCCGCAGGCATTCGCCGCCGAAGAACTTGAAGATCTGCCCTGCCCGGCCGGCTTCGCCGATGCCTTCGGCCCGGGTCTTGCCCTCCTCGCGTGCCAGCAGCGTGCCGAGCTCCTCCTTGCGCCCCAGGATCTCGTTGCCGATCCGGTCGAGCGCATCCGCGCGCGCCTGGATGCTGCCGGTCGCCCACGCGGGGAAGGCCGCGCGCGCGGCGGCTACCGCGGCGTTGAGCTGCGCCTCGTCCGCCTGCGTGTACTCGCCGATCACGTCCCCCACGTTGGACGGATTGATGTTGGGGGCGTAGCGGGTGCCGGCGACCCATTCGCCGTTGATGAAGTTGTCGTGCTTCTGGCTGGCCATGTCTCGTCTCTCCCGGTTGGTTCGTCGAATGTGCCTATTGTGAACCGTCCGGCGCGGGCGGTGGCGACGGGTGTCGGCGGTACGGGCTGACAGTGGTTCACGGGTTGGCGCTTGCAAGC
>JAEZQX010000420.1 GCA_023441105.1 Pseudomonadota bacterium | reverse complement strand
GGCCCCAGCCGGGCGCCGGTTGCGCGCCGTGGCCGCGGTTCTCGCTGCTCGGCCGGCCCACCCGCGGGCGGATCTTCGGCAACACGTGGTTGGCGACCAGCGCCACGTTGAGACTCGAGTAGACCGAGTTGAGGTTGCTGGTGACATGCGGCTCGAAAGCGGCGAGCAGCGCATTGCGCACGTCCGGGCTCGGCGCGAGCTCGTTGACCGCGATCCTGAGGGCCTCGTAGATCGCCTCGGGCGACGCCGGGTGATTTCCTTCCTCGAACCAGTCGCGCTCGAGCAGCGCGCCGAGCCGCGCCCGGATGCCCAGCACTTCGTTGGGATCGAGCCGGCTGCGGGCGCGCTGGATCAGGCGGTCGACGTCGATCTTGTCCGAGATCACTTCGTCCGACACCAGCGCCAGCTCGTCGAGGGACAGCGACGCCTTCGGAACCGCTTCGCTGTCCGGATTGGCGAACAGGCGCCGCTCGAAGATGTCGCCGAAGTAGCGGCGGAAATTCTGCTCGAGCGACTTGCGCTGCTCGCGCACCAGCATCACCGCATCGAGCAATGCCCGCTGGCGGTCGCTGCGCGTCGCCTTGAGCGCCTCCACCGTCAGCTCCTCGGCCATCTTCTCGAGCGCCTTGGTGATCACCGCCGACAGCTTCTCGAGTACCAGCTCGCGGCAGTCTTCGAGAAGCTTGAAGCGGTGGCGCGAATCGAGCCGAGGCGCATCCGCCGGACCAGGGGAGCCCGACGGGTTCATCTGCTTCTGCGAAGTGCTGGAGTCCATTGACCGGCTTGACCGACGGGGATTGCGACCGGAGCCAGACTACCGATTGGTGTTGCTACCCGTCAACAGATTACCGCCTGCGGGGCGCCAGGCGCCGTTGAGGCGCTGACGGACGGCGCCGGGGCGCCGAATTCCTCCGTCCGTCGGCGCGCGCCGGGATCAATGGGTCGAGTTGATATCCGTCACGGTCCAGGCCGTCATGTTGACGATGCGCCGCACCGTCGCCGAGGGCGTGAGGATGTGGACCGGCCGTGCGGCGCCGAGCAGCACCGGCCCGATGGTGATGTTGTTGCCGGCGGCGGACTTGAGCAGGTTGTAGGCGATGTTGGCGGCATCGATGCCCGGCAGCACCAGCAGGTTGGCGTCGCCGACCAGCGTGCTGGTGGGGAACATCCGCGCCCGGTAGCCGGCATTGAGCGCGGTGTCGCCATGCATCTCGCCGTCGACCTCGAGCTCCGGCGCGCGTTCGCGCAACAGGGCGAGCGTGTCGCGCATCTTCAGCGCCGAGGGATGGTTCGAGGAGCCGAAGTTGGAATGCGACAGCAGCGCCGCCTTCGGCACGATGCCGACGCGGCGCAATTCCTCCGCCGCCAGCATCGTGATCTGCGCCAGTTGCTCGGCCGTCGGGTCGTAGTTGACGTGGGTGTCGACCAGCGTCACCTGGCGGGTGGGCAGCACCAGCGTGTTCATCGCGCCGTAGACGCCGACGCCGTCGCGCATCCCGATCACCTGGTCGATGTACGGCAGGTGGATCGAATACGGACCGTAGGTGCCGCAGATCATGCCGTCGGCGTCGCCCAGGCGCACCATCATCGCACCGATCAGGGTGAGCCGCCGGCGCATCTCGATCTTGGCGAGCTGCTCGGTGATGCCTTTGCGGTCCATCAGCCGCAGGTATTCCTTCCAGTAGGTCCGGTACCGCTCGTCCCATTCCGGATTCACCACCTCGAAGTCGACGCCCGGCCGGATCCGCAGGCCGAACTTCTCGATCCGCTTCTGCAGCACCGCCGGGCGCGCGATCAGGATCGGCCGCGCGAGCTGTTCGTCCACGACCACCTGCACCGCGCGCAGGACCCGTTCCTCCTCGCCCTCGGCGTACACGATGCGCCGCGACTCGGTCTGCTTGGCAGCCGCGAAGATCGGCTTCATGAAGCCGCCCGAGTGATAGACGAAGCGCTTGAGCTGCTCGCGGTACGCGTCGAAGTCGGCGATCGGCCGCGTCGCCACGCCGGAGTCCATCGCCGCCTTGGCGACCGCCGGCGCGATCGACAGGATCAGCCGCGGATCGAAGGGCCGCGGAATGAGGTAGTCGGGCCCGAACGCCGGCACCGCGGCGCCGTAGGCGACCGCCACCTCATCGGACATCTCCGCCCGCGCCAGCTCCGCGATGGCGCAGACCGCGGCCTTCTCCATTTCCAGCGTGATGGTGGTTGCGCCGACGTCGAGCGCGCCGCGGAAGATGAACGGAAAGCACAGGACGTTGTTGACCTGGTTGGGATAGTCGCTGCGGCCGGTGGCCATCACCGCATCGCTGCGCACGGCGAAGACGTCCTCGGGAAGGATCTCCGGGTTGGGATTGGCGAGTGCCAGGATCAGCGGCCGCTGCGCCATGCGGACGACCATCTCCTGCTTGAGCACGCCGCCCGCCGACAGCCCGAGAAACACGTCGGCGCCGTCGATCACCTCGCCGAGCGTGCGGGCGCTCGACTCCTGCGCGTACTGCACCTTGTCCTCGTCCATCAGGACGGTTCGCCCCTTGTACACCAGCCCTTCGATGTCGCTGACCCAGATGTTGGCGCGCGGCAGCCCGAGCTCGACCAGCAGCTGCAGGCAGGCCATCGCCGCGGCCCCTGCCCCGCTGACCGCGAACTTGCAGTCGGCGAGCTTCTTGCCGACGACCTCCAGGCCGTTGAGGATGGCGGCAGCGACGATGATCGCGGTCCCGTGCTGGTCATCGTGGAAGACCGGGATCCGCAGCCGGCTGCGCAGCTTGCGCTCGATGTAGAAGCACTCCGGCGCCTTGATGTCCTCGAGGTTGATGCCGCCGAAGGTCGGTTCGAGCGCGGCGATGATCTCGATCA
>JAEZQX010000394.1 GCA_023441105.1 Pseudomonadota bacterium | reverse complement strand
CCTTCCACCGGCGGGATGTCGATCGGGGACGGGAGGAAATCGATGACGGCGTCCAGCATGCGCTGCACGCCCTTGTTCTTGAACGCGGTGCCGCACAGCATCGGCTGGATCTCGTTGGCGATGGTGCGCTTGCGGATGCCGGCCTTGATCTGCTCCTCGGTCAGGCTGCCGCCCTCGAGGTAGGTGTTCATCAGCTCCTCGTCCGCCTCCGCGGCCGCCTCGACCATCTTCTCGCGCCATTCCGCGGCGCTGTCCGCCAGCTCGGCCGGAACGTCGGCGTACTCGAACTTCATCCCCTGGGTGCTCTCGTCCCAGATGATCGCCTTCATCTTGATCAGGTCGATGACGCCCTTGAAGCCGTCTTCGGCTCCAATCGGGATGACGATCGGCACCGGATTCGCGCGCAGGCGCAACTTCATCTGGTCGTGGACCTTGAAGAAGTTGGCGCCGGTGCGGTCCATCTTGTTGACGAACGCGAGCCGCGGGACGCGGTACTTGTTGGCCTGCCGCCAGACGGTCTCCGACTGGGGCTGCACGCCGCCGACCGCGCAGTAGACCATGCAGGCGCCGTCGAGCACGCGCATCGAACGCTCGACCTCGATGGTGAAGTCGACGTGGCCGGGAGTGTCGATGATGTTGATCCGGTGCTCCGGATACGACAGGTCCATGCCCTTCCAGAAGGTCGTGACCGCGGCGGACGTGATCGTGATGCCGCGCTCCTGCTCCTGCTCCATCCAGTCGGTGGTGGCAGCGCCGTCGTGCACCTCGCCCAGCTTGTGGTTCACCCCGGTGTAGAACAGGATGCGTTCGGTGGTGGTGGTCTTCCCGGCGTCGATGTGCGCCGAGATGCCAATGTTTCGGTAGCGCTCGATCGGGGTCTTGCGAGCCATGATTCAGTCCTTCATAAACACAACGATGCGTTGACGTTCAACAACCGGTTCGTGTTCAACGTCAACGCCTATGGGGAACACCGCGATATCCGCCTGATATGGGGATGTCGGCGCAGATCGGAAGCGCCCGTCAGAAGCGGAAGTGCGAGAAGGCCTTGTTGGCCTCGGCCATGCGGTGCACCTCGTCGCGCCGCTTCACGGCACCGCCGCGGTTCTCCGCCGCTTCCATCAGCTCGCTCGCAAGCCGCTGACCCATCGACTTCTCGCTGCGCTTCTTGGCCGCCTCGCGCAGCCAGCGCATGGCCAGCGCCGTGCGCCGCACCGGACGCACCTCGATTGGCACCTGGTAGTTGGCGCCGCCGACGCGGCGACTCTTGACCTCGACCATCGGGCGGCAGTTCGACAGCGCGTACTGGAAGACCTCGATCGGATCCTTGCCCGACTTTCCCTTGATCTGCTCGAACGCGCCGTAGAGGATGCGCTCGGCGACGGCCTTCTTGCCGGCAAGCATCAGCACGTTGATGAACTTGGCGACTTCCTCATTGTGATACAGCGGATCCGGCAGGATGACGCGCTTGGGAACTTCACGACGACGTGGCATTTCTAGACCTCTTCAGTTGATTCAGCCGGGTCGGCTCGGCGCGGGCAATGCCCGTACCTCCTCGTCCCTGACCCCCGGAACCATGACGGCCGACACCTGCAGGCGCGGCGCGATCAGGCGAGGATCGCTTACTGGGCGGCTGGCACCATGCCACACCGCCCTACCCTGGAGAACCGGCGCCGGCAGCGAACTCCGCCTCCTGCGCAAATTCCCCGAAACTTTGCTGCCGCCGTGGCGGCGGCCCGGCCCCGATCCGGGCCTCGGCGACCGCTTGGAGCCGGCACGGCAAACATCGGCCCCTGGAACGACCAGGCCACGGAACTACCTGGCCCAGACTCCCGGGCCTGGAATACCGGCCCGGCGATGGCCGGTCGCGGGCCCTCGGACTACCTGACTTCCTGGATTACTTGGCCTTGGGACGCTTGGCGCCGTACTTCGAGCGTGCCTGCTTGCGATCCTTGACGCCCTGCAGGTCCAGCGAACCGCGCACGATGTGGTAACGCACACCCGGCAGGTCCTTCACTCGGCCGCCGCGGATCAGCACCACGGAGTGCTCCTGCAGGTTGTGGCCTTCGCCGCCGATGTAGCTGATGACCTCGTAGCCGTTGGTCAGGCGTACTTTGGCGACCTTGCGCAGTGCCGAGTTCGGCTTCTTCGGTGTCGTGGTATAGACACGCGTACAGACACCGCGACGCTGGGGGCAGTCCTCGAGCGCGGGACTCTTGCTCTTGGTGACTGCGGATACCCGCGCATTGCGTACTAGCTGGTTGATGGTCGGCATGGCTTCTTGCTTGAAATGGGGCGGCTCGTTCGGCTTGCTGCTCTGGCTGCTGTTCGGCGGCGACGGACGCGACCGGGCGCCGGAAGGCGCGGCAGCGACACGACGAAGCGAGAGCGAGCGCCGTGCTTTCCAGAGCGATGCGTCAGCAGATGCGCCATGCTTCCAATGCGCAAATGCTTTCAGCGAACCAGTGAGTATAGTGGTTTTCACGGGTTCACGTCAATTTCCCGGGAACGCCGTGACCTCGGCCTGCAGCACCACCGTGAACGGGCCGCAGCGATCACCCGCCACGCGGATCCGGTTCCAGGCGAATTCCTCGCCCGCGGCGGTCTCGACGCGGACATCGTAGACGCCCTCGCGGCCGAAACCGCCGGCCAGCGCGCGGGTGCGTCCGCCGGCGAACTGCTGACCCGTGGCCCGCATCTGCTCGAGGAAGGACCCGTCGCGCACGAGGCCGGTGGCGCCGACCGCGACCGGCCGGCGATCGCCGTGAGCGACGAATTCGACGACTACGCCCGGCGGATCGTCTTCAGGACACTGCTGGTTGGTATAGGAGACAAACACGTCGCCACAGCCGGCGGCGACGAGGCCCGCCAGCAGGGCTGCCAGCAGATTCCGCCGGGTACCGCGCCCGCGGCGGTGGCAAGCATGACTCGACGGGGTCGTCTCGGGTTCGGGCGTTGGGCGATCCTTTTCAGGCGGAGACGGCGACGTACTCCACCCGGCTCATCGGCAGCGGCACGGCGGCGCCGTCGCCGCGCAAGTCCAGTATGTGATACTGGATGGCGAGCCGGATCGAGGCTTCCACCTCGTCGACCGTGGCCCCGGTTGCCGTGCAACCCGGCAGGTCCGGGACGTAAGCCCGGTAACGCTGCCCGCGCTGCTCGATGACGATCGCATATTTCATGGAATATTAGGCCTTTGGCGCCGGCGCATAACGTTGCGATGGCGCTCATTGTTGCAGGATGGGAAGCCGGGGGCAGTGATGAAAGCCCTCTCCCGGCGCCCCAACAGGAATCGTGCCCGTGCCGCCCGACCGAACCGAGCCCGCCGCGGGCGCAGCCGACCTCAGCAGCAGCCCGCCACCGCCGGTCGCGACCGGGACGGCGGCAGGCATCCGCCGTCTGTATCCAGCGATCGAGCCGTACGCACGCGGTGAGATGGACACCGGCGAAGGCCACGTCATCTACCACGAGCAGTGCGGCAACCCGACGGGGCTGCCGGTGGTGGTGCTGCACGGCGGTCCCGCCAGCGGCTGCTCGCCGATGCAGCGCCGCTTCTTCGACCCCGAGCGCTTCCGGATCGTGCTGTTCGACCAGCGCGGCTGCGGCCGCAGCACGCCACGAGGCGCCGTCACGGGCAACGACACCGCGGCGTTGCTGCGCGACCTCGAGCAGCTGCGCCGGCTGTTGGGCGTCGAGCGCTGGATCGTGTTCGGCGGCTCGTGGGGCGCGAGCCTCGGGATCGCCTATGCCGCGAACCACCTGTCGTCGTGCAGCGGGCTCATCCTGCGCGGCGCCTTCCTGACCGGCAGCCGGGACCTGGACTGGTTCTTCGGCGGCGCCGGAACGCTGCTGCCGACGGCCTGGCAGGACCTGGTGCGGCGGATCGGCCTGCCGTTGCGACTGGACGAGTGCGAGCATGCCGGCCATACGGTGCTGGCCAAGCTTGCGCGGCTGCTGGCCGCCGACGATCCGGCAGTGGCCGGCCCGGCTGCGGCAGCCTGGGCGCATTGGGAGCAGGCGGTGTCGACGCCGGCTGCCCCCGGGGCGCCGCTCTCGCCGGCTCCGGCTCCCTTGCCGGCTTCCAGCCGCCACCTGGTCGACAAGTACCGGGTCCAGGCCCATTACCTCGCCAGCCAATGCTTCCTGGGCGAAGAACGACTGCTCAACCTGGCGGGTCGCCTGCGCGCCATGCCGGTCGAGCTGGTGCACGGGCGCCTCGACTGGGTCTGCCGGCCGTCGAATGCCTGGCAGCTCCACCAGGCGATGCCGGCGAGCCGCCTGACGTGGGTCGAGCATGCCGGCCATGATCCGTACGACCCGCCGATGCTGGCCGCACTCGCCGATTCGATCGGGCAGATACAGAAGAGCGTCCGCTGACTGAGGCCAACCCGGATCCGCCGGGTCGATCCGTAGTGCCCGGCCGCCGGCCGTGGCCGGTCAGCGACGATCGCGACACCATCGGGTGGATGCCCCTTGTTGCCGTCCACCAACTGCGTCACCCGCAGGTCACAAGCGAGACCGCGAAAACAAGAGAATGTCATCACCAATCAAGTACGAAATCCCGGAGCGAGTCGGCGACACGCGATCCCGACCGGGGCAGGTCAGAGTCACCTAGTCAACTCTGCTGGAGGCCAGCACTCATGAACCACTTCGACCTTAGTGGGCGCGTTGCCCTCGTCACCGGCGGCAACGGCGGGATCGGCCTCGGGATGGCAACCGGCATGGCCCGGGCCGGTGCGAGGATCGCCATCGTAGGCCGCAACCCGGCCAAGAATGCGACCGCCGCCGAGGCGCTGCACGCGCTGGGTGCGGAGACGCTCCAGCTGGAGGCCGACCTGATGCAGGAAGCAGCCTGCCGCGAATCCGTCGATCGCGTCGCAGCTCATTTCGGCCGGCTGGACATTCTCGTGAACAACGCCGGCATCGCGATACGAAAGCCCCCGGAGGAATATTCCGCGGCGGAATGGCACCGCGTCGTCGACAGCAACCTCACCAGCGCCTTCCTGTGTTCCCAGGCTGCCTACCCCCACATGAAGAAGGTGGGCGGCGGCAAGATCATCAGCATCGGCTCCCTGCTATCGCAGATGGGTGCGTCGTTCGCCGTCGCCTACGCCGCCAGCAAGGGCGGGCTTGTCCAGATGACCCGAGCGCTTGCGACGGCCTGGGGGCGGGACAACATCCAGGTCAACGCACTTCTGCCCGGCTGGATCGATACGGATCTCACCGAGGGCGCCAGGCGCGAAGTTGCCGGGCTCGACGAGCGGGTCCGCACCCGCACGCCTGCCGGCCGCTGGGGGAAGCCGTCGGACTTCGAGGCAGTGACGGTCCTGCTGGCCGGCAGCGGCTCCCAATACATTACCGGGACCGCCCTCTTCGTCGACGGGGGCTACTCGATCCAGGCCTGAGGCCGGACTCCTACGGACGAGAGCGCCGGTTCCGTAAAAGAAAGCCCGGCGATTGCCGGGCGTTGGAGAGGAAGCGCTGCGGGGAGAGGCGCGCCGGATCGGTCGCAGCCGATCCGGCGCCTAGACGCTACTCGCCAGCTGGCGGGTTGTTCTCGTCGCCTTCCGGCGCGGCCGCTTCCGAGCCCGCGTCGTGCATGGCCATCGAGGCGTCCTCGGACGACTCGCCCTCGCCACCGGAAAACTCCTCGCGGGGCGCGAAAGCCGCTTCGGCTGCCGCCAGGGCTGCGGCCTCCTGGGCCTCCACCGATTCCTTCTCGTACCGAGCCTTGTGGTAGGCAAGGCCGGTTCCGGCGGGAATCAGGCGACCGACGATGACGTTCTCCTTCAGTCCGCGCAGGTCGTCCTTCTTGCCCATGATCGCGGCTTCGGTCAGCACGCGAGTGGTCTCCTGGAACGACGCGGCGGAGATGAACGAATCGGTCGACAGCGACGCCTTGGTGATGCCGAGCAGGATGTTCTCGTAGACCGGCGGCAGCTTGTCATCCGCGACCATCTTGTCGGTGGCGTCCAGGATCTCGCTGCGCTCGACCTGCTCGCCGACGATGAAGCTGGTGCCGCCGGGTTGCGTGACCACCACCCGACGCAGCATCTGGCGGACGATCACCTCGATGTGCTTGTCGTTGATCTTCACGCCCTGCAGCCGGTAGACGTCCTGCACCTCGTCGACGATGTAGCGCGACAGCGCCTCGATGCCGAGCAGGCGCAGGATGTCGTGCGGATCCGCCGGCCCGTCGACGATCATCTCGCCCTTGTTGACCACCTGGCCGTCGTGCACCAGCACGTGCTTCTCCTTCGGGATCAGGAACTCGTGGGCATTGCCGTCCAGGTCGGTGATGACCAGCCGCTGCTTGCCCTTGGTGTCCTTGCCGAACGAGACCGTGCCGGTGACTTCGGCCAGCATGCCCGCATCCTTCGGCGACCGCGCCTCGAACAGCTCCGCCACCCGCGGCAGGCCGCCGGTGATGTCCCGGTTCTTCTGCGTCTCCTGCGGGATTCGCGCCAGCACGTCGCCGACCGCCACCTGCTGGCCGTCGCGGACCGTGATCAGCGCGCCGACCGGGAAGCCGATCTGCACCGAATGGTCGGTGGCGGCGATCTTGACCTCCTCGCCGGCCTCGTTGATCAGCTTCATCGCCGGACGGACGTTGCGGGCGCTGCTCGCGCTGCGCCGCTTCGCGTCGATGACGACCTGCGTCGAAAGGCCCGTCACCTCGTCGATCTGCTTGGCGACGGTGACGCCCTCCTCCACGTTCTCGAACTTCACCGTACCCGCGTACTCGGTGATGATCGGACGCGTCAGCGGATCCCAGCTGGCGAGCTGCATGCCGGCCTTGACGGTGGTGCCGTCCTGGACCAGCAGCGTCGCGCCGTAAGGAATCTTGTGGCGCTCGCGCTCCCGCCCGTTGTCGTCGGTGATCATCACCTCGCCGGAACGGGAGATGACGATCAGGTCACCCTTGCTGCTGGTGATGTAGCGCATCGTGGCGGTGAACCGTGCCACGCCGTTGGACTTGGCCTCGACCGAGCTCGACACCGCCGCCCGCGACGCCGCGCCGCCGATGTGGAAGGTCCGCATCGTCAACTGCGTGCCCGGCTCGCCGATCGACTGCGCCGCGATCACGCCGACCGCTTCGCCGACGTTGACCAGCGAGCCCCGGCCGAGGTCACGACCGTAGCACTTGGCGCACAGGCCGTAGCGGGTGTCGCAGGTGAGCGGGGTGCGCACGCGCACCTCGTCGATGCCGATCTGCTCGATCGACTCGACCGCATCCTCGTCCAGCAACGAGCCGGCTTCGAACAGCGTCTCCTGCGACTCGGGGTTGATGACGTCGACCGCCGCCACCCGACCCAGCACCCGGTCCCGCAGCGCTTCGATGATCTCGCCGCCTTCGACCAGCGCCCGCATCGCGACGCCGTTGGTGGTGCCGCAATCGATCTCGGTGACCACGAGGTCCTGGGTGACATCGACCAGCCGGCGGGTGAGGTAGCCGGAGTTGGCCGTCTTCAGCGCCGTATCCGCGAGGCCCTTGCGGGCGCCGTGAGTGGAGATGAAGTACTGCAGGACGTTCAGGCCCTCGCGGAAATTGGCGGTGATCGGCGTCTCGATGATCGAGCCGTCCGGCTTGGCCATCAGGCCGCGCATGCCCGCCAGCTGGCGGATCTGCGCCGCCGAGCCGCGCGCGCCGGAGTCCGCCATCATGTAGATGGCGTTGAAGGACTCCTGCTTGACGTTGGCGCCCTGCGCATCCACGACGTTCTCGGTCGCGAGCTGGTCCATCATCGCCTTGCCGACCTGGTCGCCGGCCTTGGACCAGATGTCCACCACCTTGTTGTAGCGCTCGCCCTGGGTGACCAGGCCCGAGGTGTACTGCTGCTCGATCT
>JAEZQX010000393.1 GCA_023441105.1 Pseudomonadota bacterium | reverse complement strand
GCGGAACGCCTGCCGCACGACAGCGATCGCCGCATCACCCTGGTGCGGATCACCCGCAAGGGCGCCCGGACGGTCGAGCAGCTCATGGCCCTGGCGCGGGACCACGAGATGAAGGTCCTGGAGCCGTTCGGCCTGGCCCGCGCGGAGGAGTTGAAGACGACGCTGCGGCAGATGATCGAGCTGCACGCCCGCGTCAGCAACGGCCAGTGAAGCGGCGCGCGGGTCGGGTCAGCCGCCCCCGCCGAGGCCGGCGATGAAATCGAGCACCAGCGCTGCAAACTGCGCCGGCAGCTGGTCCGGCAACGGCACCATGCCTTCGTCGAGGGTCGCCAGCCGTGCATGGCGCACATGCGCCAGCAGCTCCGCGGCATGCGGCGCGGCGAAGGGATCCCGCGCCGCCTTCACCACCAGCGTCGGCTGCACGACCGCGGCGATGCGAGCCTCCATGCGGTACGAAGCGACGGCCCGATGCCCCTCCTCCACGTCGCCCGCGGCACGCAGCGCATCGAGCACGAAAGCCTGCAGCAGGTCGGGTCGCTCGGCCGGATAGAACGACGCCCGCTTCTGCCACAGCGCGGCCAGGTGGCTGCCGTCGGTGCTGGGCTCGACCTGGTCGATCGGCGGCCGCTGCGCCCGCGCGCGGCGGAAGGATTCATCGGTATACGGCGTGGAGGACAACACCAACGCCCGGACCGCCGCCGGCGAGGCAGCCGCCAGCTCCACGGCGATCACGCCGCCGGTATGGTGGCCGACGACGCAGGCCGGCCCCACCTCGAGCGACGCCAGCAGCTCCGCGGCCACCGCCGCCCACTTCTCGATGCTCGCCGGCGGCTCGACCGGCGCGGAATCGCCGAAACCGGCGGTGTCCATCGCGATGGCGCGACAGCGCCGGCCGAGCAGCGGCAGCACCTCGCGGTACTCCAGCCAGCTGCGCGGCGACTGATGCAGCAACAGCACGGGCGGCGCCGACGGCGGCCCGGCAGTGGCGTAGTGCACCTGCCCGACCGACAGGTCGGCAAAGGCGCGATGGATGCCGGCCATCGTCGGCCTGCTAGGCGACGGTTTCGTCGGCAGGCGGTCGCAGCAGGCCGGCGTGCCGCAGCATCCCGAGCGTGCGGCCGAGGACGTCGCGGCGATAGGCGCCGACGTCCCGTCCCTGGTAGTCGTAGAAGCCGCTGCCGGTCTTCAGGCCCAACCGTCCCTCGGCCATCATCCGGTCGACGATGGCCGGCGCGGTGTAGCGCGCCTTGTCGATCGACGCCGACATCTCGCGGCTGGCATGATGCAGGATGTCGCAGCCGCCGAAGTCGATGAACTCGACCACGCCCAGCGCTGCGAAGCGCAGCCCGAGGCCATAGCGGGTGGCCTTGTCGATCTCCTCGGCGGTGGCGGCTCCCTCCTCCACCATGCGCGCGGCTTCGTTCATGATCAGCGCCTGCAGTCGCGGCACGATGTAGCCGGGCGAAGCGCCGCAGACGACCGGCAGCTTGCCGATCGCCTCCATCAGCGCCTTGGCGCGCGCCAGCACCTGCGGCGCAGTGCCCGGATGGCAGCTCAGCTCGACCACCGGGATGACGTAGGCGGGATTGAGCCAGTGGATGTTCAGGAAGCGCTCCGGCAGGCGCACCAGGCCGGCCAGCTGCGTGACCAGGATGCTGCTGGTGGTGGAGGTGAGGATGGCATCGTCGCGGCAATGGCGGTTGAGCTGCTCGAACGCCTCGCGCTTGGCCGCCAGCGTTTCCGGCACACCTTCGAACACCAGCTCGGCGGCGGCGAGCGCCTCGGCTGCCTGCGGGGCGCGCACCAGCACCACGCGTTGCGCAATGGCCGGTACCTGCGCCGGGCGCAGCACGCCCTGGGCGGCCAGGCCCTCGAGGCTGGCCACGATCTCGTCCATCGCCTCCTGGCGCAGCCGCTGCCAGGCGTCGTCGCCGCGATCGCGCAGGTCGACCAGCGAGATCCGGTGGCCGGCATAGGCGAAGGCGATGGCGATGCCGCGGCCCATGCGGCCGGCGCCGACCGCGGCGATGCGCGGCATCACCTCAGTTGCCATCGACCAGCCTGCGCTGCAATTCGGCCGGCTTCAGGCCGGCAAGTCCCAGCGCCTCGAAAGTGCGCGGCCCGCGGCGCAGGTCGCGCCCCAGGAAGCCGCCGGCGATCGCCAGCAGGCCGTGGGCGATCGGCGCGTCGACGCCGGCATGGCGGGCAGCGGACGCCAGGAAGGCGAGACCCAGCTCGGTGTCCTCGCTGATGTAGCGGTGACTGTGCAGGTCGATGTTCTCGCGCCAGTCGCCCGACTTGACCAGCTGCTTGTGGGCGTCGCCGTACATCCAGCGGTCGTTGTCGTAGTGATCCCGCAGCGGATAGTGCGGGCCTTCGTAACCCAGGGCCTCGCGCACCGCGATGCGTTCCCGGTCGAGCTGGTCGGTGACCTGGCGCACCGCCGGCTGGGTGCCTTCGTTGTGGATGTCCCAGCGCTCGAAGTGCTGCAACGGCGCGGCGTTCATCACCATCAGCGGCGGATGGATGATCGGCCCGGCGTTCATCAGCGCGCCGGAGAGCGCATCGCCGCAGGCGTGCACGCTCGGGTACGCTTCGCGGATCACCGCCAGCGCGGCATCCGCGGAACGCGCCGGATAGACGCCGGTGGGCAGCCGCAGGGCGCGCACCGTGACGTTCACTTCGCGTTCGCCGTGCTTGCGCGCGAGATAGGGCAGCGTGCCGGTCTCCGCCCAGCTGACGTCGGCGCCGCTGCCGGCGGCCCTGACCGCCTGCGCCATGACATAGCTGCCGAAGGTGCCCGGCGGCAGGAACACCACCTGCCCGTCCACCAGGTGCGGCGCCATGGCGGCAGCGAGATCCGCCTGAGCCGTCGCCGGCAGCGGGATCAGGATCAGGCGCGCACCGTCGAGCGCCTCGGCGATGTCGGTGGTAGCCAGCGCGATCGCGACGTCGCGCGCGCCGTTCGCGTCCTTGAGGCGGATCGTTCCCGCCTCACGCAAGCCGACGAGCGCGGCCTGGTCCCGTCGCCAAAGCCGCACCTGATGACCTGCCTCGCTGAGATCGGCCGCCGCCGCGTAGCAGCCGTGCCCTCCGCCCAGAATCGCTATCTGCATGTTGCTCGTGATGAAGTGATGGCGCGTGGGCCTGGATGGCCGTGGCCTGGACGATTACATTACTTTTCAACCATTCATTTGTCAACGAAGTGGCGATCGGCATTGCGCCCTGCCCGTTCATTCGCCCCTTTGCTCGTCGAACCGGGCCCGCTGCGCCTGCCGCCATTGGCCGGCCGCCCACACATCTGTGCTACTCCGTCGAGGTGATTGCCGGCGGCAGGGCAACTGCCGAGACTCGCAGGGTCGGCAACGATGGAGGATGTCATGCGCCAGATGCTCTGCGGCCTCACCCTCTTCGGCCTCGGCAGCCTTTGCGGCTCGGCCCTGGCGCTGGATCCGTCGATCCGCCGGCTCGGCGACGATGAACTGCTGCGCAGCTACTGGCATTGCGACCGTCAGGCGAGCCTCAGCGCCGAGGCCGGCGAGCGTTTCGACGAGGCGCTGATGCAGGTCTGCGGCGGCGTCTCCCAGGAGTTGCAGGAACGACGCTTCGGCGGCGACTTCGGCGCCCTCCACGACTGGACCGAGCAGCAGCGTCAGGCTGCCCATGCCGCCCTGGCGGGCGGCAGGGCAGCAGACCGCGGGACCTCGCTGGCCCGCTCCATCTGACCCGCCTCGTTTCCAGCAACCAGCCCTCCGGCATGCCCGCGGACCTCGAAGCCCTCTACCTGCAAGGGCTGACCTTCATGTTCCTGTTCTGGAACAGCGCGCGCATCTTCACCTACGTTCCGACCATCCTGAAGCTGCTGCGCGCCGGCGCCAGTGCCCGCGACTACAGCCTTGCGACCTGGGGCTGCTGGGTCATGTCCAACGGGACGTTCTGCCTGTACCTCCATGAGCAGGGCGGACGAGTGCTGAACAGCATGGTGCTGATCAATGCCGGCAACACCCTGATGTGCCTGGTCACCTCCATCCTCATCTTCCGCCTGCAGCGCAACGCACGGTCCTTGCCGGGACATGGTCGCGTCGACGGCGGCCCCGTGGTGCCCCACCCTCGCCATCCACCGGCACTCGACATGCGACCCGCCGCACGCCCAACTGTCGACAGCTACCCATGAATTGTTGACAGTTGCCGGTCGGAAGCTGACAATCTGCCGGTCCCTCGCCTGGAACCGGTATGCCGCACCTACCTGCATCGCCTGCCCTCAGCCGCTTCCGGGTGATCGACCTCACCCAGGTCCGCGCCGGTCCCACGGCCTGCCGGCAGCTCGCCGACTGGGGCGCCGACGTCATCCAGGTCCAGATGCCGGAGCACATGCGCGGGGACGACACCCTCGGCGGACAGGACGGCTCCGACTACCAGTACACCCACCGCAACAAGCGCTCCATCACCCTCAACCTGAAGGAGGCCGAGGGCATCGCGACGCTCAGGCGGTTGATCGCCACCGCCGACGTGGTGGTCGAGAATTTCCGCCCCGACGTCAAGTTCCGGCTCGGCATCGACTATGAATCGCTGGCCGCGGCGCACCCGCGCCTGGTCTATGCCAGCATTTCCGGCTTCGGCCAGTCCGGGCCGCTCGCGCAGCGTCCCGGCTTCGACCAGATCGCGCAGGGCATGGGCGGGCTGATGTCGGTCACCGGCCTTCCCGGCCAGGGACCGGTACGGGTGGGCATCCCGATCGCCGACCTTTGCGCCGGCATCTTCGCCGCCCAGGGCATCCTGGTCGCACTGCTGGAGCGCGAATCGTCCGGCCGCGGCCAGTGGCTGCACACGTCGCTGCTCGAAGCGATGGTCTACATGATGGACTTCCAGAGCTCGCGCTACCTGATCGACGGCGAAGTCGCGGCGCAGGCAGGCAACTTCCATCCGACCAGCATTCCCACCGGCGTCTACAAGGCGCGCGACGGCTACATGAACATCGCCGTGTTCGGCTCGAAGATCTGGGAGCGCTTCTGCCAGATCCTCGGCGCCCCGGAATGGATCACCGACGAACGCTATCACGACAAGGCGGCACGCTCGCGCAACCGCGAGTCGCTCAACGCCGAGATCGACCGTCGGCTGGCAGCCCGGGATCGCAGCCACTGGGTGGCGCGCTTCAACGAAGGCGGCGTGGCCTGCGGCCTCATCAACGACATGCGAGAGGTCTTCGACGAGCCGCAGATCGCTCATCTGGGCATGGTGAAGGAGGTCGAATCGTCGCGGCTGGGTCGGCAGCGGATGGTGGGCCAGCCGGTCCAGCTGGAGCGCACGCCCAGCAGCATCGTCCGGTCGGCACCGCGGCGCGGCGAGCACACCGACGAGGTGCTGCGCGAACTGGGGCTCGGCGCCGACGACCTCGCGCGCATGAAGGCCGCCGGCGTCTACTGATCGAGGAGCAGTCGATGTCCCATCCTTCGTACCAGTCCACCTCGCAGCAGGTTGCCACCTGGCTCGACGGCACGACCTTGCACATCCGCTTCGACAACCCGAAGCGCCACAACGCCCTGTCGGTGGAGATGTGGAGCGCCGTGCCGCCGCTGCTGCGGCAGGCGGGCGACGACGAGCGCGTGCGGCTGGTGGTCTTCTCCGGCGCCGGCGACAAGGCGTTCGTCTCCGGCGCCGACATCTCGCAGTTCGAGGACATGCGCGCCGCGCGCGAGGCGGTGAGCGTCTACGAGGCGATGGCCGAGGAAACGCTCACCGGCATCCACGATTTCCCGAAGCCGACGCTCGCCTGCATCCGCGGCTGGTGCATCGGCGGCGGGGTCAACGTCGCCATCGCCTGCGACATCCGGATCGCCAGCACCGATTCGATCTTCTCCATTCCGGCCGCCCGGCTGGGCCTGGGCTATCGCTATTCGGCGATGAAGAACCTGGTCGACCTGGTGGGCCCCGGCGTCGCCAAGGACCTGTTCTTCACCGCGCGGCGCATCGATGCGGCGGAAGCACGGGCGATCGGCCTGGTCTCGCGCATCTGCCCGCCGGCGGAGCTGGACGCCTTGCTCGGCGAGTACACCACGGCCCTGGCGGAGAACGCGCCGTTGACGGTGGCCGCCGGCAAGGCCATCACTCGCGAGATCCTCAAGGCTTCGCCGGAACAGGACCTGGCGCTGTGCGCCGCGCTGATCCGCGGCTGCTTCGAAAGCGCCGACTATGCGGAAGGCCGAACCGCCTTCATGCAGAAGCGCAAGCCGGTGTTTCGAGGGCGCTAGCGCCGGACCGGGCCGGGTATCGCCGGTCCCGGCCACGGTTCGCCCCGATGGAAGAAGAGGAACAAGAGAGGAGCACCATGCGCGGCTACTGGATGCAGATGACGGATTCGCAGACGAGGCTGGAGCTGCGAGAGGCACCGATGCCGGAGCCGGCGGCGCGGCAGCTGCTGGTGCGCATGCAGGCGGCATCGCTCAATCGCGGCGAGTTCGTGCTCGGCCACGGCCTGCATGGCCAGCCGGGTTCATGGAAGGCGATCGGCGGCGAAGGCGCCGGCGAGGTGGTCGCCGTGGGTGCCGAGGTCGCCGGCTTCGCACCCGGCGACCGGGTGATGGGCCGCTGTGCCGGCGCCTTCGCCGAGTATGCGCTGATGGACGTCGCCGAGGCCATGCCGGCGCCGGCGGCCCTGACCTGGGAAGAGGCCGCCAGCATCCCGCTGACATTCCTGGTCGCCTTCGACATGCTGGTGCTGCAGGGGCGGCTGCAAGCCGGTGAATGGCTGCTGGTCAACGGCGTTTCGTCGGGCGTCGGCGTGGCCTCGCTGCAGCTTGGCAAGCTGCTGGGCGCCAAGGTGATCGGCACCTCCGGCTCGGCGGCCAAGCTCGACAAGCTGCGCGCCCTGGGCCTCGATGTCGGCGTGTGCAGCCGCGGGCCCGACTTCGCCGCCGCGGTGATGGAGACGACCGACGGAAAAGGCGCAGACCTGGTGGTCAATGCGGTCGGCGGCTCGGTGTTCGCGGAGAACATCCGCGCCATTGCCTTCGAAGGACGGCTCGCCACCGTCGGTTACGTCGACGGCGTCCTGCATGCCGATCTCGACCTCGAGGCCCTGCACGCCCGCCGGCTGCGCCTGTTCGGCGTGTCGAACAAGCTGCGCAGCAAGGCCCAGCGCGCAGCCGCCGTACCCCGCTTCGTGGCCGAGATCATGCCGCATTTCGCCGCCGGTCGGATCCGGCCGCAGATCGACCAGGTGGTCGCATTCGAGGAGTTGCCGGCCGCCAAGCAACGAATGGAAAGCGGCGGCCATGTCGGCAAGATCGTGCTGCGGATGCCGCCAGGCGCCTGATGCCCCCGGCGCATCGACCCGGCCCGTTGAGAAGACCAACCACGAGAGAAGGAGACCTGGCATGAGAGCGATGAAACTGGCGCTGGCGATCGGCCTGAGCGCTGTCGGATTGCAGGCGCTGGCGCAGGCCGGTGATTATCCCTCCCGGACGATCCGCCTGGTGATCGGGTTCGCTCCCGGCGGCGCCGCCGACCAGGTCGCCCGCTCGATGAGCGACGCCTTCGGCAAGGCCATCGGCCAGAACGTGGTGGTCGAGAACAAGCCGGGCAACGGCTCCAGCCTCGCGGCCGACTTCGTCGCCAAGGCCGGGCCCGACGGCCATACGTTGCTGATCGCAAGTCCCAGCAGCATTTCGGTCAACCCGGCGTTGAACCCGAAGCTGCTGTACAAGCCGGAGGACCTGCTGCCGATCACGAAGATGACGACATCGCCGCTGGTGCTGGCGGTCAATCCAGCCACCGGCATCACCTCGGTCAAGGACCTGATCGCGGCCGCCCGGAAAGACCCCGGCAAGCTGAACTATTCGACGTCGGGCAATGGCTCGGCGCCCCATCTCGGCGCCGCGCTGTTCGGCCTGCTGACCGGCACCGAGATGACCCACGTGCCGTACCGCGGTGGCTCGCATGCCATCCAGTCGGTGATGGCCAACGAGACCCAGGTCACCTTCGGCACGTCACCGACGGTTCTTCCCATGGTCGGCGAAAAGCTCCGGGTCCTCGCCGTCAGCACCCGCGAGCGCTCGGCCCTGGTGCCCGATTTGCCGGGCATGAAGGAGGCTGGATTGCCGGAGTACAACATCGAGTTCTGGTACGGCATGTTCGCTCCCGCCGGCACGCCGCCGGCAGTCGCGCGGAAGATCTACGACGCGACGGTGGCGGCCATGCAGCAGCCGTCGGTCAAGGCGGCGCTGGCGCGGCAGGGAACGGAAGTGTCGCTGTCTGACTCGCCCGAAGCCTTCGGCAGCTTCCTGCAGGAGGACGGCAAGTTCTGGGTCGGGCTGGTCAAGTCGGCGAAGGTCAAGGTCGACTGAGGCGAGCGCGCCGATGACCGGGGCAATCATCGAGCCAGGCCGCCCCATGCGAGGCCGAGCACCGACGCCATGATCGAGCCGACGCCCGAGCCCCCTCCCGTCGGGCCCTATCCCGCCGAGCCCGTCGCGATGCGCCGGTCCGCCGGCTTGTCCAACGCCGTCGTCGCGGAGCTCAAGCAGCTGATCTACGACGGCGAGTTCCGGCCGGGTGAAAGGCTCAACGAGGCGGCCCTGGCCCTGCGGATGGGAACCAGCCGCGGTCCGATCCGCGAGGCGATGAAGGTGCTTGCCGGCCTCGGGCTGGTCACGGCCGTTCCGAATCGCGGCGTGTTCGTTCGCCAGTTGTCGCTGCGCGAAATGAGCGAAGTGTACGAGCTGCGGGCGCTGGTCTTCGGCCATGCCGCCGAACGGGCCTGCGAACACCTGTCGGAAGACCACAAGCGCCGGTTCGAGCAGTTGCTGGCCGCCATGGACGGGGCCTGCGACGCCGGCGACGGGACCCGCTACTACGAGCTGAACCTGCAGTTCCACGCGCTGGTGCTGACGGTGGCCAACAACCGACGGGCCCAGCAGGCCTACGACGACTACGTCAAGGAGCTGCATCTGGTGCGCCGCCTGCGCCTCGCCTTCGGCGCCGATCACCTTGGCGCGCCGCTCGCGCTCCGCCTCCGCCTGGCGGGCGATCACCCGGATCATGCTTTCGTCGATATCGATGTGCTTGATCTCCACGTTGGCCACCTTGATCCCCCAGGCGTCGGTCTGCCGGTCGAGGATCTCCTGGATGTCGTTGTTGAGCTTGTCGCGCTCCGACAGCATCTCGTCGAGGTCATGCTTGCCGAGCACCGATCGCAACGTCGTCTGCGCCAGCTGGCTGGTGGCCTGGGCGAAGTTCTCGACCTGGATGACCGAGCGTTCGGGCGTCACGACCCGGAAGTAGATGACCGCATTGACCTTGACCGATACGTTGTCGCGCGAGATGACGTCCTGCGAGGGCACGTCCAGCACCAGCGTCCGCTGGTCCACGCGGACCATCTGCTGGACGTAGGGGATCATCAGGATCAGGCCGGGCCCCTTGACACCGGTGAACCTGCCGAGGGTGAACATCACGGCCCGCTCGTACTCGCGCAGGATGCGCACCGACATCGCCAGCAGGATGGCGAGCAGCACGATGATGGGAGCGAAGAAGAAGAGCGTGGTCATGCCGTGATACCTCCAGGTTGGTTTTCCTCCGGTGCGACAGTGAGCGTCAGGCCGTCGACCGCCACGATCCTCACCTGCTGGCCCGCCCGCAACGCCTGCGACGACGTCGCGTTCCAGCGCTCCCCGAGCAGGAATACGTGCCCGCGCAGCCCGGCCCAATCGGTCACCTCCGCGCGCGCGCCCAGCATCGCCTCCTGCCCCGCGGTCACCCGATGCTTGAACGAGCCCATCGCCAGTCGCGCGACCAACAAGCCCAGGCCGAGGCCGGCAAGGGCAAGTCCGCCGACGAGCGGCCAGTAGATCTCGAAACCCGGCACTCCGTCCGTATCCATCAATATCGCCACCCCGATCACGAAAGCCACCAGTCCGCCGATGCCCAGCACGCCGAACGAAGGCATGAACGCCTCGGCCACCAGCAGCGCCATGCCCAGCAGCGCCAGGCCGGCGCCGGCGTAGTTCAGCGGCAGGGCGGCCAGCGCGTAGAGACCCAGCAGCAGGCAGATCGCGCCGATGGTGCCGGGATACATCGAGCCGGGGCTCATGAACTCGAACAAGAGCCCGTAGATGCCGATCATCATCAGGATCAGAGCGACGTTGGGGTTGGTGATGACCCCCAGCAACCGGGTGCGCCAGTCGGGTTCGATCGCCACCTGATGCAGGTTCGCGGTGTCGAGCCGCACGCTCCCGCCGCCGACGGCGACCTCGCGGCCGTCGGCCTGGCGGAAGAGATCCTCCACGCTCGACGCGACGACGTCGATCACCCGCTGCTCGAGGGCGGCCTTGGCGGACAGGCTGGCCGCGTCGCGCACGGCCAGCTCCGCCCACTCCGCATTGCGGCCGCGAAACTCGGCGAGCGAGCGGATGTAGGCGACCGCATCGTTGATGGCCTTGGCTTCGGAGGCGCTTGCCGGCTCGCGCCGGCTCGGGCCCTCCGCGGCAGGCTCGTCCTTCGCGTTCCCATCCCCCGGCTTCTGGTCCGGCTTCTGGTCCGGCTTCTGCTCCGGCTTTCTTTCCGGCTTCCGGTCCGGTTTCGCGTCCGGCTTCCCGTCACCGCCGCCCGGCGTCGGCAGGCCGCCGATCGCCACCGGCGTAGCCGCACCGAGGTTCGTACCCGGCGCCATGGCCGCCACATGGCTGGCGTAGAGAATGTAGGTACCGGCACTGGCCGCCCGCGCCCCGCCGGGAGTGACATAGGTGAGCACCGGCACGGGCGAAGCCATGATGGCGCGGATGATGTCGCGCATGGAGGTGTCGAGGCCTCCGGGCGTATCCATGCGGATCAGCACCACCCCGGCCTTGCGCTCGGCGGCAGTGGCCAGGCCGCGGATCAGGTAGTCGGCAGTGGCCGGACCGATGATGCCGACGATGTCGAGTACCAGCGCACTGCGCTGCGGCGGCTCCTGCGCACGAGGTGCCGGCAGGACCAGCGCCAGCAGCGCGCCGAGCACGGCCAGAAGGGCCCAGACCTGCAGGCGCCGCTTGCTGCCTTGAATCAGGTGATCCATCGACCCATGGTTGGTTCGTCGTGGCGCAGGCGTGGGCTCGCCCGCCGCCGCGCCTTGCCGATGGTACGGCAGTCCCCGCGCGCCGCCTATGACCCTTGGCGAGTTGCCTCCGCTGTCCGGCGGGCCGGGCGCATCGTGCGATGATTGCGCAGCGGCAGGCAGCGCACGGCACTGCACGCCAGCGCACCCAGCAGGAGGCATGAATGTCGCAGGAAAATATCCCGGTGCCGGATGCGAAGACCATCGCCGCTTACCAGTCGACGCACTACTTCGCCCACGAAGCGAAGCCGGTGCTGGTGCGCGTCGGCGATCCGGCCAGCAGCCACCAGGCATGGCTCGAGCGGATGGATGCACGCAGCGCCACCATCCTCACCGCCTGGAATCCGCTCGGCGAGCAAAAGAGCCCAGCGCAGAACGACCAGGCGCAGGCCGCGCTCTGGAAGGCCATCGAGGAGCAAGCCTTGCGGTCGCTGCCCGCTTCCGGCGAAGACCCGGCCGGAACGTGGCAGCCGGAGCCGGGCTTCTGTGTCTTCGACGTTCCGGACCCCGTGCTCGACGGCTGGCTGGTGCAGTTCCGCCAGAATGCGGCGGTACAGTTCACCCGCGACAGCCGCTGCCGCCTGGGGTGGCATCCGGCCATCCGCGGCCGCGTCGGCGACATCGGCTGAACCGCGCCGCCGGAACGCCCGCCGGCTTCTGCGGCCACTGCGGGCATGCTGGATGCTGCTGCATCCGGTTCGACCACAGTGACGGAGGGGACCCGCCATGCTGAGAAGCGTCAGGAAGATCCACGACTCGCGAATCAACGCGAGCGACGACCAGATCGGGCACGTCAAGGAGGCCTACTTCGACGACGCGGCATGGACGATCCGCTATCTCGTGGTCGACACCGGCAACTGGCTCACCGGCCGCAAGGTGCTGATCTCGCCGTATTCGATCCGCACGCCGCTCACCGAAGGCGGCCTGATCGACGTCACGCTCACCCGCGAGCAGGTGAAGAACAGTCCCGACATCGACACCCACAAGCCGCTGTCGCGTCGCCATGAGCGCGACTACCTCACCTATTACGGCTATCCCAGCTACTGGGAAATGGGCGGAGTCTGGGGCGCCATGGAATATCCGCTGTTCCCGAGCGCGGAGGACCTGAAGGATGACGTGAGCCAGGCGGACCATGAACGCAAGTCGGCCGGGCCGCGCGAGCAGGACGACGCCGAGGACGAGGACTCGCACCTGCGCAGCACCGCGGATGTCTCGGGCTACGACATCCAGGCGAGCGACGGCAGCATCGGCCACGTCGACGACTTCATCTTCGACGACGAGAACTGGACCATCCGCTACCTCGTGGTGGACACCGTCAACTGGTGGCCCGGCGGGAAGCGGGTGCTGATCGCCACGCGCTGGATCGACGGCATCGACTGGGCGCAGCGCAAGGTCTTCACCTCGCTGAGCCGTGACAAGGTGAAGGACAGCCCGGTCTACGACCCGGACGCCCTGCTCGATCGCCAATACGAGGAGCTGCTGCACGAGGCGCACCAGCGTGGGGGCTACTGGGAATGACGGAGACGACCAGCGACCACCTCCTCGAGCGGCTGCGGCAATGGGGCGTGCGACGCGTCTTCGGCTATCCGGGCGACGGCATCAACGGGCTGATGGGCGCCTTCGATCGCGCCGGCGACCAGATGCAGTTCATCCAGGCGCGCCATGAGGAGCTGGCCGCCTTCATGGCCTGCGGACATGCCAAGTTCACCGGCGAGGTGGGCGTCTGCATGGCCACCTCCGGGCCCGGCGCCATCCACCTGTTGAACGGGCTCTACGACGCCAAGGCCGATCACCAGCCGGTGGTGGCGATCGTCGGCCAGCAGGCGCGCACCGCGCTCGGCGGCGACTACCAGCAGGAGGTCGACCTGCACAGCCTGTTCAAGGACGTGGCCGCCGAATACGTGCACACCATCACGGTGCCGGCCCAGGTCCGTCACGTGGTGGACCGGGCAGTGCGCATCGCCATCGACCAGCGCACGGTCACCTGCATCATCGTGCCGAACGACGTGCAGGTCCTCGACGCGATGAAGAGCCCGCCGCGCGAGCACGGCACGGTCCACACGGGCGTCGGCACCACGGTGCGCTCGACGCTGCCGGACGATGCCGACATCGCCGCTGCCGCGGAGATCCTCAATGCCGGCAAGCGGGTGGCCATCCTGGCCGGGGCCGGCGCGCTGCACGCCGGCGACGAGCTGATCGAGGTTGCCGACCTGCTGGGCGCCGGCGTCGCCAAGGCGCTGCTCGGCAAGGGTGTGCTGCCCGACGACCTGCCATTCGTCACCGGCTCGATCGGCCTGCTGGGCACGCAGCCGAGCTGGCAGATGATGAGCCGCTGCGACACGCTGCTGATGGTCGGCTCGAGCTTCCCGTATTCGGAGTACCTGCCCAAGGAAGGCAAGGCGCGCGGCGTGCAGATCGATCTCGACGGCCGGCGCCTGGGCCTGCGCTACCCGATGGAGATGAACCTGGTCGGCGACAGCAAGGCGACGCTGCGAGCCCTGATCCCGCACCTGAAGCGCAAGTCGAGACGCGGCTGGCGCAGCGACATCGAAGAGAGCGTCGGGAAATGGTGGGGCATCCTGGAAGCTCGGGCAATGAGCGAGGCGAACCCGATCAACCCGCAGCGCGTGTTCTGGGAGCTGTCACCGCGGCTGCCTGACAACTGCATCCTGACCTGCGACTCCGGGTCGACGGCCGCCTGGTATGCGCGCGACCTCAGGTTCCGCCGCGGCATGATGGGCTCGCTTTCCGGCGGGCTCGCCACCATGGGTCCGGCAGTGCCCTACGCCATCGCGGCGAAGTATGCCTATCCGGAGCGCCACGTCATCGCGATCCTGGGCGACGGCGCGATGCAGATGATCGGCATCAACGCCCTGGTCACCATCGCCGGCATCTGGCGCCGTTGGGGCAACCCCCGGCTGACCATCATGGTGCTCAACAACAAGGACCTGAACATGGTCACCTGGGAGCAGCGCGCGCTGGCCGGTGACCCGAAGTTCGAGGATTCGCAGGACCTGCCGCTCTTTCCGTATGCCGACTATGCGCGGCTGCTGGGCCTGGGGGGCATTCGCGTGACCGACCCGGCCCAGGTCGGGTCGGCCTGGGACGAGGCACTGGCAGCCGACCGGCCGACCCTCCTCGAGATGGTGACCGACCCCGACGTGCCCGCGCTGCCGCCCAACATCAGCAGCAAGCAGGCGCGCAACTACCTTGTCTCGCTGGCGCGACGCGACCCCGACGCGAAGGGCACGCTGATCGCCACCGCGAAGCAGTGGTGGGACGGGATGTTCCCGTCGCGCGGCGACCGCTAGGAGC
>JAEZQX010000391.1 GCA_023441105.1 Pseudomonadota bacterium | reverse complement strand
CCACGGTTGGAGCTCTCGGCTTCGGCATCGCCCGGGCCGGTGATTTTCGCCCCGGATCGCACGCCGGTGCCTGCCGTGCCGGTGGACCCGCCGCTGTGCGGCGACGAGTCGCTGCGGCCGGTGGGCGTCGATCCGCTGCTGGGATCGCGGGGCGTGCCGCCGGTGCCGCTCGAGCTGGCGCCGCTGGCACTGGAGCCGGCGCCGCCGGAGCCGGTGCCCTGCGCCTGGGCCACGCAGGCCGCGCCGATCAGGAACAGCGCCGCGATCGTCGCCGCGAGCACCTGGCGCGACAAGCGCGGATCATGGCCGGCCGCCAGATGACGGTGCCCACGGCGCGCCAGCTCGCGCAGGTCGAGCGGGTTCGCATCGGCGGGATGGAGGAAGGTGCGCTGGATGCGGCGGGGAGATGTCATGACTGCTCCATCGAAGGGGAAAGGCTTGCCGCTCCTGCGCAAAGACAGTGCCCACTGCCGGCACCGGCCTGCCGCCTGCCGCTCGGCGGGCGTTGCCTGCCTTGCTCGATGGAAAGCCCCGCCCGCTCCGCGGCGCTGGTCTTCGCCGACATCGCAGCGGCTGCCAGCAGGCAGGCCGTCGGCGCGCTGCCGCGACAGGAGACGACGGCGCTGGTCGCCCTGCTGCGCGGGCGCAACCGGCCTACGCCGCGGCCGCGGCCGGACCCGCCAGAATCAGCTCGCGCAACTCGCGTTCCTCGGCCGTGAAGCTCGCGGACCCGATGGCACCGAACGCGGCCGCCGCGGCTGCGGTTCGCGTGGGCGCATCCGCCAGGCTGTCGGGACCCTGCAGGCGGAAGGAGATCGGCGACAACGGCCCGAACAGCAGCGCCCGCTCCAGCGCCCGCCACCGCGACAGTTCCGGCTCCACGCCGGCATGCCGCGCGAACAGCAGCGCCATCGCATGCATCGGCACGGACTGCGGTCCGCCGCGGGCGGCACGGGCGCGCGCCACGCCCTGCGCCAGCGCCTCCCGGCTCGGCGCCGCGGTCCGGTCGGCGAAGACCTGCGCGATCCAGCGCGCCTGCAGCTCGAGCACCGGCAGCAGCGGACCGACCTGGTCGTAGAAGCCGAGGAAGGCGAGGCCTTCCAGGTCGTGATGGAAGGTATGGTCGTGCAGGTCGATATGATGGGCATCGAGCCCCAGCGCCGCTGCCAGCGGGGGCGCGAGCCAGGGCAGCGACAGCCGATAGCCTGTGCCGAGCAGGATTGCATCGGGCTGGCATTGCGTGCCGTCGATGAACCGCACAATGGCGCCGTCGACACCGGCGATCCATGGCCGGGTCACGATCCTGCCCTCCGCCACCGAAGCGAGGAAGTGCTGCGACTGGGCGATGCCGGCGGCGAAGACATCGTCGGCAGGGGCCGGCGCACCGTACTGCTGGGGGCTGCCAGCCTGCCGCAACAGGGTCGCCTTGAGTCCCTGCGCCAGCGCCGCCGGCGGCAGCGTCGCGGCCGCCAACCCCGCGGCGCGGTTGAACAGCACATGGTCGGTGGGGACACCCGCCAGCAGCTTGGGGACGATGTAGCGCTGGCGCCGGTACGACGCAACCACCTCGGCACCACCCAGCGCCAGCTCCGAGGCGATCTCCAGGGCGCTGATCGAGCAACCGGCGACCAGCACCTTGCGCCCGCGATAGCGCGCCGGCCCGTCGTACTGGCGGGTATGGGAAACACCCAAGGAGCCGGTGAAACCGGCGACGCCCTCGATTGCCGGAACCTCCGGCTCGACATAGCGGCCGGTGGCGACGATGACCCGGCTGAACACCTCGCTGCGCTCGCCGCCGTCGCCGCTCGAACCGACCAGCCAGCGGCCCGCGCCGGCGCGATCGAGAAGCGTCACCCGCCGGCCGAAGCTGATGCGCCGGACGAGGTCGAAGCTCGCGGCATAGCGCTCGAGGTAGGCGAGCATCTCGGCCTGGCTCGGGTAGACCGACGTGCCGTCGGCATGCTCGAGGTCGGAGAATGCCGTCATCACGCGGCTGGTGTTGCTGCGCATGCCCGGCCAGGTGCCGCTCATCGGCGATGCGCAGTTCCACTGGCCGCCGAGCCGGCCGGCGGCCTCGAAGAGGATCGGCTCGAGGCCGCGCGCCAGCAGCCAGCGCGCGGCAACGAGGCCGCCCGGGCCGGCGCCCAGCACGGCAACGGCAGATTCGGGATGGATGATGTACGACGGTCGGACCATGGTCGGCAGCTCCTGTCTGGATCGGTGAGCCGATGTTCGGCGACCGCCGCCGGCCAGGTTCCTAAATGCTTGCTAAGCGTCGCTGCAGCCATCCTAAGAATTTCCTCACTGCGATATCCTCGCGGCGAGGAGATTCGACATGAGGCTGGACGCCGAGCTTGCGGCTTTTCTCGCGAGCCCCGTGATGATCATCATCGGCACCTGCGACGCCGGCAACCGGCCGGCGATCGGCCGCGCCGTCGGCGCGACCGTGGACGCCGACGCCGGCATCGTCGAGCTGGTGGTGTCGGGTTGGCAATGGCCCGACACCATTGCCAACCTGCGCCACGGCAGCCGGATCGCCGTCACCTTCGCACGGCCTTCGGACTACGTGTCCTACCAGGTCAAGGGCGCTGCGTCCGTCCGCGCAGTGCTTGCGGACGACCTCGACCGCGCGCGGCGCTACATGGCAACCATCGTCGACGTCCTTGCCGGGCTTGGGCTCGACCGCTCGCTGGCGGCGCCGTGGGTCACCGAACAAGAGGCTGTCGTCGTGAGGCTCGAGGTGGATGCAATCTACGTCCAGACGCCCGGGGCGCGAGCCGGACAGCAGGTGGCCGCGTCATGAATGAGCCGCCCGCCATGCCGATGGAAGCGGCCCCCCGTCTCGCCGACCTGCAGGCCTGCTTCGAAGGCGTGATCCCCTCGATCCTCGCCACGGCAGCAGCCGACGGGACGCCCAATATCTCCTACCTGTCGCACGTGGTGATGGTGGACGACCGGCATGTCGGCGTGTCCAACCAGTTCTTCTCCAAGACGGCCGAGAACATCCGCGCGAATCCGCAAGCCGCCCTGCTCCTGGTCGATGCCCGCACCGGCGACCAGTACCGTCTCGCCTTGACCTTCGTCGAGGCGCTGGCAGGCGGGCCGGTCTTCGAGCGGGTCCGTTCGCAACTGCAGGCGACCAGTGCCCAGGTGGGCATGGCCGGCGTGTTTCGCCTGAAGGCCGTCGACGTGTATCGCGTCGGCTGGGTCCTGCGAACGCCCAGCCCGGTCGCGACCCTTCCCCCCACCGGCGTGGCGCCGGCCGCAAGCCTCAAGGTCGCGGCGGAGATCGTGCAGGCGATCGCGCGACAGGCGGATGTCGACGGCATCGTGGACAGCGTTCTCGACGGCATCGCGGCCGGCTTCGCCCACGACAGCACGATGCTGCTGGTTCATGATTCCGGCCGCGGCGTCCTGACCGCCATCGGCAGCCGCGGCTACGCGTACAGCGGGATCGGCGCCGAGGTGCCGCTGCGCGACGGCATCATCGGCGCGGCGGCGGCGGAGCGCCATGCCTTCAAGGTGAGCGACATGAGCCGCATCCGCCGTTTCGGCGAGGCGATCCGCAACTCCTCGGACGACGAGAACCGCACGCGGTCGGTGGCGCTGCCCGGCATCGCCGAGCCGATGAGCCAGATCGCCGTGCCGATGATCGCGCAGGGCATTCTGCAGGGCGTGCTGTTCGCGGAGAGCCGGCAGCGGCTGGCATTCGGCGGCGACGACGAGGCGGCACTGGCGGTGATCGCCGCCCAGGCCGCTGCCGCCCTGCTGCTCGCGGAAAGCGCCGCCGGCGAGCAGACCGCGGCGCCGGCTCCGGCTGCGGCCGCCGGCATCTCCGGGCAGGCGTTCCGGGTAACGCACCATGCCTACGACGACAGCGTGTTCATCGACAACGAGTACGTCATCAAGGGTGTCTCGGGCCGGCTGCTGATGTTCATGCTGGAAACCTGCCGCCGGGAGAGCCGGCAGGAATTCAGCAACCGCGAGCTGCGTCTCACCGGCTCGCTGAGGCTGCCGGACATCAAGGACAACCTCGAATCGCGGTTGCTGCTGCTGCGCCGGCGCCTGGACGAGAAGGCGCTGCCGGTGCGGATCGTCAGGACCGGGCGCGGCCGCATCAGCCTGCGGCTGGCCGGCGCGCCGATCATCGAGCAGTCCGCCTGATCATCAGAAGCGGCTGAAGTACTCGCGGCGCTGGAAGTCGAGCTTGTCCTCCGCGGCCTCGTAGCGGGCGAGCTCGGCCTGCTTGATGCGCACGAAGTAGTCGACGAACGTCTGCCCGAACGCGGCGCAGAGGACCTCGTCGGATTCCAGCGCCGCCAGCGCCTCGTCGAGCCCGCCGGGCAGCCTCGCGGCGGCTTCGGCGTATGGCGCGTCGGTCGCCGGCGCGGCGCGCAGCCTGGCTGCGATGCCGTCGAGCCCGGCGTGGACCTGCGCCGCCATGTAGAGGTACGGGTTGGCGGCGGGTTCGCCGATGCGGTTCTCGATCCGGGTCCCGCCGTCGCCACAGTTGCCGACCACCCGCAACGCGGCGCCGCGATTGTCGCGACCCCACAGCACCGACTGCGGCGCGAGCGCATTCGGCTGGAAGCGGGCAAAGCCGTTGACCGTGGGCGTGCATAGCACCGCCATGCCGCGGGCATGCGCCAGCAAGCCGGCCAGGTAGTGCTCGCCGATGTCCGACAGGCTGTAGCCCGCGTCCAGCGGCGTGGTGCCGGGAGCGGGGTGTGCGCGCAGGAACGCATTGCCGCCGCCGTCGCGATGCACCAGCGACTGGTGCAGGTGCCAGCCGCTCGACATGATGTTCGGGAACGGCGGCCGGCACACGAAGCTCGCGAAATAGCCGGCCCGCTGCAGCGCCTGCTTCATCGCCGCCCGGAACAGGACCATGCCGTCGGCAGCGGCCAGCGCATCCATCGGCTCGAACACCGCTTCGACCTGGCTCGGACCGAGCTCGATCTCCAGCGACAGCAGCGGCAGGCCCAGCGCCTGCGCCGTCTGCTGGACGATGCGCAGCGGTTCGTCGGCCATGTCCCACCAGGACTCGGCGAGCAGGTTGTAGCCGGGATGGATCAGTTGCAGGTGCGGCGGCAGGCCGGGCCACGCCGCCAGCCCGGGGTCGAGTTGCGGCGCGCTGTCGCGGATGCGGTAGATGTGGAATTCGACTTCCAGGCCGCAATGCATGCCGTAGCCCGCGGACTGCAGCTTGGCCAGCGCCTTCTGCAGGATCCGGCGCGAGTCGAGCTCGACCGGCTTGCCGTCCTGGTGCCAGAGCTGGCCGCGCATCCAGCCGGTGCCCGGCGCCCACGGCAGCTCCACGAAGCTGCCCGGATCGGCCAGCAGCATCAGGTTCGCGGCCCCGGCGAATCCCGCCAGCTCGCCCATGCCGCCTGGTTCGAAGACCTTGAACGCGGTCCGGTCGGAGGTATCCTTGAGCATCAGCGTGCCGACCAGGCCGACGCCCTCCTGCAGCGCGCGCGCCACCGCCGAGGCCATCAGCGTCTTGCCCCGGGTGATGCCGTGCAGATCGCACCAGGCAAAGCGCACGCGCTCGATACCGGCGGCAGCGATGCGGCGCAGGACGTCCTCCGCGGCCTTGCGCCGCGACGCGTCGTCGAGCCCGCACAGGGCGGCGAAGCCGGTCATGCGGGCTGCCGTCGGGTCATGCGGGTCGCCGCCCCGAGGGAATCATTCGACCTCGGCCCGCTCGGCCGCCCTGACACTCCACGGTGCGCGCGCCCGTTTGTCGCGCGCCTGCTGCGCCCACCATTGCGGCCACTCCCCTGCCGGTGCGATCCCGTCGACGGTGTCCGGCCCCGACATGGCCCCGGCCTGCGACGGATCGCCGATGCCCGGGGCCACGCCGCCGGTTCGGACGGCCTCGATCGCCTTGACCAGCTGGCGGCGGTTCGCCATCACGACCTTGTCGCTGGTGCCGAGGTGCTCGCGCGTGCGGTCCTGGATCGCGCCCATGCTTTCCACTGCCCATTGGTCGTGCAGGTTGATGTCCTCCTGGCCCATGCCGAGGTAGGTCTGGGTGAGCTGCTCCTCGGCCCTGAAGCCCCAGTCGTTGTGGCGTCCCGACTTGGGGATGTAATCCGGCAGGTCGATGAACTGCAGCCGCTGCGAACGCATCGCCTCCTTGTCGAGCGGTCCGCCAAAGCTGGTGAAGAACGCATACCAGTAGGTCCGCGTATCGTCCACCGGCACGTGCATCTGGGTGATGGTCAGCGTCTCCGACAGCGGGATGACGAAGGTGGCGGGAAAGATCGCCTGGGTCACCCGCACGTGGGTCAGCGCCTCGGTCATCGGCCGCAGCGCGGTGAGCTGCAGGCCCCACGGCCGCGGCTCGAAGCTGATCTCGGGCCTGGTGAACTCGCGCATGATGCGGGTCATCGGCCACTGCTCGCCGCCCACCGCGCCGGCGCTGGCGCTGCGGAACTGCTTGCCGGCGGCATTCTCGCCGATGCTGTCGAGCGGCGCGTCCTGCAGGTAGCGGTGCAGGAACGACGGGTGGGCCGGATCGATGCCGACCTCGAAGGCCTGCAGCCAGTTGGCCTGCCACAGCCCCTTGAAGGCGAAGCTGTGGCTGGACGGCGCGACGAAGCAGTCGAAGGCCGGGAATGGCGGCGGCGTCGACCCTTCCTCGCCGAGCCAGGCGAAGAGCACACCGCTGCGTTCGATCACCGGATAGCTGCGCTGGCTGACGCGTTCGCACAGCTGGCTGCCGACGGGCTCGGCCGGCGTCTCCAGGCACCTGCCGTCGACGTCGAATTTCCAGCCATGGAAGGGACAGCGCAGGCCGTCGCCCTCGTTGCGGCCGAAGGACAGGTCGGCGCCACGATGCGGGCAGTCGCGGTCCAGCAGCCCCCAGCGTCCGTCCGCCGCCCTGAACAGCACCAGGTCCATGCCCAGCAGGCGTACCGCCTTCACCGGCCGCTGCGCCATGCGCGGATCGAGCACGGCATCGAACTCGTCCACCAGCGCCGCCGGCTGCCAATAGCTGCGCAGCAGCGCACCGCAGGCGGTGCCGGGTCCGATCCGGGTGATCAGTTCGTTCTGGAGCTGGTTCATGGTGCGTCCTCTGCTCGATGCGGTTGCCGCCGGCAGACCGGCGCGCGGGGCAGCATGCCGGGGCGCGGTTCGGGACGGCGGCGTCGATTCAAGTGTACCGAAGCGGCAGGCGCGGGTCGTGCGGGTCATCCCGGGCTTGCCGCGCGCTGCGCGACGAGCCGCCAGGGCCGGCCGCCGCAAAGCCGACTGCAGCCAGGTGCGGTCGTTGGCGCGCGCTGCCGGCCTGTACTACCCTTGCGCTGACGCGCGCCATCCAGGCGCCGCACCAGACGATCACCGGGAGCATCGACATGGGCTGGTTCTCGAAGGCGGACAACGACTTTTTCCTCGCCACCGTCGTGCCCGACGCCGGCGGGCCGAAGATCGCCCAATACCTGGGCGTCGTCAACGGCGAAGCGGTCATCGGCGCCAACATCTTCCGCGACATGTTCTCGGCGGTGCGCGACGTCGTCGGCGGCCGGGCCGGCGGCTACGAGCGGGCCTTGAGCGGCGCCCGCGCCGCGGCCCTCGACGACATGAAGGCCGCCGCGCGCGAGATCGGCGCCGACGGCATCATCGGCATCGACTTCGACTACGAGGTCCTCGGCGAAAACAACGGCATGATGATGGTGTCGGTGAGCGGCACCGCGGTGAAGATGGGCTGAAAGAGGCCAGCGAGCCTAGGCGCCCTCTCCCGCCGATCGCCGGCCGGCGCGCCCGGAGCGGAACAGGAAGCGCCAGGCGAGCGCGATCAGCGGCCAGGCCAGCATCACCAGGGCCAGCGTCGTGATCGTGCCGACCAGCGAGTTCGACCAGAACACGTGCAGGCCGGTGCCGGGCCCCAGCATCGACTGGCGGAACGCATCCTCCATCCGGTCGCCGAGCACCAGCGCCAGCACCAGCGGGGCCAACGGATACTGCAGCTTCTTGAGGACGTAGCCGATCACCCCGAACAGGAGCATGAACCAGACGTCCAGCATCGCGCTGTGCACGGAGTAGGCCCCGATGGCGCAGACGACGATGATGATCGGCGCGATGATCGCGAAGCGGATGCGCAGGATGGCGGCAAACAGCGGGACCGTCGACATCACCAGGATCAGGCCGACGATGTTGCCGAGGTACATGCTTGCGATCAGCCCCCAGACGAAGTCCTTGTGCTCGACGAACAGCAGGGGTCCGGGCTGCAGTCCCCAGATCATCAGCCCCCCTAGCAGCACCGCGGCGGTGGCCGAGCCCGGTATGCCGAGGGCCAGCATCGGCAACAGCGCGGCGGTGCCCGACGCATGCGCCGACGTCTCGGGCGCGATGACGCCTTCCAGCTCGCCGGTGCCGAACCTGTGCCCGTTCCTCGAGAAGCGCCGCGCAATGCCGTAGCCCATGAAGGATGCGGCGGTCGCGCCGCCGGGCGTGATGCCCATCCAGCAACCGATGATGGTGCTGCGGACCAGGGTCAGCCAGTACCGGGGCAGCTTGCGCCAGGTCTGCAGGACCACCTTCAGGTTGATCCTGCCGCTCTTGCCCTCGAATGCCAGCCCTTCCTCCATGCTGACGAGGATCTCGCCGATCCCGAACAGGCCGATCACCACGACCAGGAAGTCGATGCCGCGCAGCAGTTCCGCCCAGCCGAATGTCATCCGCAATTCGCCGCTGATGTTGTCCATGCCGATCTCGGACAAGCCGAAGCCCAGCATCATGGAGATGATGGTCTTGAACGGCGTCTTCCTGTCGGTGCCGACGAAGCTGCAGAACGTCAGCAGGAAAACCGCGAAGAACTCCGGCGGCCCGAAGCGCAGGGCGAACTGCGACACCAGCGGTGCCAGGAAGGTGATCAGCAGCACCCCGACCAGGGCGCCGACGAACGATCCGGAGAACGACGCGGTGAGCGCCTCCCCCGCCCGGCCCTGCTGCGCCAGGGGATAGCCGTCGAACGTCGTCGCCACGGAAGACGCCTCGCCCGGGATGTTGAAGAGGATCGAGGTGATCGCGCCGGCGAACAGCGACCCCCAATAGATGCACGAGAGCATGATGATCGCGGAGGTCGGCGACATGCCGAAGGTCAGCGGCAGCAGGATCGCCACGCCGTTCGGCCCGCCGAGTCCCGGCAGCACCCCGATGATCACGCCCAGCACGAGGCCGATCATCATCATGCCCAGGTTGTACCAGGTCATGACGATCGAGAAGCCGTGGAACAGCGCGTCCAGTTCAGCCACGTGACGAGTCCGGAAGCGCGATCAGTAGCCGAACAGGGCTTCGAGGGGCCCCTTCGGAAGCGGCACCTGGAACTGGATCTCGAACATCCAGAACAGCACGGCGCTGACCCCGACGCTGACGGAGATGGTCTTCAGCCAGCCGGTCCTGCCCAGCACGCGCATGAATGCGCCGATGAAGAGAATGGCCCCGACATAGATGCCCAACAACTGCATCGCCAGGACGAACAACGCGGTCGGCACCAGCACGGCCAGCACCAGGCGGAAGCGATCCCAGGTCACGAAGGAGGCGCGGATGCGGTCCGCGCCCAGCAAGGCCTTCAGCATGACGGCAACCCCGGCGATGCAGAGGATGGCGCCGATGTGAAACGGGAAGTACCCGGTCTGCGGGCCGTCGTCGCCCCAGCTCGCGCCGATGCGGTGGTTGTCCACCATCATGACGAGGCCGACGATCACGACGGCGGCGCCCACCACCGCATCCATCCCGCTGTACGACAGCCCGCGAGAGGGGGCCGCTTCACCTTGCTCGATCCTGTCCCGCTCCACCCTGCCTCCCGTGACGATTTCGCGACTCGGCGCCCGCTACTTGGCGGCGAGCCCGGCCTCCTGCATCAGGGTCTGGTGGAGCCGCTCGTCCTTCTCGAGGAATGCCACGAACTCCGGCCCGGTCAGGTACTGGCCATGAAGCGCCTGCTTGGCGATGTACTCCTGCCATTCGGGCGTCTCGCTGATCTTCTTCAGGAGATCGGCATAGAACGACGCCTGCTCCTTGGTCGTGCCCGGGGGCAGGAAGAAGGCGCGCAGCATCTGGTATTGGACGTCGTAGCCGGCCTCCTTGCAGGTGGGGATGTCGGCCCACGACTGGTCGGCCGTGATCTTCGGCGTGTAAGTCATGCGCTGCTCGGAGAAGACGCACAGGGCGCGCACCTGCCCGGCGCGCCATTGCGCCACGTTCTCGCTCGGATTGTTGACATTGGCGTCGGTATGCTTGCCGACCAGCTGACTGGCGGCTTCGCCGCCGCTCTTGTACGGCACGTAGGTGAACCTGACGCCGGCCGCCTTGTCCAGCGCCACCGTGATGATCTGGTCTTCGCGCTTGGCGCCGGTACCACCCATCTTGAACTGGCCGGCCGGCGCTGCCTTGACCGCCGCCAGGAAGTCCTTGGCGGTCCGGTAGGGCGTTTCGGCGTTGACCCACAGCAGGAACTCGTCCTGCGCGATCATGGCGACCGGATTCAGGTCCCGCCAGTTGAACGGCAGCTTGACCGCCAGCGGCAAGGTGTAGATGGCCGAGAAGGCCACCATCAGCTTGTGCGGGTCGCCGCTGGCCGCCTTCACCTCCATGATGCCTTCGGCCCCGCTCGCGCCGCCCTTGTTCTGGACCAGCATCGGCGACGCCATCAGGTTGTGCTTGAGGACGATGCTCTGGATGGTGCGTGCCATCTGGTCCGAAGCACCGCCGGCGCCTGCCGGCACGATGACTTCGACGGTCTTCGTCGGCTTCCAGCCTTGCGCCTGGACCGGCGCCGCCAGGGCAGCCAGTCCAGCCAGCGCAACGGTAAGCAATCCGGCCTTTCCGACCCGGCTGTTCGAGCGTCTCATCTGTGTCGTCTCCTCGTGGGGCACGCCGGCGATTCTCGCCTGGCGGATTCGTTAATGTAGAAGCCTTCCCCCTTCGCCACAATCGCCAGGATGCCGGCGACGGATGCGGGTCTTCCCTCAGGCGTCGGCCGCCAGCCTGAAGCTTCGCGCGATCCAGCTCTCCAGCCAGCGCGGCAGCTCGGCCGCGGCCATCGGCATGCCGATGAAGTAGCCTTGTGCCAGATCGCAGCCGATCTCGCGCAGCAGGTGCCAGTCGTCCTCGGTCTCCACGCCCTCGGCCACCGACCGCATGCCGAGCCGCTTGGCGATGCCGATGCTGCCCTCCAGGATCGGCCGGATCGAGGCGTTGTTGCGGGCACTTCGGACGAAGCTGTGATCCACCTTCAATTCGGTGAACGGCACGTCGCGCAACTGGGCAAGCGAGGAGTGGCCGGTGCCGAAGTCGTCGATCGAGAGCCCGAAGCGCTGCATGCGCAGGCGCACCAGATTCTCGAGCGCGGTGGAGGCGGGCGCGATCAGGCCGCTCTCGGTGATCTCGATGATCACATCCTGCGGTGCGGCACAGGCCTGCTGCAGCAAGGACGACACCCGGCGCGCGAAATCGGGTTTACCCAGGTCATCGAGCGAGACGTTCACCGCCATCTGGATCTGCAGCCCGCGGGCCCGCCATTCGCCGAACTGCCGCATGGCTTCCTGCAGGACCCATTCGGTCAGCGCATCGATCGCGCCGCAGTCCTCCGCCATGGCGATGAACGACTCCGGGTGGAGCAAGCCGTGCTCGGGGTGGTTCCAGCGCACCAGGGCTTCGACCCCGGCAAGCCTGCCGGCTCGCACGTCCACCTTGGGCTGATAGTGCAGCACCCACTGCCCCTGCCGGTTCGCGGCATGGAGATCGGCGGCGCGGATCGACGGTGCGGCCGGCGGCCGTGCCGGCGCCGGATTCGCGGGTTGCCAGGACGCCAGTGCCGACTGCATCGCGGCTGGTGAGACCGGCTTGGCAATGGAACCGAGGATCGCCAGGCGGCCGCCCTTCAGCAGCCTTTGCACCGTGTGCATGATGCGGGAGTCGCCGCCACTCAGCAGGATCACGCTGCAGTCGAAGCCGCGCGCGTCGAGGATCTTGAGGAACTCGATCCCGTCCATGCGCGGCATGTTCAGGTCGCAGACGATCACATCGAACGCGTTCGGCTGGCGCTGCAGCACCATCAACGCGGCTTCCGCGCTGCCGGCCGTGCCGACCTGCGGGAAGCCCATCTCGCGCAGCATGCGCCCCAGGTGCCCGAGCAGCAACGGGTCGTCGTCGAGGAGGAGGACCCGCGGCTGGCGGACCCGGACCGGAGTCGCGGTCGCGGCGCCGGCGCGGTGACCGGCATGGCGCGCGACCACCGGGTTGCATCCCTCGCCCTGCACGGCGACCTCGTCGCCGGGTTCCGACACCGACCGGTCGGAGGCGGTGTGTTTCATCGCCGGCTGCCCATGCCGAGCGCTCACTGCGTTGCTGCTCATCCCATTCCTTGAAGCGACTGCAGCCTTCGAAAAGGCAGCGCCGGCAGTGTGACAGAAGCGATACAAGGCACAGCGGAACGCGGCTGGACGGGACCGTCGGCCGGCCAGACGGAGCGATGCGGAGATGTTGCCGGTGAACCGGCCGAAGGTGCCGTTGCAGATCGTCGACCAGGTGGCGGGCAGCCTGCTCGGCGGCGTCCACGGCGCGGTGCTCGAGCGGGCATTCGAGTACTGGCGCAACGTCGACCGGGAGATCGGTCGCCGGATCGAGGAGAAGGTGCGAACCGGCAGCGCGTCAAAGCCGGCCGAGGGCATGGGCGAAGGCTAGCCGCCGCGCCCCGCCGCCTCGGGAGCGGCCTGCGCCGGATCGCGCAGCACGTAGCGCAGGATCGTGTCCGTCACGTTGCGCTTGAGCCGCGCCAATGCCTCGGCCGATGCCAGGTCGCAGTCGAAGATCCGGGAGAAGGTGGCGCGGTTGGAGACGTTGAAGAAGCACAAGGCGCTGATCTGCCAATGCAGGTCCAGCGCCGTGATGCCCTCGCGGAACAGCCCGCCGGCGAGTCCCCGGTCATAGATCCGCTGCAGCACGTCGATGGCCGCGACGTTGAGCGCCTGGATGACGCTCGAGCGCGCCAGGTACTCCCCGTGGTGGATGTTCTCGATCATCACCAGCCGGATGAAGTCGTCGTTGGAATGGTGATGGTCGAAGGTGAAGCCGACCAGCGCGCGCAAGGCCGCGGTCGGCTCCAGGTGATCGAGGTCGAGCCCCGACTCGATGCTGCGCACCCGGCGGTAGGCCTCCTCCAGCACCCTCAGGTACAAGCCCTCCTTGTCGCCGAAGTAGTAGTAGATCATCCGCTTGCTGCAGTCGGTCTTGGCGGCGATCTCGTCCACCCGCGCCCCCGCGAGGCCATGGCGCGCGAACTCATGGGTGGCGACCTCGATGATGTTCTTCTGCGTCGCCAGCGGGTCGGGGGTGCGGCCCGGTGGCTGGGCGGACTGCGCCCCGGGCGGCGGCGCGGCCGGGGGGGGCGACGAGTCGGTGGCTCGGGTCATGGCAGGGACACGGCAGGCGATCCCACGGGCGGGCATTGACGTGAACTAACTGGATCGTACATGATTGCCATCGTGGCGCCCAAGCGCCTCGACAAGGAGACAAAGTCATCGCAGTCACCGCCCGGCTCCCGCAAGCCCCCCCGCTTGCCGCCGCAGCGCCGGCAACCGGCTCCGGCCGTGGCATGGCATTGGCCGGCCTCATCGGCTCCGGCATCGGCGGCTCGCTCACGCCTGCCATGCAGGTGGAAGAGGCGGCACGACACGGCTTGCGCCTGCACTACCAGCCGATCGATCTCGACCGCACCGGCAGCGGCGTCGAGGCCTTGCCGATGCTGCTCGGCGCCGCCCGGATCATGGGATTCGCCGGCCTGAACATCACCTATCCCTGCAAGCAGGCAGTGATCCCGCTGCTGGACGAGTTGTCCCCGGAAGCGCGTGCCATCGGCGCGGTCAACACCATCGTCAACCGCGACGGCAGGCTGGCCGGCTACAACACCGACAGCTCCGGTTGGCGCTGGGGGTTCGAGCGGACCCTGCCGCAAGCCGATCTGGCCTGCGTCGTCCTGGTGGGCGCGGGCGGCGCCGGCTCGGCCATCGCCCATGCCCTGTTGCAGATGGGCACCGGCCGCCTGCTGATCCATGACATGCTGGCCACCCGCGCCGCCGGGCTCGTCGGCCGCCTGGCGCAGGTTCATGGCGCCGCGCGCGTCGCCGGCGCCGACGATCTGGCCGTCGCCCTGAGGACCGCCAGCGGGCTGGTCCACGCCACGCCGACCGGCATGGCGAAGCTGCCGGGCATGGCGCTGCCGGAAGGGCTGCTGCGACCCGGCCTGTGGGTGTCGGAGGTGGTCTACTTTCCCTTGCAGACACCGCTGCTGCAGG
The DNA here is from genome assembly GCA_023441105.1 of Pseudomonadota bacterium. The sequence continues at coordinate 13,557 of JAEZQX010000391.1, read as the reverse complement.
CGGCGCAGTCGCTGGGCTGCGACACGGTCGACGGCGGAGCGATGGCGGTGGGACAAGCGGCCGGCGCCTTCGAGCTCTTCACCGGGCTCCAGGCCGACGCCGAGCGGATGCGCGCGCACTTCAAGCGCCTGCTCGAAGGCAGCGGAGGTCACCCATAGGCTTACCAGGCATCCCGGCAGGAAACCCGACAAGCAATCCGGCAGCAGTTCGACCAACAGCCCGACGCGGCAACCCGACCGAAGCGCTCGGCGGATCAAACGAAGGAGACAACATGAGAACCAGGATCGATCGTCGTTCGGCAATCAAGGCAGGCGCCGCGCTGGCGGCTGCCGCCTGCGGCCTCCCGGCCATGGCGCAGGCAAAGAACATCCGCTTCGCGGCGGTCTTCTCGGATCGCGACATCCGCGCGCGGATGACGGAGATGTTCGCCAAGGACATCGAGCCCGACTTCAAGCTCGAGCCGTTCTACAACGGCAGCCTGTTCAAGCAGGGCACGGAACTGGTCGCCCTGCAGCGGAACAACCTCGACATCGGCAACATCGCGCCGCAGGACATCTCCAAGCAGGTGCCGGCCTGGTCGCTGCTCACCTCGGCCTACCTGTTTCGCGATGCGAAGCACCTGACCGCGTTCTTCGCGAGCGACCTGGGCACGCAGATGAAGAAGATGGTGGAGGACCAGCTGAACGTGAAGATCCTGGGCCCGACCTTCTTCGGCACGCGCCAGGTCGGCCTCAAGCCGAAGAAGAAGATCGCCACGCCGGCGGACATGGCGGGCGTCAAGCTCAGGATGCCCGGCGGCGATGCCTGGCAGTTCCTGGGGCAGTCGATCGGTGCGAACCCCGTGCCCATGGCCTACCCCGAGGTCTACACCGGCCTGCAGACCGGCGCCATCGACGGCCAGGACAATCCGCTGCCCAACGTCCAGAACATGAAGTTCTACGAGGTGATGTCGCAGATCGTCCTGACGTCGCACCTCGTCGGCTTCGACCTGCTGACGATGAACCTGAGGCTCTGGAACGGCATGACCCCGGCGCAGCAGAAGAAGGTGCAGGCGGCTGCCGACAAGGCGATCGACTGGAGCACGGCCGAGCACCTCAAGCAGGAAGCGGAGCTGGCCAAATTCTTCAAGGAGCAGGGGCTCGAGGTCTACGAGCCCGATGTCAAGGCTTTCCGTGACCACGCGCAGAAGGCCTACCTGGCATCCGACGCCGCCAAGAGCTGGCCGCCGGGGATGCTGGAGAAGATCAACGCGCTGCAGTGATCATCGCGCCCGACGTGATCATCGCGCCCGCCGCCGCCAGCCGAGCCGGCTCATGAGGCAATCCTTCGTCGCCGCGGGCGAATGGTTGCGCCGGCGGGCCGAGGACGTCGCCGTCGCCTTGCTGGCGGTGATGTTCGTGGCCTTCCTCGTCCAGATCGTGTTCCGCTACCTGCTCAACTTCCCGATCGGCTGGACTTCGGAGCTGACCATCATCACCTGGCTGTGGGTCGTCCTCTGGGGCGCGGCCTTCGTGGTGAAGGAAAGCGAGGAAGTCCGTTTCGACCTCCTTTATTCGGCGGTCGGCCGGCGCATGCGACGGCTCATGGGCATCGTCACCGCGATCGCCATCCTGGTCCTCTATGCCGGGTCGCTGCCGGCCAGCGCCGACTACGTGCAATTCATGAAGGTCGAGAAGACCGCCTACCTCAAGATCCCGTTCGACTGGCTCTACTCGATCTACGTGATCTTCGCGATCGCGATCATCGTGCGCTACATCTGGCTGCTGTGGCATCTGCTGCGGGGCCGGACGCCCGACCAGCCCGAGGCCACCACCATCGGCTCGGGTCTATGAGCCTGGCGAGTCCGTTCTCCCTCTGCATCCTGGCGATCGTCTCCCTCAGCCTGCTGGGGCTGCCGATCGGGCACGCGATGATCGGCGCGTCGGTCCTCTATCTCTGGCTGAAGGGCTTCGACGTCGGCACGGCCGCCGAGCAGTTGCTCAACGGCATGTACACCAGCTACGTGCTGCTGGCCATCCCGCTGTTCATCCTCGCCGCCGAATTCATGAACAGCGGCAGCATCACCGAGCGGCTGCTGCGCTTCTGCGACGCGCTGGTGGGCCGCTTCCGCGGCGGCCTCGCGCACGTCAACGTCGTCCAGAGCATCATCTTCGCCGGCATGTCCGGCTCGGCGCTGGCAGACGCGGCCGGCACCGGCAAGGTCATGCAGCGGATGATGACGCAGGACGGCAAGTACACGGCCAGCTTCGCCGCCGCCCTGACGGCGGCATCCTCGGTGATCGGCCCGATCATCCCGCCGTCGATACCGATGGTGATCTACGCGCTGGTATCCGACACCTCGGTCGGCTACCTGTTCCTGGGCGGCATGATCCCCGGCCTGCTGATGGGCCTCGGGCAGATGGGCGTGATCGCGTTCATCGCCAGGCGGCGCAACTTCCCGGTCGAGCAGCCGGTGGCGCTGCGCGAGCTGCCGCTGATCACCTGGCGCGCCTTTCCGGCCCTCATGATGCCGGTGGTCCTGCTGGGCGGCATCTACGGCGGGGTGACCACGCCCACCGAGGCCGCCGCCGTCGCCGCGGCCTATGCGCTGCTGGTCTCCGCCGCGCTCTACCGCAGCATCTCGCTGCGCGATACCTATGCGGCGTTGCTCGGCTGCGCGCGCATGACGGCCTCGATCGGCATGCTGATCGCCGGGGCGATGGTGTTCAACTATGTCGTCACCGCCGAGAACATCCCGGCATCGCTCAGCGTAGTGTTGCGCGAGCTGAACTTCACGCCGCTCGGCTTCATGCTCGCCGCCAACCTGCTGCTGCTTGTCCTCGGCTGCCTGCTCGAGGGCACCACCATCCTGCTGGTCGTCGTGCCGGTGCTGCTGCCGACCGCCCAGGCGCTGGGCATCGATCCGGTGCACTTCGGCGTCGTCGCGGTGGTGAACATCATGATCGGGCTGATCACGCCGCCCTACGGGCTGCTGCTGTTCGTGATGGTGCGCATCGCCGAGGTGCGGCTGCGCGACCTGGTTCGCGACACCATGCCGTTCCTGTTCGTCATGATCGGCTCGCTGGCGCTGGTGGTGCTGGTCCCGGACCTGGTGCTGTACCTGCCGCGGCTGTTCGGCTACAAGGGTTAGGAACCTGCGCGGCGCCGCCAGGAGATGCCACCAGGGGCTCGAGCCCAGGAGGAGGATGCGATGCAGAAGGCGATCTACGTGCTCAACGGGCCCAACCTCAACCGCCTCGGCACGCGCGAGCCGCACATCTATGGCACCACGACGCTGGCCGACATCGAGTCGCTCTGTCGCCGGACGGCCGGCCAGCATCCGCTCCAGTTCCGCCAGACCAACGCCGAACACCAGCTGGTCGACTGGATCCATGAAGCCATCGACCGGGGAGCCGGCATCGTGATCAATCCCGCCGGCCTGTCCTTCCGCTCGATACCGGTGCTGGACGCGCTGAAGATGTTCCCGGGTCCGATCATCGAACTGCACATCAGCAACATCCATCGCCGCGAGGAGATCTACCAGCGCTCGCTGATGTCGCAGGCCGCGACCGGCGTGATCGTCGGGCTGGGCCCCCTGGGATACGAGCTCGCGGTCGGCGCGTTGCTGCGGCTGATCGCGCCGTCGGCGACCTGACGCCTGCCCGCTGGGCATCGGCATTGCTGCGCGCCGCCGACAGCGGACGGAGCGCTTGATGGCCAGGTCACGAGTGGTGGTGGTAACCGGGGGATCCGCGGGCATCGGCCGTGCGGCGGCCCTGGCATTTGCCAGGAACGGCGACCAGGTCGCGGTCCTGGCTCGTGGCGAGGATCGGTTGCAGGATACCTGCCGCGAGTTGCGCGCCGCAGGCGCCACGGCGCTGGGCATCGCGGTGGATGTCGCCGATGCGGCACAGGTCGAGGAGGCGGCCGGCCGCATCGAGCGCGAGCTCGGGCCGATCACTGTCTGGGTAAACAATGCCGCCACCACCGTCTTCGCCCCGGTGGTGGACACCACTGCCGAGGAGTTCCGGCGGGTGGCCGAAGTGACCTATCTCGGCACCGTCCACGGCACGCTGGCGGCATTGCGCCGCATGCTGCCGCGAAACCAGGGCTGCATCGTGCAGGTCGGCTCCGCCCTCGCCTACCGCTCCATCCCGCTGCAATCGGCCTACTGCGCATCGAAGGCCGCGATCCGGGGCTTCACCGACTCGCTGCGATCGGAGCTGATCCGCGACGCTTCCCGCGTCCGGCTGACGATGGTCCAGCTGAGCGCCTTCAACACGCCGCAATTCGACTGGGCGCGCAACAAGCTGCCGCGACGCGTGCAGCCGGTGCCGCCGATCTTCCAGCCGGAGGTCGCCGGCGACGCGATCCTGCATGCGTCCCTCGAGCCGCGGCGCGAACTGTGGGTCGGCTGGCCGGCGGTCAAGTCGATCCTTTCCACCCGGATCCTGCCGGGCGTGGGCGACCGCCTCGCCGCGCGGATGGCCTACGACGGCCAGCAGACCGACGAGGCTGCGCCGCCTGGCCAGGCGGACGCGCTCATGGCACCGGTGGCCGGTGACTTCGGCGCCCACGGCCGGTTCGATGACCGCTCGCGCGGCAGCAGCCTGCAATGGCAGCTCTCCAGGCACCGCCAGGCGGTCGCGGCCGCGACCCTGGTGGCCATCGGCGGCATGACGGCGGCCTGGTTGCTCGCCGGCGACGCCTCGCGGCGCGGCCGCTCCCGCGGGCCGACCATCAGGTAGCCGACGGGTCCACGCGGAGAATGCGCGCCACCAGGGGCGGCAGCAGGCCGGGCGCCGCGTCGGATCCCGACCCGTCGGATCCCGGCTCGCCGAACCAGGTGGTGCTGAACACCAATGGATGATCGCCCTGCCCCGCCGGCAGGACCACAGCCGTCGCGCCGAAGTTGATCTGGATGCGCAGCCGGCTGGTGCCGTGGATCCGGTCGAAGCAGAGGCAATCGCCGGTGGCCGCCACCGACTCGATCGCGCCGGCGTGCAAGGCCGGTTCGCGCCGGCGCAGCGCCAGCAGCGCGCGGTACAGCGCCAGGATCGAACGCCCGTCCTGCCGCAGACGCTCGACATTGCGCTCGCGATAGTCGGGCGCCAGCGGCAGCCACGGCCTGGCTTGGCCGAAGCCGCCACCGGCGCTGCCGTCCCATTGCATCGGCGTGCGCTGCGGATCGCGCCCCTGCCCCTTGCCGGGTTCGCGCAATTCGGCCGGGTCCTGCAGTGCCTCGGGCGCGATATCGACGTCGCGCATGCCGATCTCGTCGCCGTAATAGAGCGTGGGCGTGCCGCGAAGCGTCAGCAGCAGGCAGGCCGCCAGGGCCGCACGCGCGGGGCCGATGCGACTGGCGATGCGCGGCTGGTCGTGGTTGCCGAGCACCCAGTTGGGCCAGCCCTGCTGCGGGATGGCCGCCTCGTAGCGGCGGACCAGATCGGCAAGCGCCGCCGCTTCCCAATGGGCGCTGATCAGGTGGAAGTTGAACGGCAACTGCACGCCGCGCAGCGTGCCGGCCTGGTCGGCGCCGTAGTAGGCCACCAGCCGCTCGATCGGCAGGTAGATCTCGCCGATCAGGATCCGTGACGAGGCGACGTCGTCGAATTCGGCGACCACCGACCGCATCTCGGCCACCACCTCCATCAGCTCCGGCCGATCGGCGCTGTACACCTGCAGCAGCGACTTCGATTGCGCCATGTCGGGCAGCCAGGCCGGGTCGGGCGGATTGTCGCGGAACTGCTGGTCCTTGATCAGGTGCCAGATGACGTCCACCCGGAAGCCGTCGACACCGCGCGCCAGCCAGAAGCGCAAGGCGTCGTACATCCGCTGCCGGACCTGCGGATTGCGCCAGTTGAGGTCCGGCTGCTGCGGCAGGAAGGCGTGGTAGTACCACTGGCCGGTCGCCTCGTCGAAGGACCAGGCCGGCCCGCCGAAGTTGCTGCGCCAGTTGTTGGGGGGCCCGCCATCGGGTGCCGGGTCGCGCCACAGGTAGAAGTCCCTGAATTCGTTGTCGCGCGAAGCGCGGCTGGCGACGAACCAGGGATGCCGGTCGGAGGTGTGGTTGGGAACGAAATCCAGGATCACCTTCAGGCCCAGCCGGTGGGCATCCTGCAGCAGCGCATCGAAGTCCGCGAGCGTGCCGAACATCGGATCGACATCGCAGTAGTCGGCGACGTCGTAGCCGAAGTCCGCCATCGGCGAAGGATAGATCGGCGAGAGCCAGACCGCGTCGACCCCGAGCTCGCTCAAGTACGGAAGTCGCTGCCGGATGCCGGCAAGGTCGCCGATCCCGTCGCCGTTGCTGTCCTGGAACGACCTCGGGTAGACCTGGTACACCACCCCGTGGCGCCACCAGGCGTCGGGATCGGGAAGTTCCTGCGACTGTCGTTCCACCGGCTGACTCCTCATTCGTTGCCGCGCGCCGCCACCGGCATGCGGTTTGCTGCCTGGCCGCTCCCGCCGGACGCGGCAGGCGCGAAGGCAGCGCCACGTGTCGTGCCCGGACCCGCGCCGCTGCATTGCGCCACGCACCACGCCCCGCCCCGCCATGATCAACGACCTGTGGTACAAGAACGCGGTGATCTACTGCCTGTCCGTCGGCAGCTACATGGATTCCAACGGCGACGGGATCGGCGATTTCCAGGGGCTGCTGCGCCGCCTCGACTACCTGCACGGCATGGGCGTCACCTGCATCTGGCTGATGCCGTTCCAGACTTCGCCGCAGCGCGACCACGGCTACGATGTCTCCGACTACTACAACGTCGATCCGCGCTTCGGCACCCTGGGCGACTTCGTCGAGTTCACCCACGGCGCCCATCAGCGCGGCATGAGGGTGCTGATCGACCTGGTCGTGAACCATACGTCCGACCAGCATCCATGGTTCCGCTCCGCGCGCAGCGACCCCGCGTCCAAGTACCGCGACTGGTACGTCTGGTCCGACAAGAAGCCCGCCGAGATCGACGAAGGCATCGTCTTTCCGGGTGTCCAGAAAGCGGTCTGGAAGCGCGACGAGCAGGCGAAGGCCTGGTACTTCCACCGCTTCTACGATTTCCAGCCCGATCTCAACACCTCGAACCCGCTGGTGCAGGCCGAGATCCTCAAGATCATGGGCTTCTGGGCGCAACTGGGCGTCTCCGGCTTCCGTCTCGATGCCGTGCCGTTCATCATCGGAACCAAGGGCGCGACGGTGCGCAAGTCGAAGCCGCAGTATGCGATGCTGCGGACCTTCCGCGAGTTGCTGCAGTGGCGCAAGGGCGATGCCATCATCCTCGGCGAGGCAAACATCCTGCCCGGGGTCGGCATCGAGTACTTCGGCGATGACGGCGACCGCCTGCACATGCTGTTCAACTTCCAGGTCAACCAGCACCTGTTCTACGCGCTCGCCAGCGGCGACAGCCGACCCTTGGCCAAGGCGCTGGCAGCGACCCGCGAACGTCCCGCCACGGCGCAGTGGTGCAACTTCCTGCGCAACCACGACGAGCTCGATCTCGGCCGGCTCACGCAGCGCCAGAGAGAGCGTGTGTTCCAGGCGTTCGGGCCGGCGAAGGAGCATCAGTTGTACGGCCGGGGCATCCGCCGGCGGCTGGCGCCGATGCTCGATGGCGACCGGCGCCGCCTCGAGGGCGCCTACAGCCTGATGCTGACCCTGCCGGGAACGCCGGTGCTGCGCTACGGCGACGAGATCCTGATGGGCGACGACCTGTCCCTGCCCGAACGCGAATGCGCGCGTACGCCGATGCAGTGGTCGGATGAACCGTTCGCCGGCTTCACCGCGGCCGCGAAGCCGCACAAACCGGTGATCAGCGATGGGCCCTACAGCTACCAGCGGCTCAACGTCGCCGAACAGCGGCGCGATCCCGGCTCCTTCCTGAACTGGCTCGAGCGGATGGTGCGCATGCGCAAGGAAGTCCCGGAGATCGGCTGGGGCGACTTCGACGTCATCCCGCTGGACGATGCGGCCGTGCTGGTCATCCGCTACCGCTGGCGCAACAACAGCGTCATCTTCCTGCACAACCTGGCGGCGGAAGCGCGAGAGGTGCGCTTCAAGGCGGAGGATGCCGAGGGGCCGGAAGTGCTGCTCGTCAACCTGCTGTCCGACGACCACAGCCGCGGCGACAAGCGAGGGCGTCACACCGTGGTGCTTGAGCCGTACGGCTACCGCTGGTTCCGCATCGGCGGTCTCGACTACCTGTTGAAGCGCAGCGAGATCTGAGGCTTCGGCGATCCGGCCCGCCCTCTCGCCTCGCCCGTCTCAGGCTGCAGGAACGACGATCCTCGAGTCTTCGCGGTTTCCCCATTCGCCCCAGGAGCCGATGTAGTTGCGCACCTGCGGGAAGCCCAGCGACTTCAATGCGATCAGCGTGCTCGCCGACCGGTAGCCGCCATGGCACACCGCGATGACGCGCTTGTCCGGTGTCACGCCGCGGCTCAGGTAGAGGTCGCGGATCGCCTCGGGCGGCCGCAGCGCGCCGGCGCCATCGAGATGCTCGCGCCAGAACACGTGGACTGCTCCCGGAATTGTTCCCGCCCGCCGCGCCCGCCGCTCCGTGCCGCGATATTCGGATGCCCGCCTGACGTCGACGATGACTGCCGTCTCGTCGTCGATGGCGCGATGGACGTCGAAGCGGGTCGCCAGGAGGTCGAGGTCGAACGTGCCTTCGTAGGGCGCGGGCGTGGGCGGCGCCTTCGCCGGATCCACCGGCGGCGCTGCCGATGTGGTCGTGACCAGCCGCCCACCCGCCGCTGTCCAGGCCTGCGTGCCGCCATCGAGCAGCCCCACGTCCGGATGGCCCAGGACGGCAAGCAGCCACACCGCCCGCGATGCCCGCTCACCGCTCTCGTGATCGTAGACCACCACCGGCCTGTCATTGCCGATGCCGCGCGTGCCAAACAGGATCCGCAGCATCGACAGGAACGCCTCCAGCGGCGCGGCCGAAGAATCCGTCAGGCTCACGCCGTACAGATCGAGGTGGCGGCTGCCTGCGATGTGACCGAGCGCGAAATGCTCGGCGGGACGGAGGTCGAGCAGGACCACCTCATCGAGGCGCTCCTGCAGTCCGCGCGCGTCGATCAGGTACCTGGTGTCTGAAAATCCGGCAATCGTCATCCTTTCCTTTCTCCCGTGTCCTTTGCCTGTGTCCTTTGCCCCTGCTCCTCTGTCCGTCGGCCCCCCGGTCCGGTCATCTCGTCGCGGAGCCCGGCGATCGTACCTGTTCGATCCGGTCAGCTGTCGTCGCCGGTATCCGGGACCGCCGAGGGCCGATGCGCCGCACCGCAGGCTGCAGGGCGCATGACGCGGGCAGCGGCCTGCATGAGATACTCTTCCGGAACCCCCGCATGGCGCGCTGCCTGCGGGGGAAGATGCCGGCCGCTGGGCTGGCCCAGCTCAACGTTCGAATCCGCCTCCCATGGCGCGCGGATTCGATCCGCTCCCGCGGGAGACCCGGACATGCGCACATCGCCGCTTGCATCGCTCGCATCGGATTCCCCTACGACAATGCCCTCGCCGGCCGGCGGCGCGCCCGCCAGGCAAGGCGCCGACGGCGCACGCCCCGATCCGTTGGCCGTCGATCACGACCGCCTGTGGCGATCGCTGATGACGCTGGCGAAGATCGGCGCCACCGACAAGGGTGGGGTCTGTCGCCTGGCCCTCACCGATCTCGATCGCCAGGGGCGCGAGCTGTTCATCCGCTGGGCGCGCGAGGCGGGTTGCGAGATCCGGGTGGACGGCATCGGCAACATCTTCGCCCGGCGCGCAGGCAGCGACCCCACGCGGGCCGCCGTTGCCACCGGCAGCCACCTGGACACCCAGCCCACCGGCGGCAAGTTCGACGGCAACTATGGCGTGCTGGCCGGACTCGAGGTGCTGCGCACGCTCGACGATGCCGGCATCCGCACGCAGGCGCCGCTGGAGGTGTGCGTCTGGACCAACGAGGAAGGCTCGCGCTTCGTGCCGGTAATGATGGGCTCCGGTGTCTACGCCGGCGCCTTCACGCTGGAGCACGCCCTCGCCGCCAGGGATGCCGAAGGCCGCACCGTGGCCGGCGAGCTGAAGGCGATCGGCTTCCTCGGCCAGTCACCGGCCAGCGTTGCCGGCGGCGCGCAGCGCCTCGATGCCTACTTCGAGGCGCACATCGAGCAGGGACCGATCCTCGAGGACGGCGGCATCGTCATCGGCGCCGTCACCGGCGCGCTCGGTCAGCGTTGGTACGACGTCACCGTCACCGGCCAGGAGGCGCATGCCGGGCCGACACCGATGCGACTGCGCCGGGATGCATTGCTGCCGGCAGGCGCCCTGATCGCCCGCGTCAACCAGATCGCCATGTCCGAGCAGCCGGACGGCCGCGGCACCGTCGGCTGCGTGACCGTCCATCCCAATTCCCGCAACGTCATCCCGGGGCGCGTCTCGTTCACCGTCGACTTCCGTCACAGCCACGACGAAGGACTCGACCGCATGCACGATGCGCTCCACGAAGCGGCCGCCGCCATCGAGCGCGATTCGCGCGGCATCGCCGTGGCGATCGAGCAGGTGGTCTACTTCCCGCCGGTGGCGTTCGATCCGGCGCTGGTGCAGCTGGTCCGCGATGGCGCGCGCCGCCTCGGCGAGGAGCCCCTGGACATCGTCAGCGGCGCCGGCCACGACGCCGTCTACGTCGCCCGCACCGCGCCCACGGCAATGATCTTCGTGCCCTGCAAGGACGGCATCTCGCACAACGAGATCGAGGACGCCAGGCCCGAGCACCTCAGCGCCGGTGCCAACGTGCTGCTGCACGCCATGCTGGAGCGCGCCGGCCGCGCCTGAGCGGCCGGGTCATCCCCGCCGCCCGGCGGCTCGCCCATCAGATCCGCTGGACGAGCCTCGCCAGCCCGAGGTCGCTGCCAGCCGGGCCCAGGAGCGACAACCCGAGCGGTGCGCCGAGGCGGCTGCCAAGCGGCAGCGACACCTGCGGAAAGCCGGCCAGTCCCGCGAGGGACAGCATCTGCACGGCCTGCGCGCGATAGGCCTCGAGCGCGGCATCGCTCTCATCGCGCAGCGGGGCGATGTCCGGCATCGACGGCAGCACCAGGATGCCGTCATCGCCGAGCAGATCGGTCAACTGCCGACGGAACTTCTCACGCAGGCGGGTGGCGTCGGCGAACTGTTCGTCGGTCACCGCGCGAGACCAGGCGAATCGCGCCGCGACGTCCGGTCCCATCGGCGGCTGGTAGCGCTGGATGAGGTCGCCGTCGCTGTTCCAGGCCTCCCGCCCCTGGATGTAGCGGAACGCCCAGTACAAGCTGTCGATGCCGTCCGGCGCCGCATCGACCGCGGCGAAACCGTCAGCGCTGCCGCCGGCGATCGGCTGCAGTCCCGCCGCGATCCGCGCCAGCCCTTCCGCGAGCGCCGCGCGCACCGGTTCGGCGAGCAGCGACCAGACGTCGCGCGGCTTCAGCAGCCTGATCCGGCCGGCCAGAGGCTTGGGATCGTCACCCAGGAGCACCTCGGCAATGCGGGCGAAGGTCCCGACGTCGCGCGCGAACCAGCCGCAGGTGTCGAGGCTGGGCGAGAGATCCATCGCGCCCGCGAGGCTGATCCTGCCGTGGGTCGGCCTCATGCCATAGAGGCCGCAATGGCTGGCCGGCGCCCGCACCGAGCCGCCGGTATCGGTGCCGATGGCGAAATCGACGAGCCGGTGGGATACGGCGGCGGCCGAGCCGGACGACGACCCGCCGCTGATCCGATCGGGCGCCGCACCGTTGACCGGCGCGCCGAAATGGACGTTGCTGCCGTTCATCGAGAAGGCGAACTCGTCGGTGACCACCTTGCCGACGAAGCGGGCGCCGGCATCGAGCAGGCGCTGCACGGTCGGCGCGGTCCGGGTCTTGATCCCGGAGCGGGCGAGGACGAAGGGATTGCCGCCGCCGGTGGGATAACCGGCGACATCGAACAGATCCTTGACCGCGAAGGTCAGGCCGCACAGGGCACCGGTGCCCGCATGGGGGACCGGCGAATCAGGATAAGGAATGAAGGCTCGCGCCGGATCGTGCAGTGGCGGCATCGACAGTCTCCGTGGGTATCGTGGTCAGTGGCATGGCCGCGCCGACGGCGGCAGCCTGCACTGTAGACCGGATTGCCGCCACCCGCGCCCCTTACATGCGGTTACGTTTGACATCTGCAGCCATGTAATCCAGGCCTCGGTCGGGATCTACGATCGTGGCCGCGACGACGGCATCGGCAGACGCGGAACGCCGCCAGGGAGGATCCGATCCTGGCCCGGGAGAGTCCGAAGAAGACTCCTGTTTCGGAACAAGCAACAACCTAGGAGATCGCCATGTTCAAGAGCCTGCTCGCGCAAGGCATTGCCTTGCTGGTTTGCTGCGCCAATCTGGCGTTTGCGGCGGCACCGGACCCCTCCCCCAACAAGCGCATCCGGGATGCGCCGGACTTCAAGGTCGACGCCGACTGGCCGAAGGCGCTACCCAACCAGTGGCTGGTCGGGCAGGTGGCCGGCGTGTCGGTGGACAGCCATGACCGGATCTGGATCGTGCAGCGGCCGTTGTCATTGACCGTCGACGAGGCCGGCGCGGCGCAGGAGCCGCCGCGTTCGGAATGCTGTCATCCGGCGCCGAGCGTGATGCAGTTCGACCAGGAGGGCAACCTGCTGCGCGCCTGGGGCGGGCCGGCGGACCCGGGCTTTCTCACCAGCCGCTGCACGCCCGCGATCGGTTGCGAATGGCCGACCAACGAGCACGGCATCTTCGTCGACCACGAGGACAACGTCTGGATGGCCGGCAACGGCGCCGGCAACCACGTCGTGCTCAAGTTCAGCGCCGACGGCACCTTCCTGTTGCAGATCGGCAAGCTGGGCGTCACCGGCGGCAGCAACGACACCGGCGGCGCGCCCAACGGGACGCCGCTGCTCGGCCAGCCGGCGGACGTCGAGGTCGACCCGCAACGCAACGAGGCCTACATCTCGGACGGCTACCAGAACAAGCGCGTGCTGGTGGTCGATGCGAGCACCGGCCTCTACAAGCGGCATTGGGGTGCCTACGGCAACCAGCCGTCGGACGCCGACCCCGGCCCCTACCAGGCCGGCCAGACCGGGGCGACCCAGTTCCGCAACCCGGTGCATTGCGTGAAGGTCGCCCGCGACGGCTACGTCTATGTCTGCGACCGGGTGAACAACCGGATCCAGGTGTTCCAGCGGGACGGGACCTACGTGCGCGAGTTCTACCTCGACACCTCGACCCTGGGCAACGGCTCGACCTGGGATCTCGACACCTCGCCGGACCAGCGCTGGCTGTACAACGCCGATGGCGAGAACAACAAGGTCTGGATCCTGGAGCGGCTCTTCGGGTCGGTGGGCGACACCTTCGGACGCAACGGCAGGCAGGCCGGCCAGTTCCACTGGATCCACAACCTCGCCACCGACTCGGCCGGCAACATCTATACCGCCGAGGTCGACACCGGCAAGCGGGCGCAGAAGTTCAAGCCGGTCAGCCAGCGGGACCGTCGCTAGCCTGGCACGCATCGCCGCCGGATGGCCAACTGTCCGATGGCGCCGGGGGGGGCGGGGGCGGGGGGGGGGG
>JAEZQX010000351.1 GCA_023441105.1 Pseudomonadota bacterium | reverse complement strand
AGCACGCCGGCATAGAGCACGGCGATCGCCGCCGATTCGGTGGCGGTGAACCAGCCGAAGATCTTGCCGCCGATGATGATGACCGGCGTCATCAGCGCCGGCACCGACACCGACACCGACTTCAGGAACTCCATCCAGGTCGCCCGGGGATAGGTCGGATAGTTGCGGCTCTTGGCATAGGCATGGACGGTCGCCATCTGCACCAGCACCAGCAGCAGTCCCGGCAGGATGCCCGCCAGGAACAGCGCGCCGATCGACACCGACAGCACGCCGCCCCACACGATCATCAGGATCGACGGCGGGATGATCACGGCCAGCACCGACGACACGGCGGTGATCGCCACCGAGAAGCTGTCGTGATAGCCCTCGCGTCGCTGCGCCTCGATGAAGATCTTGGACTGGCTGGCGGCATCCGCGGTGGACGAGCCCGAGATGCCGGCGAAGAACAGCGACAGCACCACGTTGATCTGCGCCAGCCCGCCCGGGAAGTGGCCAACCATGGTCCGCGACAGGGTCAGCAGCCGGTCGGTGATGCCGCCGACATTCATCAGGTTCGCGGTCAGCAGGAAGAACGGCACCGCCAGCAGGATGAACGAGTTATAGGAGTTGAACGTCTCGCTCATCAGCGTCATCGCCGACAGCCGCGGCTCGATCAGCAGGATCGGCAGGCAGGCGAGCCCGAGGGCGAAGGCCACCGGCACCCGCAGCGCCATCAGGATGAAGAAGACGGCGAACAGGATCAGGCTGGCGATGGCGGGGGAAAGGATTGCGCCTGCGATCATGCCTGCCTGCCGGTGAGAATGCGGATGTTGTCGACGAACTTCTCGCCGAGGAAGACGATCCAGGCAACGCCGGTCATCGGCCAGGCGACGTGGATCACCCAGAGCGGCAGCTCGGCCAACTCGGAGATGCGGTAGATGGCGAAGGCCGTGAATTCGTAGCCGGACCAGACGAACACCAGGGCGAAGACCAGGGTCGCGAGGTTGGCGATCAGCCGGAGCGCCGCATCGGCCTTGGGGCTCAGCCGCGGCCAGATGTCGACATCGAAGTGCGAGCTCTCCCTCACGCCGATCATCGCGCCGAGCATGATCATCCAGATAAAGACGAAGCGCGCCAGCTCCTCCGTCCAGATGTAGGGCGGGATCAGGTCGGTGTAGCGCGAGACGATCTGCATCGTCACCGGGACGATCAGCACCGCCACCGTGACGATCAGCAGCCAGTCGAGGATCCTGGCAAACCCGGCGGTGAAGCGCCGCCAGGCGCTGGTGGGGCCGGCGGGCGAGCCAGGAGACCCGCCGGTAGCGGGATCGCGCGGGGAGGATGCGCCGTCGCCTGCAGGCAGGCCGTCAGCTGCTTCGTGCATCAAGGCTCCGAGTGGGTTGCTTGGGATCGCCAGACTGCTTGCAGTTGCCCGGTCGCTCCGGCGATCGCGGCTGCAAGGCAGGCGCGGCCCCGGGAGGCCGCGCGGACTACCATCGAAGGACGCGGTGGCGCCCCACGCCAGCCGCCATCACTTGATGGCGTTGAGCTTCGAGAAGATCTCGTCGGCGCCGATCTCCTTGGCGTAGGAGGCGATCACCGGGTCCACCAGCTTCTTCATCTGGTCGCGATCCTTGAAGGCGATGCGCTTGAGCTTGCCGGCTTTCTCCATCGCGTCGAGCTTCTGCCCGTCTTCCGTCGACTCGACCTGGCGCCCGTAGGCGCCGGCCTCCTTGCCGGCCTTGACGATGGCTTCCTGCAGGTCCTTGGGCAGGTTCTTGAAGGTCTTGCCGGAGAAGCACAGCGGCCGGATGGTGATCGCATGCTGGGTCATCAGCAGGTTCGGCGCCACCTCGTTGAACTTCATGGACTCGACGCCCGCGGCCTCGTTCTCGCCGGCGGAGATGACGCCGTTCTGGATGGCGTTGTAGACCTCGCTGTAGGCGATCACGGTCGGCGCCATGCCGACGGCGGTGAAGGCCCGGCTCCAGATCGGGGCGCCCTGCACCCGAACCTTGAGGCCCTTGATGTCGTCCAGGCTGGAAGCCGGCTTGTTGGAGAAGATGTTGCGCACGCCGCCGCCGGCATAGCCGATCAGCATGACGTCGGCGCGCTTGGCGACCTCATCGGCGATCGGCTTGAAGGTGTCGGCATCCAGGACCTTGTTCCAGTGATCGAGGTCGCGGAACAGGAACGGCGCATCGATGAACGGCGCGGCCTTCGAGAAGGTCGACATGTGCGCCGGCGACACGACCGCGAAGTCGACCGCCTTGCCCTGGGCCATGTACTCGAAGTACTGCTTCTCGAGGCCCAGCTCGCTGTTCTTATGCAGCACGAAGTTGACCGGCTTGCCGTAGTACTTCTTCACCAGCTCGCCGAAGCGGACCATGGTCTTGGTGAAGGCATGGTCGTCGTTGAATTGCGAGGCGCCGTGGAGCGTGATCGGCTCCTGGGCGCCGGCGAGTCCAGGCATGGCTGCGATGCCGGCGACTGCTGCCGCCAGCGTGATCCTGCAGAAAGTTCGCTTGAGCATGGATAGGTCTCCTTGATGAGCTATTTGATGCGCTGTTGTCGAGCCGATCTCTGCCGGCTACTGGATGGGGGCGTGACTGCCACTGCGACGCACGAGGCGACGGGCCTCGGATTCAATAGTTCCCTTGCCGAACTCGCGGGTGACACTGACCAGGTGGCGACGCATGGCATCGCGTGCCATTGCCGGCGCCCGTCGCGCCAGCGCGTCGAGGATGCGACGATGATCCTGCGCGACCAGTTCGCGCAACCGTGGGGTATGGAAATGCTCGACCAGCTTGCGCCACATCGGGCCGCGACGCTGGTCCCAGTACATCCGCACCGTCTGGATCAGCGCGCCATTGCCGGTCGCTTCGGCGATGCCGAGATGGAATGCCCGGTCCGCGTCGTCATGCGCCTGCGCGGAGGCGGCCTCGTCCTCGAGGATGCGCAAGGCGTCCGCCAGGTGGTCGAGCATCGGCGGGTCGATGGCGCGGGCGGCGAGCGCGGCAACTTCGCCCTCGACCAGCCAGCGCGCATGCAGCAACTCGAAAGGACCGGGGCCGGCATCGGCGCCGAACAGCGGTTTCAGGAACGGCAGCGGATCGCTCACGAAGATGCCGGAGCCACCGCGGACCTCCACCAGGCCCTGGATCTCCAGCGCGATGAGCGCCTCGCGCACCGAGGTGCGCGACACCGACAGGCGGTGCGCCAGATCGCGTTCCGCCGGCAGGCGCGAGCCGGCGGGAAAGGTCGCATCGGCGATCCGCAGCCGGATCTCCTCGGCGATCTGCCGATAGAGCCGTCCGGTACCTGACGCTACCTGCATGGGCATGGCTGCGGGGACATGGGAATGCTGTTCCTCTCGTGTCCAGCGGCATGCCTGGGAAAATGCAAGCGTGCCTGTCTCGTGGCGCGACCGCTCAGCTGCCGGGGCCGGCCGATAGTACAGTGGCTGGACCAATTGCGGCAACGGCCGGTCCACCCGGGAAACTACCGACTTGTTCGCCGCTATTGCAGCAGGCAGTCGCTCCCGATATCGGACGTGTGGCTCACGCCCAGCATCGCCATGTTGCGCGACACCTCCTCGCGCAGCAGCGTGATCCCCTTGAGCACGCCGGCTTCCCCTGCCACGGCGGCGGCATAGCTGAATGGGCGGCCGACGAAGACGAACCGGGCACCCAACGCGAGCGCCTTGAGCACGTCGGTGCCGCGGCGAAATCCACTGTCCACCATCACCGGGACATCCGGGCATGCCGCCACGATGGCGGGCAGGACGCGCAACGGCGAAACCGTGCCGTCGAGCTGCCGTCCGCCGTGATTGGAGACCAGGATACCGTCGGCCCCGTGCTCCAGCGCCAGGCGCGCATCGCGCACGTCCAGGATGCCCTTGAGCACGAGCCTGCCCGGCCACATGCGCCGGATCAGCGCGATGTGCTGCCAGCCAAGATGCCCGCGATCGGAGAAATCGCGCAGCACGTTGGCCGACAGAATCGGCGCGCCGCGCCGGGCGTAGTTGTTCTCGAAATGCGGCATCCCGTGCCGCATGAGGGTTCTCAGGAACGTGCCGAAGAGCCAGCGCGGATGGGTGAGCCCCTGCCAGGCCAGGCGCGCGCTGGGCCGCAGCGGCGTCGAAAAGCCGGCGCGGATGTTCTGCTCCCGATTGGAGGCGATCGAGGCGTCGAGTGTCACCACCAGCGTACCGTATCCGGCCGCCTTGACGCGTTCCACCAGCGCAATGATCTCCGACTCCGCGCCCGGCAGGTAGGCCTGGAACCAGGCCTGCGGATTGGCCTGCACGATCTCCTCCAGCCGGATGAGCGACGAGCCACTCATGATCATCGGCACATTCTCCCGCGCGGCTGCCTGGGCCAGGACGAGATCGCCGCGATACGCCGACAGCGCGCAGATTCCCATCGGCGCGATGCCGAACGGCGCCGACCAGGTCGACCCGAACAGCGTGGTGGCGGTCGACCTCTTGGATGTGTCGACCAGGACACGGGTCACGAACGCATAGCGCTCGAATGCTTCGGCATTCCCGCGCAGCGTCTGGTTGCGCTCCACGCCGCCGGAGACATACGCGAAGACGGGCGCCGGCAGGTGCTGGCGGGCGGCGGCCTCGAAGTCATCGAGGCTCAGCACCTGGTCGAGCGTCACCGGTGGAACCACCGTCGTGCCGACATCCGCGGCTATTTCTCCGCCCAGGGCATGGTCTGCCACAACTGGCGGAAGCTCGCTTCCGCTTCCTTGAGCTCCGCGGCGTGGGCATCGGGCGGCAGGTAGCGCAAGGGTGCGAAGTAGCCGAGCGCCTTGGCCTGGTACTCCGGATCGGCCGCCGCTTTCTGCAAGGCGTTCACCAACTGCTCGCGCACGGCCGGCGGCAGGCCTTTCGGCGCGGCAACGCCGCGCAACGACGCCATGATCACCGGGAAGCCCTGCTCCTTGAAGGTCGGCACATCCGGCGCCAGGCTCGACCGTTTGTCGCTCATCTGGCCGAGGTGACGCAGCGGCGTGCCGCCCTTCTGGTACTGCATCGCCTCGCCGATGTTCATGGCGGCGAGCATGATCTGCTTGCTGGCGATCGCCATGTGGACCTCGGCCGCGCCCTTGAACGGCACGTGATTCAGCTTCACGCCGGCGGCGCGCTCGAACATCATGGCGGCGAGATGGTCGTCGGAGCCGATGCCGGTGGTCCCATAGGTGACCTTGCCAGGGTTGGCCTTGGCATAGGCCACCAGCTCGGCGAGACTCCTGATCGGGGTGTCGGCATGCACCGAGAAGTTGCCGGGATCGTCGACCACGTTGCCCAGCAGGTCGTATCGCTCCCAGTGGAAGTTCGACTTCCGCTCGATCGGAATGGTCAGCACGTTGGGGGTGTTGACGAAACCGATGGTATAGCCGTCGGGCGCTGCATTGGCGAGCTCGGTGAAGCCGATGGCACCACCGGCACCGGGTCGGTTCATCACCACGAACGTGGCGTTGTTGCCGAGGTACTTCTGCACGTATTCCGCGGTGAGGCGAGCGGTGATGTCCGTGCCGCCGCCGGGCGCATAGGCGACCAGCATCCTGATCGGCCGCTCGGGAAAAGCCGCCTGGGAAAGCCCCGGCACGACGGCCAGGCTGCACAGCGCGATCGACGGCAACAGGCGCCGCATGAAGCAGGAATGGCGTGGCATGGGAAGTGTCTCCTCCGTGGGTTGAGGTGCAGCGGGAGCGGCGGTGCTCAGCCGAGGATCCGCGCCCGTCGTTGCTGGAATCGGGACCAGACTTCGGGATTGACCAGGCGCGGTGGCCGCGCCCCGGACAAGAGGTCGACGATCTGCTCCGCGCTGATGACGGCGATGTTCCGGCGCCCTTCATGGGTTACGCCCGCGACATGGAAGGTGGCGAAGACGTTGTCCATCGCCAGCAACGGGTGGTCGAGCGGAGGAGGCTCCTGATCCCACACGTCCACGCCGGCGCCCGCCAGATGACCGGATTGCAGGGCAGCCACCAGGGCCGCTTCGTCGTGGATACCGCCGCGCGCGGTGGTGATGAAGATGGCGCCCCGCCTCATGCGACCGAAGGCCTGGGCGTCCATCATCCCCAGCGTGCTCGCATCGCGCGGGCAATGCAGCGACACGATGTCGGACCGCTCGAGCAGCTGCTCGAAGGACACCGCCTTCGCGCCGCGGCGCGCGATCTCCTCGCTGGCGAGAAAGGGATCGGTCGCGAGCACCTCCATGCCGAAAGCGCGAGCCAGTCCGGCGACGCGTGTGCCGATATGTCCGATCCCCACCAGGCCGACGGTCTTGCCCCCGACCTCGCGGCCCATCACGTCCTCGCGGGCATAGCCGATCTCGCGACGCAGGCGGCGGTCACCTTCGACCATCCGGCGCGAGACGCCCAGCATGAGCCCGAGCGTGTGCTCTGCCACTGAAACCGCATTTCCGCCGGCCTGGTTCACGACTGCCACGCCGGCCGCCGCGCAGGCCGCGACATCCACCGTGTCATAGCCCGCGCCACCCGCGGAGACGCACAGCAGCTCCGGGCAACGCGCGAGCAGCTCGGCGCGCGCGAACCAGGGCTGCGGCAGCTCGTCCTTCGCGGCCGAGATGTGGTAGACATGCGCGCCGGCGAGCGCTTCCCACGCGGCGTCCGGATTGCCGCGCACCTCGAAGACGCGCAACGACACGTCCGCCTCGCGCGCCAGCCGCTGGTCGAAGGCGGCATCGATCCACAGGTCGGACCGGACCACGCGCTTGACGATGGCAGCCATTCAGTCCGGCCTCCGGACGGAGGCGCTCTTCATCCGGTCGGAGCGAGCGCTGGCGAGGTCCCCTGCCCCATCGACTACGATCGAGTCGTCCGGCTCCGCGGCTGTTCCGTCGCGCCGTCGGCGCTGCGCGGGATGATGCTTGATTCGCGGTGCGCGGTTGCGGATCCGGAGTCCGGCCATGCGGTGCCTGCTCAAGGTGAACGGTGACAGGAAAGTACAAGAAAAATACAATACGGTCAACCTCGACCGAACAGTCCCTGACGGCCCCTATGCCGGTCTGCGGGGTTGCTTGTCTGTCAGTACAACTTAGGAACAAAGAATGGTCGCCGCCACGGACAAGGCCTACCACATCCTCAAGCATCGAGTCATTGGCGGCAGCTACGCGCCGGGCGCGCAGCTCAAGGAGGAACACATCGCCCGCGAGCTGGAGATCAGTCGCACGCCGGTTCGCGTGGCTCTCAGGCGCCTGGTGGAGGATGGCCTCGCCACTGCCGATCCGCATCGTGGCGTGCGTGTCGCAGCGTGGACCGAACTCGACATCGAGGAGACCTTCGACCTGCGCGGCATGTTGGAAGCGCACGCGGCGGACCTCGCCGCCCGCCGCGGCGGCATCGACCTGGCGGATCGACTTGACGAGTTGAACGGGCAGATGGAACGCGCCATCGCCGCCGGCGGCAGCGAGGTTCCAGAACGCCTGCAGCAGGTCAACTCGCAGTTCCATCGGGCGATCCTGGAGGCAAGCGGCTCGCCGCGGCTGAAGGCGATGCTCGAGGGCCTGATCGACATGCCGATCGTGATCCGTTCGCATTTCATCAGCACGCTGCAGGACAAGCTGCAGAGCCTGCAGCATCACCGCGACCTCGCCGCGGCGGTGCGCGCCGGGGACGGCGAACTGGCCAGGCAGGTGATGCAGCTGCACCTGCGGCTGGCGGCGCATCGCTTCAAGCGGCAGCGCGGCGCCCTGAGCGATGCGCCGCCGTAGTTGTGTGTAACATCACCCTATCGTGGGCGCCAGGCCGTGCCAGCAGCAATCGACCGCGACACGGCCGTCACCGAAGCCCGTCGCGGGCTCTGCCGCTGCGACGGCTGGCTTCGGACGCCACGACCCCTCGAAACCGCAGGAGACCGCAATGTCCGCCCAGAAGATCCCCACCGTGCCGTTGCTGATCAACGGCAAGCTGGTCGAGTCGCGCACCAGCCAATGGCGCGAGGTCCGCAATCCGGCCACGCAGGAAGTCCTGGCGCGGGTGCCGCTGGCCACTGCCGAAGAGCTCGATGCGGCAGTGACGGCGGCCGCCGAAGCCTTCAAGACCTGGCGCAATGCGCCGATCGGCACCCGCGCACGGATCTTCCTCAAGTACCAGCAGCTGATCCGCGAAAACATGAAGGATGTCGCCCGCATCCTAACCTCCGAGCAGGGCAAGACGCTGGCCGACGCCGAGGGCGACGTGTTCCGCGGCCTGGAGGTGGTCGAGCAGGCTGCCGGGATCGGCATCCTGCAGCAGGGCGAACTGGCCCGCAACGTCGCCACCGGCGTCGACACCTACACCCTGCTGCAGCCGCTCGGGGTCTGCGCCGGCATCACGCCGTTCAACTTTCCCGCCATGATCCCACTGTGGATGTTCCCGACGGCGATCGCCTGCGGCAACACGTTCGTGCTCAAGCCATCGGAGCAGGACCCGTTGTCGACGATGCGGCTCGTCGAGCTGGCGATGGAGGCGGGCATTCCGCCGGGCGTGCTCAACGTCATCCACGGCACCGAGGACGTGGTCAATGGACTCTGCGATCACCCGGTCATCAAGGCGATTTCGTTCGTCGGCTCCACCCGGGTCGGCAACCACGTCTACCAGCGCGCCACCAAGGCCGGCAAGCGCGCGCAGTGCATGATGGGAGCCAAGAACCACGTCGTGGTGATGCCGGATGCGCCGAAGGAGCAGACCCTCAACGCGCTGATCGGTGCCGGCTACGGTGCGGCGGGCCAGCGCTGCATGGCCACCTCGGTGGTGATCTTCGTCGGCGAAAGCGCCAAGTGGATTCCGGACCTGGCGAAGATGGCCCAGGGATTGAAGGTGAGCGCGGGCCACGAGCCGGGTGCCGACCTGGGACCGGTGATTTCCGCCAATGCCCGCAACCGCATCCTCGGTCTCATCGAGGAAGGCGTCTCGCAAGGCGCCAAGCTCGAGCTCGACGGCCGCAATGGCAAGGTGGCCGGCTACGAGGAAGGCAACTTCATCCTGCCGACGCTGTTCTCCGGCGTCAAGCCGGAGATGAAGATCTACCAGGAAGAGATCTTCGGCCCGGTGCTGTGCTCGATGTCGGTCGGCACGCTCGACGAGGCGATCGAGCTGGTCAATCGCAACCCGAACGGCAACGGCACCGGCATCTTCACCCGCTCCGGTGCCGTCGCCCGCAAGTTCCAGGAAGAGATCGACGTCGGCCAGGTCGGCATCAACGTGCCGATCCCGGTGCCGGTGCCGCTGTTCTCGTTCACCGGCTCGCGCGCTTCCAAGCTCGGTGATCTCGGGCCCTACGGCAAGCAGGCAGTCCTGTTCTACACGCAGACCAAGACCGTGACCTCGCGCTGGTTCGACGACGACGTCGCTTCCGGCGGCGTCAACACCACCATCAGCATGAGGTGAAGAAGCTCCCCCCGAGCGCCTGCGGCGCTCCCCCCTCAAGGAGGGGGGCGCCGCCAGCGGCCGGGCAAAGCCCGTTCCGCGGCGGCTGGTGGCTGTGTGGCGCCTGGGGCCTGCGAAAGTTTGCGTCCTCGGCACCAGACTGAGGGAGAAGGGGTAACTAGGTTTGGACTTCGAGCTGACCGAGGACCAGCGGGCGTTCCAGCAGACCGCCCGCGAGTTCGCCGCCGGTGAGCTGGCGCCGCATGCCGCGCGCTGGGATGCCGAGGCCATCTTCCCGCGCGAGACGCTGGCCAAGGCCGGGGAACTCGGCTTCTGCGGACTGTATGCCGCCCCCGAGCATGGCGGGCTGGGTTTGTCGCGGCTCGATGCGGCGCTGATCTTCGAGGAGATGGCGGCCGCCTGCCCTTCGACCACCGCCTTCCTCACCATCCACAACATGGCCACCTGGATGGTCAGCGAATTCGCCCGGCCGGAGGTGGCGGAACAATGGTGCCCGCCGCTCACCGCCGGCACCCGCCTCGCCTCGTATTGCCTGACCGAACCCGGCGCCGGCTCCGATGCCGGTTCGCTCAAGACCAGCGCCCGCCTCGACGGCGATGCCTACCTGCTCAATGGCTCCAAGGCCTTCATCTCCGGCGCCGGTGCGACCGACGTGCTGGTGGTGATGGCCCGCACCGGCGGCAATGGCCCCGGCGGCATCTCCGCCTTCGTGCTCGCCGCCGACAGCCACGGCATCACCTACGGCCGCAAGGAAGAGAAGATGGGCTGGAACAGCCAGCCCACCCGCGCGATCACCTTCGAGGACGTGCGCGTGCCGGTCAGCCAGCGCCTCGGCGAGGAGGGCCAGGGTTTTCGCATCGCCATGAAGGGGCTCGACGGCGGACGGATCAACATCGCCACCTGCTCGGTGGGCGCGGCCCAGGCAGCGCTCGATGCGGCCCGCGCGCACCTGCTCGAGCGGCGGCAGTTCGGGCAGCGGCTCGCCGATTTCCAGGCCCTGCAGTTCAAGCTCGCGGACATGGCGACCGAACTGGTGGCGGCGCGGCAGATGGTGCGCCTGGCGGCCACCCGCCTCGACGCCCGGGCGCCCGATGCCACCGCCTACTGCGCGATGGCCAAGCGCTTCGCCACCGATGCCGGCTTCAAGGTCTGCAACGATGCCCTGCAACTGCATGGCGGCTACGGCTACATCAAGGAATACCCGCTCGAGCGCTACCTGCGCGACGCCCGGGTGCACCAGATCCTCGAAGGGACCAACGAGATCATGCGGGTGATCGTGGCGCGCCGGCTGCTCGACAAGCCTGATCTCGACGTGCCGCGCTGACGACAGGACCTACCGGAGACTCCAGATGAACAGCAACAGCAGCCGGGATGCAGCCGGCCAGGACCCGTCGAGCCAGGGCGCTGCCGCCCGCCAGATCGCCTTCATCGGCCTGGGCAACATGGGCGCGCCGATGGCCGTCAACCTCGCGAAGGCTGGGCACCGGTTACGGGCCTTCGACCTGTCGCGCAGCGCCTGCGACCAGGTTGCCGCCTCCGGTATCGCCATCGCGGCGTCGGCCGTGGATGCGGTGGCCGATGCCGAGGTGGTGATCAGCATGCTGCCGGCCAGTCGGCATGTCGAAGGCCTTTATCTCGGCAGCGGCAGCGAAGCCGGGCTGCTGCAGTCCATCCGCCAGGGCAGCCTCATCATCGACTGCAGCACCATCGCGCCGGCCAGCTCACGCAAGGTGGCGCAGGCGGCAGCGGCCCAGGGCCTGGCGATGCTCGACGCGCCGGTATCCGGCGGCACCGCCGGCGCCGCGGCAGCGACGCTGACATTCATGATCGGCGGCGAGGACGACGCGGTGGCACGCGCCCGGCCGCTGCTCGAGGCAATGGGCAAGAACCTCTTCCATGCCGGCGCCGGCGGGGCCGGGCAGGTCGCCAAGGTCTGCAACAACATGCTGCTGGGCATCCTGATGATCGGCACCAGCGAGGCGATCGCGCTGGGCCTGGCCAACGACCTCGACCCGAAGGTGCTGTCGGAGATCATGCGGCGCAGCTCCGGCGGGAACTGGGCCCTGGAAAAGTACAACCCGTTGCCGGGTGTCATGGAGAACGTGCCGGCCGCGCGCAACTATGCCGGCGGCTTCGGCACCGACCTGATGCTCAAGGACCTCGGCCTCGCGATGGAATCGGCGCTCGCCACCGGTACCTCGACCCCGCTGGGCAGCATGGCGCGCAACCTCTACGCCTTGCACAGCGCCGGCGGCAGCGGCGCGCTGGACTTCTCCAGCATCATCGCCCAGTTCCACCGCGCCGGGGACTGAACCGCTCCCGCAGCCGCCCGCAGCTGCCCGCAGTCGCGCGATCGACGCTTGCCGGCGGGGAGCGCTTCAGCCGACCACCGGCGCGGTGACCTTCTCCATCACGTAGCGGGTCATCGACATCGCGAGCTCGTGCTCGCCGAGGAAGACGGTGCCGGCCTTTTCGCTTCGCAGCAGCGCCGCTTCCTCTTCGCTGTGGGTGCGCACCACCGTGTCGATGTCCGGATTCAGCGTGCGCGCGATCTCGATCATCTGGCGGACGTGGAAAGTGTCCGGGGTGGCGATCACCAGCATCCGGGCGCGGGCCACATGCGCCTGGATCAGCACCGCCGGGTCCGAGGCATCGCCCGCCACCGCATGATGGCCGCGCTGCCGCAGCTTCTCGACGATCTCGCGGTTCTGCTCGGCGACCACGAAGCCGAGGCCCTGCGCCGCCAGCGCGTCCGCGATCCGGCGCCCTACCCGGCCGTAGCCGACGATCACAACATGGTTGGTGACATGGCGCGGCTCGACGCTGATCGGCAGCTCCGCAAGCGGATCACCCGGGCGCTCGAGCGCCCGGGCGAGCCGCGGCCGCATCCGGATCCAGGCCTCGGCGGGCGCGACCAGCTTGAACATCAGCGGATTGAGCGCAATCGAGATCAGCGCCGCCGCGAGCACCAGGCTCTGGCCTTCGGCCGGCAGGATCTTCAGCGCCACGCCCAGCCCGACCAGGATGAAGGAGAACTCGCCGATCTGCGCCAGGCTGGCTGACACCGTCAGGGCGGTGTTGAGCGGATAGCGAAAAGCCAGCACCAGCAGGAAGGCCGCAACCGACTTGCCGAGCAGCACGATGGCCATCACCACCAGCAGGTGCAGCGGCTCGTCGAGAACCACCTGCGGCTCGAACAGCATGCCGACCGAGATGAAGAACAGCACCGAGAAGGCGTCGCGCAGCGGCAGCGACTCGGCGGCCGCGCGGTAGCTGAGGTCGGATTCGCGCAACACCATGCCGGCGAAGAAAGCGCCGAGCGCGAACGACACGCCGAACAGGGCCGCCGAACCGTAGGCGATGCCCACCGCCGCGGCGATGACGCACAGCGTGAACAGCTCGCGCGAGCCGGTGCGGGCCACGTGCCACAGCAGCCATGGGAACAACCGCCGGCCCACGATCAGCATCAGGGCGACGAACACGGCCACCTGCCCAAGGGTGTACAGCAGCGTCGACAGCAGGTCCATCCGGTCGTCCAGGCGGCCGCCGTAGGCGGCGCCAAGATCGGATAGCGCCGGCAGCATCACCAGCACCAGCACCATCACCAGGTCCTCCACCACCAGCCAGCCGACCGCGATCTTGCCATTGACCGAATCGAGCACGCCGCGGCTCTCCAGCGCCCGCAGCAGCACCACCGTGCTGGCGACCGACAGCGCCAGGCCGAAGACGATGCCGGCGCCGAGGCTCCATCCCCACATCGACGCCACCAGCACGCCAAGCGTCGTCGCCACGCCGATCTGCACGATGGCCCCGGGCAAGGCGATCTTGCGCACCGACAGGAGGTCGTCGATGGAGAAATGCAGGCCGACGCCGAACATCAGCAGCATCACGCCGATCTCGGCAAGCTGGCTGGCGATCCCGATGTCGGCCACGAAGCCGGGGGTCGAGGGACCGACGATGATGCCGGCGACCAGGTAGCCGACCAGCGCCGGCAGGTTCATCCGCACGGCCGCGAAGCCGAGGACGAGGGCGAGACCCAGGCCGACGGCCATGGTCGTGACAAGGGTGATGCTATGCGGCATAGGGTCGTCGGTGCGGCCTGGGGCAAGGGAATCGCGCACGACGACAGCGCAGTCGAGGACGCCGGGCACGGACAGCACGATAACAGTAACCGATTTCCAGCCCCATCCGCCTGCGAGTGGCAATCGAAAGTGCCGGCCGATGGCTGCGGACGGCGGCCGGTGGCGGGCCTGCGACGGCGCCGCCGTGTGCAATCATCTCGTTGCATCAGCAACGACACGGCGCCGGCAGCCGGCAACCTCGATCCGATCGTGAGCAACAACCCGCCGCCACAGCAGAAGACATCCGGCCGCGGCCCGCGCCGCGGCACCGGCGGCGTCACGCTCGGCGACGTCAGCCGGGTCGCCGGCGTCGCGCCGATCACCGTGTCACGGGCCTTGAACACTCCCTCGGCCGTTTCGCCGGCGACCCTCGAACGGGTGCAGGATGCGATCGCGCGCACCGGTTACGTCCCGAACCTGATCGCCGGCGGCCTGGCGTCCAACCGCAGCCGCCTGGTTGCGGCGGTGGTGCCGACCCTCGCCGGACCGGTCTTCCTCGAGACCATTGGCGCGCTGACCGAGGCGCTCGCCGAGGCCAACTGCCAGCTGATGCTCGGCCAGAGCGGCTACACCGGGTCACGCGAGGACGCATTGATCAGCGCCATCATCGGCCGGCGGCCCGAGGGAATCGTGCTGACGGGCATCATGCATTCGCCGGCCGCCAGGCGGCGGCTGGCGGCATCCGGCATCCCGGTGGTCGAGACCTGGGACCTCACCGACGAGCCGATCGACATGGTCGTCGGGTTCTCGCATCACCAGGCGGGCGCGGCCGTCGCC
>JAEZQX010000275.1 GCA_023441105.1 Pseudomonadota bacterium | reverse complement strand
GTCGTGGCGCGGCCCGGATCGCTGGCGGGCGTCGATCGTGTGCCGCTGGCGCGTCGCCAGCCGGCCGACGGCGAGGTGGAGATCGAGGTCCAGGCCAGCGGCCTCAACTTCAAGGACGTGCTCAATGCCCTGGGCATGTATCCCGGCGATGCCGGGCCGCTGGGCGGCGAATGTGCCGGCCGCGTCACCGCCGTCGGCGCCGGCGTCACCCATGTGCGGCCGGGCGACGAGGTGCTGGCGGTGGCCGGCGGAAGCTTCGCCTCGCATGTGATCGCCCGCGCCGACTTCGTGCAGCGGCGCCCGCCCGGCATGCCGGCCGAGGAGGCGGCGGCCATCCCGATCGCCTTTCTCACCGCCGAGTTCTGCCTCGCTCATCTGGCCGTCATGAAGGCCGGCGACCGGGTGCTGGTGCATGCCGCGGCCGGTGGCGTGGGAATGGCGGCGGTGCGGCTCGCGCAGCGCTGCGGCGCCGAGGTCTTCGCTACGGCCGGCTCGGCGATGAAGCGCGACGCGCTCGCGGCGATGGGTGTCGCCCACGTCTTCGACTCGCGCAGCACCGCCTTCGTCGAGCAGATCCGCGCCGCGACCGGCGGACGTGGCGTCGACATCGTGCTCAACTCGCTGGCCGGCGAAGCGATCGAGGCGAGCTTCGACGTCCTGGCCGCCGGCGGATGCTTCGTCGAGATCGGCAAGCGCGGCATCAAGGACGAGGCCTGGGTGCAGTCGCTTGGCAGGAACCTGCGCTACCACCTGGTGGACTGGGGCGAGACCGCGGCGCTGCAGCCGGGACTCATCGGCGGCATGCTCGCGCGGCTCGTCGAAGCGATCCAGGCCGGCACGCTCGCCAGCCTGCCGCGGCACGAGTTCGCCGGCGACGAGATCGAGCGCGCCTTCCGCTTCATGGCGCAGGCCCGGCACGTCGGCAAGATCGTCGTGCGACATGGCGCCGCCACGCCGCCTGCGGTGCGGCGGGATGGCACCTACCTGGTGACCGGTGGGCTGGCGGGCATCGGTCCGGAGGTCGCCCGCTGGCTGGCACGCAGCGGCGCCGGCCGCATCGTGCTGGTCGGCCGACACGGGCCAGGCCCGCAGCACGAGGCGCTGGTCGACGAGATCCGGGCGCACGGTGGCGAGGTGGTCGCGCAGTCGCTCGACGTAAGCGACGAGGCGGCTCTCGCGGCGCTGCTGGCGCGGCTGCGCGCGGGCGGACCGCCGTTGCGGGGCGTGATCCACGGTGCCGGGGTGCTCGATGATGCCGCCCTGGCGCAGCAGGATGCGGCCCGCTTCGAACGGGTCTTCGCGCCCAAGGTCCGCGGCGGCTTCCTGCTGGATCGGCTCACGCGCGGCGAGGCGCTCGACTTCTTCGTGCTCTTCTCGTCGGCTGCATCGGTGCTGGGTTCGCCGGGGCAGGCCAACCATGCGGCTGCCAACGCATTCCTCGACCTGCTGGCCAGGGAACGCCGCAGCCGTGGCCTGCCGGGCCTCAGCATCAACTGGGGGCCGTGGAGCGACGTCGGCGCGGCGGCGGCCAAAGGCGTTGCCGAGCGCCTGGCCGCGCAGGGCATCCACGCGGTCACCCCGGCACAGGGACTGGCTGCCCTCGAACGGCTGATCCGGCAGGAGAGGGCGCAGGTGGCGGTGCTGCCGATCGACTGGCGGCGTTACGAGCAGCATCTCGGCAGCGGCTGGTTGCCGGCGTTCCTGTCGGAGGTGCGGACGCAGGCGGCGCCGCCCCAGCAGCAGGCCGTGCACGCGGCGGCGCCGGCCGGCCAGCCCGCCGCAACGCGCGCCATCGATCTCGGCTTGCGACTGAAGGAGACCCCGGCGGCGCGCCGCCGGCCGCTGGTGGCCGCGTTCGTGCGCGAGCGTGCATTGCGGGCGTTGGGTGTCGATCCGGCCCGCACGGTCGATCCACGTCTGCCGTTGGGCGACATGGGCCTCGATTCGCTGCTTGCGGTGGAGCTGCGCAACACGCTGGGCGCAGCCATCGGCAGGCCGCTGCCGGCCACGCTGCTGTTCGACTATCCGACGCTCGATGCGCTGACGGATTATCTGCTCGACAAGGTCTACGGGATGGGAAGCGATGCGCAGCAGGCACCGCAGCAGGCGCCGCAGCAGCCGGCCCGGCAAGCTGAACCGGCTGCATCGGGAGCCAACCTGGTGGCGTCGCTGGAGAGCCTGTCCGACGAGGAAGTCGAGCGGCAGCTGGCAAGCCGTTCCGGCGGAGGCGCGAAATGAGCGACTTCCTCGAGCGCATCGCGCAGCTATCGCCCCGGCGGCTGGCGCTGCTCGCCGTCGAGCTGAACGCGCAGCTGGAGCAGGCGACGGCGCAGGCGCAAGCGCAGGCGACCGAGGCGAGGAAGGCGGAACGCCAGCCTGCCGAGCCGATCGCGGTGGTGGGCATCGGTTGCCGCTTTCCCGGCGGCGGCGACAGCCCGGAGCGCTTCTGGGAAATCCTGCGCGACGGCCGTGACTGCATCCGCGAGGTGCCGGCGCAGCGCTGGGCCATCGACGACTACTACGATCCCGATCCGGATGCGCCGGCGGCCATGTCCACCCGCCACGGCGGCTTCCTGGATGCCGTCGACGGCTTCGATGCCGCCTTCTTCGGGGTCTCGCCGCGCGAGGCGCTCACCATGGATCCCCAGCAGCGCCTGCTGCTGGAAGTGTCGTGGGAAGCGCTGGAGCATGCCGGCATCGCGGCGGAACGACTGGCCGGCAGCGCCACCGGCGTCTACCTCGGCGTGTGCAACGGCGACCATTTCCAGCGCGTCATCCAGCGCGGCAGCGACCTGATCGACGCCTACCTCGCCTCCGGCAACGCGCACAGCGTCACTGCCGGTCGGATCGCCTACTTCCTCGGGCTGCAGGGGCCGGCGCTGGCGATCGACACCGCCTGCTCGTCGTCGCTGGTGGCGCTGCACGTCGCCTGTCAAAGCCTGCGCAACGGCGAAGTCCGGCTGGCGCTGGCCGGCGGCGTGAACGTGATGTGCTCGCCCGAAACCACCATCGCGCTGACCAAGGCCCACATGCTGGCGCCGGACGGCCGCTGCAAGACCTTCGACGCGGCGGCGGATGGCTTCTCGCGCGGCGAAGGCTGCGGCGTCGTGGTCCTCAAGCGGCTGGCCGACGCACTGGCGGACGGCGACCGCGTCCTCGCCCTGGTCCGCGGCAACGCCACCAACCAGGACGGCCGCAGCGGCGGGCTCACCGTGCCCAACGGGCCGGCCCAGGAGGCGGTGATCCGGGCCGCGCTGGCGCAGGCTGGCGTGGAACCGGCCGACATCGACTACGTGGAAGCGCATGGCACCGGCACGTCGCTGGGCGACCCGATCGAAGTACGCGCCCTGGCAGGGGCGCTCGGTGCCGGGCGCCCCGCCGATGCGCCGTTGCTGGCCGGTTCGGTCAAGACCAACATCGGCCATCTCGAACCGGCCGCCGGCATCGCCGGCGTCATCAAGGTGGTAATGTCGCTGCAGCATGGCCTGCTGCCGCCGCATCTCCACTTTCGCGAGCCGAGCCCGCGGATCGCCTGGCACGACTATCCGGTCGCGGTGACCGCCGCCGGCCGGCCATGGTCGCGCAGCGCGCGCCCGCGGCGGGCGGGCGTGAGCTCCTTCGGCTTCAGCGGCACCAATGCCCATGTGGTCCTGGAGGAGGCGCCGGCGGCCGCGACACGCCAGGGGGAAGCGGTCAGCCAAGGAGCAGCCGACCGGCCGCTGCATTGCTATCCCCTCTCGGCCCGCACCCCGGCTGCGCTGCGGCAACTCGCCCGGCAACATGCCGAGGCGCTGGCGGCGTCGCGCGACGCCCCATCGTTCTGCGACGCCGCGCACACCGCGGCGGTCGGTCGCTCGCATCTTGCCGAACGGCTGGCGATCGCCGCGGCGAGCGCCGCGGAAGCCGCGGCAGCGCTGCAAAGCCATGCGCGCGGCGAGCCGCATCCGCTGCTGCATCGGGGCGTGGCCGAGCCGGGACAACCGCTGGAGGTGGTGTTCCTGTTCACCGGGCAAGGCGCGCAGTATCCGGGCATGGGGCGCGCGCTCTACGACGCGTCGCCGGTGTTCCGGGAGGTGATCGATCACTGCGATGCGGTCCTTGGCCGCGATGCCGATGGCTGGACGCTGAAATCCGTGCTGTGGCCCGCCGCGCAAGCAGCAACGCCGATCCATGAGACGGCATGGACCCAGCCGGCGCTGTTCGCCGTCGAGTATGCGATGTCGCAGACCTGGCGGTCATGGGGCATCGAGCCGGCGGCCGTGATCGGGCATTCGGTCGGCGAATACGTCGCCGCCTGCGTCGCCGGCGTCTTCACCCTCGACGAGGGCCTGCGGCTGATCGCGGCGCGCGGGCGGCTGATGCAGGCCCTGCCGCCGGGCGGCGCGATGGCTGCGGTGTTCACCGCCCACGACGAGGTGGCGCGCGCCATCGCCGGAACCGCGGGGGAACTCTCCATCGCCGCCATCAACGCGCCGGACAGCGTGGTGGTGTCGGGCAAGGCCGAGGCGGTCGACGACCTGCTGCAGCGGCTGGCAAGCCGCGACGTGCAGGGCCAGCGGCTGCTGGTGTCCCTGGCGGCGCATTCGGCCCTGGTGGAGCCGGCGCTGGATGCGATGCAGGCCTGCGCGGCGGCGGTGACGATGAAGCCGCCGCGCATACCCGTCGCCTGGAACCTCGCCGGCGACGTCCTGGCCGCCAACCAGGCGCCGGATGCGACCTACTGGCGCCGGCACCTGCGCGAGCCGGTGCAGTTCGCCACCGGCATCGAGGCGCTGCACCGCGACGGCTATCGCGCCTTTCTCGAAGTCGGGCCGCATCCGACGCTGCTGGCGCTGGCACAGCGCTCGCTGCCGGAAGAGGGAACGGTGCTGCTGGCCTCGCTCAGGCGCGGTCATGACGACTGGCAGGAAGTGATGGCCAGCCTGTGCCAGCTCCATGTCCACGGTGCCCGGGTCGACTGGGTTGCCTTCGACCGGCCCTATTCCCGCCGGCGGGTGGCGCTGCCGACCTATCCCTTCGAGCGCCAGTCGTTCTGGATTCCCGCGCCGTCGCAGCAGCTGCCGCGGCCGCGCCGCCTGCGCCCTGCAGCCGGGCTGCCCGGGGAGCGCCTGCCGACCGCGCTGCCGATCTTCGAGACGGTGCTGGACGCGGGCGTGATCGGCTATCTCGCGGAGCACCGCCTGAACGGCACGGTGCTGGTGCCCGGCGGCTTCTTCCTGGAGCTGGCGCAAGCCGCCTCGCGGACGATCACCGGCAGCCTCGTGCCGCTGGTGGAGGGCTTCGTCATCCACGAGCCGTTGCGGCTCGACGAGACGCCGGTCATGCTGCAGACGCAGTTGCAGACCGCCCCGCAGACGGGACTGCAAGCGGCTCCCGGCGGCGAGGCGATGACGTTCTCGATCCACGGCAGGGCAGCCGGCGACGAGGGCGAATGGCGGCTTCATGCCAGCGGCCGGCTGGTGGCCGGCGCGGCGCAGATTCTTGGTTCGGCGGACGGCGATCCTGCCCGATGCCTCAGTTCGTCCGATCCAGCAGCATCCTCGCTCGATGCGGCGGAGTCCTTCGGCCCGGCCTGCGATGGCGGCGACTTCTACCGCCGGCTCGCGGATCTCGGCATCGACCTCGGCCCGCGCTTTCGCAGCGTGCGCGAGATCAGGCAGCGTGACGGTGAAGCGCTGGTGGCGGTGTCGCTGTCGCCGTCGTGCCGCGACGACCCGACGGTCTGGACGCACCCGGCGCTGCTCGACGGCGCGTTCCAGGCGGCGGGACTGGCGGTGCCGGCCGCGGCGGATGACGGCGACATCTACCTGCTGTCGGGGGTCGGCGCCATCCAGCTGGCGGAGCCGTTGCCCCCGAGCTTCCAATGCCATGCGCGGCTGCGCCCTGCCAGCGAGAGGCGGCCCCGGGAATGGCTGGCCGACGTGGACCTTGCCGCGCCGGACGGCAGCAGCCTCGGCCGGCTGCGCGGCGTGTCGCTGCGGCGTGCCCGGATCAGCCAGGTCACCGGCCCGGGCGCGCAGCCGCGGGATCCGTCGCGGCTGCAGGCGCTGATCTACCGGCCGGTATGGGAGGCGCTGCAG
>JAEZQX010000206.1 GCA_023441105.1 Pseudomonadota bacterium | reverse complement strand
GCGTGAAGGAGCCTGGGCCGCAGAAGGACGGCCGCGCGCCGGCTCCCTAGCCACGCCGCTGCCGCGCGCGGCGGAAGGCGGCGACGATCGCGTCGGCGTCCAGGCCGTATTTCGACAGCAGGTAGTTGGTGCTGCCGCCCTCGGCGAACCGGTCGCGCACGCCGACCCGGTCGAAGCCGACCCGCAGCCCGGATTCGGCGATGACCTCGGCCACCGCCGACCCAAGGCCGCCGACGATCGAATGGTTCTCGGCGGTGACCACCGTCCCCGTCAGCCCGGCCAGCGCCAGCACGGTGGCCTCGTCGAGCGGCTTGAGGCTCGACACGTTGGCCACGGCCACTGAAAGGCCCTCGCCGGCCAGCCGCTCGGCGGCTGCCTCGGCGGCGGCGCACATCAGGCCGCAGGCGAAGATCACGCCGTCCTCGCCGTCGCGCAGCAGGTCGATGCGGCCGCGCACCAGCGGCAGCGGCAGCAGCGGATCCGGCGGCGGCGCCTCGGGACGGCGGATGCGGATGTAGACCGGTCCGTCGTGGGCGACGGCGGCATCGACCGCCGCCGCGACCTGGCGCGGATCGGCCGGCTCAAAGATCGTCATGCCGGGCAGGGCGCGCATCAGCGCGATGTCGTCGGTGGCCTGGTGACTGGGCCCCAGCATCGTCGTGAGGCCGGGGATGAAGCCCACCAGCTTGACCGGCAGGCCCGGGTAGGCGGCCTGCATCGCGATCTGGTCGTAGCAGCGGCGGGTGGCGAAGACGCTGAAGCTGTGCACGAACGGCACGTCGCCCTGGCGCGCCATGCCGCCGGCGATGCCGACCATGTTGGCCTCGGCGATGCCCACCTGGAAGAAGCGCTCGGGCAGGGCGTCGCGGAACAGGTCGGTCTCGGTTGCCGAGGTCAGGTCGGCACTCAGCGCGACGATGCGCGGGTCCCGGCGGGCGGCGGCCAGCAGCGCCTCGCCGTAGACCTTGCGGATCGGCGCGCGGGCGTTGCGGGTGTTGAAGTCGCCGACCTTGAGGTCTTCGGCGACGGCCAAGTTGACGGTCTTGTTCATGGGTGCTCCGGGTTCAGGCGGCGCCGGCGTCGAGCTCGGCGAGCGCGCGCTGCGCCATCTCGGGCGGCAGCTTCATCGTGTGGCCCAGCACGCCTTCCAGGCTCGGCGCGCCCTTGCCGGCCAGCGTCCTGGCGATCAGGCAGGTGGGCTGGTCGGCCTGCGCGCGAGCCCTTGCATAGGCCGCCAGCAGCGCCGGGATGTCGTGACCATCCACCGTCTCGACCCGCCAGTTGAAGGCGCGCCACTTGGCATCGATCGGCTCCATTGCCAGCACGTCGTCGACATGGCCTTCGACCTGCATGGCGTTGTAGTCGATGACCAGCAGCAGGTTGCCGAGGCCATAGCTGCCGGCCGCCATGGCCGCTTCCCACACCTGGCCCTCCTGCAGCTCGCCGTCGCCCAGCATCACCACGACGCGGCTGTCGCGCCGCTGCCGCCGCGCCGCCAGCGCCATGCCGACGCCCACCGACAGCCCCTGGCCCAGCGAGCCGCAGGTGGCTTCGACCATCGGACCGACCCGCTCGGAGGCATTGATCTCCAGCGGCGAACCGTCGTGGCAATAGGTGGCCAGGCTCGCCGGGTCGATCAGGCCGCGGGCCGCCAGCGTGGCGTAGAAGATCGCGGTGTTGTGGGCGGTGGAGAGCAGGAAGCGGTCGCGCGCCGGCCAGTCCGGCTGGGCGGCGCGCATGCGCAGCTCCGCGAAATAGATGGTGGCGAACAGGTCGGCCGCACCGAGCCCCTGCTGCACGTAGCCCTGGCCGGTCGGCACAACCATGTGGATCACCTGGCGACGCAGGTCGCGGGCGATGCGCGCCAGCTCGGACGGAGCGGTGATCAGCGGATCGGCGTCGTGCGCCGCGACGGCGGCGCCGTCCTGTATGGCTTGGGTCATGGTGTCTTTGCTCAAGTTTCGTTGCGTGGATTGCGCTCCACCGGTGCCCGCCCGCAGGCCCGCATCAGCCCTGCATCCGGACGCGTCCGTAGTCGCGATAGCGCAGCAGGACCTCGGCCATCTCCGCCTCCGACAGCAGGGTGGGCGGTCCGACCTGCAGGGTCATCCAGTATTGCCGCGCCAGCGTCTCGAGCTTCAGGGTGGTATTGACCGCGGCATGGAGGCTCGGCCCGCGCGCCAGCATTCCGTGGTTGGCGAGCAGGCAGGCCGTCCGGTCGCGCAAGGCGGCGACGGAGGCGCGTGCCAGCGCCGCCGAGCCGAAGGTTTCGTAGGGCGCGCAGCGGATGTCGTTACCGCCGTAGCCGGCCACCATGTAGTGGAAGGCCGGAATGCCGCGCCGCTGGCAGGCGACGGCGACGCAGGCGTCGGCATGGGTGTGCACCACTGCCTTGGTCTCCGGGAAGGCGCGGTAGATCTCGGCGTGCATCTGCCATTCGCTGGACGGGATGCCGTCGCTGCGGGCGCTGCCGTCGAGCCCCAGCGCGACGATGCCGGCCGCGGTGATCCGGGCCGCGTCGATACCGGTCGGCGAGATCAGCATGCCGTCCTCGCCCGTCCGGA
This sequence comes from Pseudomonadota bacterium, assembly GCA_023441105.1. Next base: position 1,252 of record JAEZQX010000206.1, on the reverse strand, counting down.
CGCTGACGTTGCCGCTGCTGCCGCGATTGAGTCCCTCGCGGTCGAGCCGGACGTAAGCCTCGACGATGGCATCGCGCGGATCCGCCAGCTGATCGGTACCTGTCGCGGGTTTGTCGGTCATTGCACATCTCCTGGTTTGGCGACTGCGGCGGCCGCGTCGCCAGCGCCGCTAGCGCCGCTACTAGCGCCGGTCGCGCCAGTAGCAGCATCGTTCCGGCTGCCCCGCTGCATCGCCGCCAGCGCCACTTCGAAAGCATCGAGGCCGGCCAGCTTGCCCGATTTCAGGCACAGGACCACTGGCGGCTGCTCGTCCGTGTCGTCGAGGGCGAGCGGCAGCGACGGACCGGCGAAGGGCCCGACGGTCATCCGCGTCACCTGCAGGTGCTGCAGCACCGCGCCCGAGGTCTCGCCGCCGGCGATGACGAAACGGCGCACGCCGGCTTCGCGCAGGCCTGCCGCGATGCGACCGAGCAGGTCCTCGCAGCAAGCCGCCACCCGTGCCACGCCCCAGCGCGACTGCAGCCGCTCGACGGCGTCGCTGGTCGCCGAGGTGGCGATCGCGACCGGACCGCGCGGCAGACGTTCGCCGGCCCAGGCGATCGCCGGCCCGACCACGTCGCGGCCCTGCAGCGCGGCCTCGACGTCGAGATCGAGCAGCGGATGCGATGCCGCGAACTGGCGCAGCTGGGCGCGCGTTTGGTCCGCGCAGGAACCGGCCAGCACCACGCCCGGCCCGGCCACGGCGGGCAGGCCCTGTCCGGCACCATTCGGGCCCAGCAAGCCGCGCTCGCGCCAGATCGCCGGGTAGTGGGCGGCTACCGACGAGCCGCCGGTCATCAACGGCCAGTCGACCGTGGCGCGGGCCAGGTGCTGCAGGTCCTCGTGCATCACCGCGTCGGCGATCGCGCAGCCGACGCCGGCCGCGCGCAGCTCGTCGCGTTGCCGCTGGATCGCGTCCGGCCCCGAGCGCACCGTCTCGAGCCCGATGAGACCGACGCGGCGGACGGTCTGCGGCGCGAGCACCCGCACCAGGTCAGCATCGGTCATCGGCGTGACCGGGTCGTGCCGCTTCGGCGATTCGGACATCAACCGGTCGCCGACGAAGAGGTGGCCCTGGTAGACGGTGCGGCGGTACTCGGGGAAGGTGGGGCAGCAGGCGGTGAAGTCGCTGCCGAGCAGGTCCAGCAGCTCGTCGATGCACGGGCCGATGTTGCCCGCCGGCGTGGAGTCGAAGGTGGCGCAGTACTTGAAG
>JAEZQX010000473.1 GCA_023441105.1 Pseudomonadota bacterium | reverse complement strand
CGCTCACCCGCGTCGACTGGAACTCGCCGGCGGCGCTGCTCGAGCGGCTGATCCAGCACGAGGCGGTGCATGCCATCGACGGCTGGAACGACCTGCGCCGGCGCCTCGAGCCGGATCGCCGCTGCTTCGCCTTCATGCATCCGGTGCTGCCCGGCGAGCCGCTGATCTTCGTCGAAGTGGCGCTGCTCAAGGAGGCGCCGACCGCCATCGCGCCGCTGCTCGAGCGCGCCATGGCACCGGCCGACGCCGCCGGCAAGTTCAAGGTCGCCGCCTTCTACTCGATCTCCAACTGCCAGCCCGGCCTGCGCGGCATCAACCTCGGCAACTTCCTCATCAAGCGGGTGGCCGAACGACTGCAGTCCGAGTTTCCGTCGCTCAAGACCTTCTGCACGCTGTCGCCGATCCCCGGCTTCGCCGCCTGGCTCGGCCGCACCAGCCAGATCGAGCTCGACACGCTGTCGGCTGACAAGCTCCGCCGCATCAACGAGACGCTGGCGGCGCTGCGCAAGCGCCACCAGGACGACCTGTCGAACCTGGCGACGACGATCGCCGCCGGGCAGCTGAAGACGGTCGACGAGGAAGCGCTGCGCGCGCTGTGCGCCTGCTACCTGCTGCATTCGAGCCATCAGCCGACGGGGCAGGGCGATCCGGTGGCGCGCTTCCACCTCAACAACGGCGCGCGGCTGGAGCGCATCAACAGCCAGGCCGACCTTTCGCGCAAGGGCGTGCGCGGCTCGTACGGCCTGATGGTGAACTACTTGTATGATCTCGACGAGATCGAGAACAACCATCAGGCCTTCGTCAACGGCAGGGTCAGCGCGGCGCGCGCCGTCACCTCGCTGATCTGACTGCCGCCGGTCCGGCTGGCCTGCGGAGAATCTTCGGGATGGGCAACCTGGACAACTTCGGCAACCTCTACTCCTTCCTGTCGCGCGGCTTTCCCGCCGATCGCAGCGCCTGCGCCGTCGAGGCGCGGCGGCCCGGCAAGGCGCCGCTCTACTACACCTGGCAGGACATCGACGACGCGACCGGCAAGCTCGCCAACCTGCTGGTCGCCCTCGGCCTCCAGCCGGGGGACCGGGTGGCGGTGCAGGTGGAGAAGTCGCCGGAAGCGCTGCTGCTGTACCTTGCCTGCCTGCGCGCCGGCTGTGCCTACCTGCCGCTCAACAACGCCTACCAGCAGAGCGAAATCGACTACTTCGTCGACAACGCCGCGCCGTCGCTGCTGGTCTGCTCGCCGCGCAATCGCGACTGGATCGAGCCGATCGCGAGACAGCGCAAGGTTGCGCACCTGCTGACACTCGGCGACGACCGCGACGGCAGCCTGCTGGCCGCGGCCGCTGCCCGGCCATCGGCTTTCGAGACCGTGCCGATGCGCGACGACCAGCTCGCCGCCATCCTCTACACCTCCGGCACGACCGGCCGCAGCAAGGGCGCGATGCTGACCCACGGCAACCTTGCCGCCAATGCGCAGACGCTGCATTTCTATTGGCGCTGGCGCCGTGGCGACGTGCTGCTGCATGCGCTGCCGATCTTCCACGTCCATGGCCTGTTCGTGGCGGCGCACGGCGCGCTGCTGTCGGGCAGCAAGATGATCTGGCTGCCGCGTTTCGAGCCGGCCGCGATCGTCGAGCAGCTGCCGCGCGCCAGCATCTTCATGGGCGTGCCGACGATGTACGTGCGGCTGCTCGACGACGTCGCCTTCGATCGCAAGGCCTGCGCCGCCATGCGCCTGTTCGTCTCCGGATCGGCACCGCTGCTCACCGACACCTTCCGCCAGTTCGAGGAACGCACCGGTCACCGCATCCTCGAGCGCTACGGCATGAGCGAAACCGCGATGCTGACCTCCAACCCTTACGACGGCAACCGGATGGCGGGCACGGTCGGACTGCCGCTGCCCGGCGTCGCGGTGCGGGTGGTCGACGACCAGGGACTGCCGTGTCCCAACGGCGAGATCGGCGCGATCCAGGTGAAGGGCCCCAACGTCTTCGCCGGCTACTGGTGCATGCCGGAGAAGACGCGCGAGGAGTTCACCGCCGACGGCTTCTTCCGCACCGGCGACGTCGGCCGCTTCGACAGCAACGGCTACCTGTCGATCGTCGGCCGCAGCAAGGACCTGATCATCTCCGGCGGCTACAACGTCTATCCCAAGGAGATCGAGTCCTACCTCGACGACATGCCCGGCGTGCTGGAGTCGGCGGTGGTCGGCGTGCCGGATCGCGACTTCGGCGAGAGCGTCGCGGCGGTGGTGGTCGCGCGGCCGGGAGAGCAACTCGACGCGGCCCAGCTCATCGCCGGCCTCAAGTCGCGCATCGCGGGCTTCAAGGTGCCCAAGCGGCTGCTGCTGGTCGACGAGCTGCCGCGCAACCAGATGGGCAAGGTGCAGAAGAACCTGCTGCGGGATCGCTTCGCCTGACGAGGACCGCCGGTCCGACGCCGGCCGCCCTGCACCCGCCGCCCCTGCACCCGCCGTCTTGAATTGCCCGATGTCGGGCCCCAGCTAGCTGCCATGGCGGACGACATCGGTCCGCGCCGGCTGGAGCCATCAATGATCGAGGTAACCCGACAGAATTTCGAAGATGAAGTGATCGCGGCATCCCACGGCGTCCCGGTGCTGGTGGACTTCTGGGCCCCCTGGTGCGCGCCCTGCCGCGCACTGACACCGGTACTGGAACGCATCGAGCGCGATCTTGCCGGCCAGGTGGTGCTGGTCAAGGTCAATTCGGACGAGAACCCCGAGATCGTCGCCGCCCTCGGCGTGCGCGGCATCCCCAACGTGATCCTGTTCAAGGACGGCCGGCCGGTGGACCGCTTCGTTGGCGCGCTGCCGGAGGCCCGCATCCGCGAATTCCTTGCCCGCCATGTCCACGATCCGGTCGAGCGGCAGCTGGCCGTCGCGCAGGAGGCGATGCAGGAAAAGCGCTACGCCGCCGCCGCTGAAGCGCTCGGCATGCTGCTGGCCGTCAACCCGGCTGACCAGAAGATCCGCTCGGAATACGTCGTCGCGCTGATCCGGCTGGGCCGCTTCGAGCAGGCGCGCAAGCTCTTCGAGCCGCTCGGCGCACCGGCGCGGTCCGACCTGCGGCTGGCCGCGGTGGCCCGCCTGCTGGATGCCTGCGAAGGCTCGGCGCTCGACGGCGAGGCTGGCCTGCGCAAGGCGGTGGAACAGGCGCCGGAAGACAACGACGCGCGAGTTGCGCTGGCGCAGTGGCTGATGGCCCAGAGCCGCTGGGCGGAGTCGATGGAGGAGCTGCTGGTGATCGCCGGCCGCGACCGCAAGTTCGGCGACGACATCGCGCGGCGCATGATGCTGGCGATCTTCGAGCTGTGCCCGGACGCGGCCCTGGTCTCGAGCTACAGACGAAAGCTGAGCGCCAGCCTATACTGAGCGGCGCTCCCGAAGGGGGGCCTGCTTAGGAGTCTCTCTTGCTCGTCCTGATCATCGGCCTGGTCGTCTTCCTCGGCCTTCATTCCACCCGGATCTTCGCCGAGGACTGGCGCGCGGCGCGCATCTCCAGTCTCGGCGAGCGGAAGTGGAAGCTGCTCTATTCCATCGCCTCCGGCATCGGCCTGGCGCTGATCGTCTGGGGCTACGGCATGGCCCGGACGACGCCGGTGCTGCTGTGGAATCCCCCGCTGTGGACCCGCCACCTGGCGTCGGTCCTGGTGCTGGCCGCCTTCGTCATGATCGTGGCGGCGTACGTGCCGCGCAATCATTTCAAGGCGAGCTTCGGCCATCCCATGTATGCCGGCGTCAAGACCTGGGCGTTCGCCCACCTCATCGCCAACGGCATGCTCGCGGACCTGCTGCTGTTCGGTGGTTTCCTGGTCTGGTCGGTCCTCGGGTTTCGCAGCGCCCGCAGGCGCGACCGCAAGCAACAGGTAACCTATCCTGCCGGAACCGCGCGCGGCACCATCGTCACCCTGGTGGTGGGCGCCATCGCCTGGGCGGTCTTCGCCTTCTACCTGCACGGCCCGCTGATCGGCGTGCGGCCGATCTCCTGACCGCGTCGCTTCGGCGGCCCGCCCGGGAGCGCCTGTGAACGAACCGTCCCCATCAGCGACGCCGGCCTCGCCGGCACTGCCGGCAAAGCGCAGCGAGGACGCGGCGCGGCACACGCTGGCCACCATCCTGCTGCTGGCCGACGACGAGGCAACACTTGCGCAGACGCGCGATGCGCTGGCGACAGCCGGCTATCGCGAGGTCGTCTGGAGCCGGGAGATGCCGCGCGCCGCCGAGCTGCTGGCGACGCACGAGCCCGACCTGCTGCTGCTGTGCGCCGGCGAGGACGGCTTCCGCATGCTCCGGCAAGTGCGCGCCGGCGACGCCTGGCGGCAGTTGCCGGTGATCATGCTGGTTGCGGCGGGCGACGTGGCTGCCAAGCGCGCGGCCTTCCTGGCGGGTGCCAGCGACATCCTCGCGATGCCGCCCGACGCCAGCGAACTGGCGCTGCGCCTGGGCAATGCGCTCGCCTTCAAGGCCTACGAGGACCGGCTGCTCAAGCGCGATCCGCTGACCGGGCTTGCCAATCGCACCGAGATCATGCGCCGCGTCCAGGCGGTGCTGGCCCGGGATGCCGCCAACCTGCCGGCCCGCAGCCTGGTGCTGCTCGACCTCGATCGCTTCAAGCAGATCAACGACAGCCTCGGCCATGCCGGCGGCGACGTGCTGCTGCGGATGGTTGCGAATCGCCTGGCGGCGGTGGTGGCGCAGCATGCCGGCGGCAACCGGCGCGCCGACAGCGACGTGCCGACGCCCTGGCTGGCGCGGCTCGAGAGCAACCGCTTCATGGCGCTGCTGCCCGGCGTGCCCGGCGACACGCAGCACCGCCAGGCGGTTCGCGACCTGGCCGAGGCGTTCGCCAGACCGTTCCACCTGCAGCGCCGCGAGTTCCATGTCGGCGCCAGCATCGGCGTGGCCGCTTCGCCGGCGGACGGATCGCAGGCCGAGGAGCTCACCCGGCATGCCGAGCTGGCGCTGATCCAGGCGAAGAAGCGCGGCGGCAATGCGGTCGAGTACTTCAGCCCCGAGATGCAGTCGCGGGCATCGGAGCGCCTCGACTTCGAGAACCATCTGCGCTATGCGATCCGGCGCGGCGAGCTGCGGCTCTTCTACCAGCCGAAGGTCGACTGCCGCTCCTTGCGCCTGGTCGGCGTCGAAGCGCTGGTGCGCTGGCAGCATCCCACCCACGGACTGGTTCCGCCGGCGCGGTTCATCCCGGTGGCGGAGGAGGCGGGGCTGATCGACGAGATCGGCGCCTGGGCCTTGCAGACCGCCTGCCGCCAGGGCGCGCGCTGGCTGCAGTCGGCGCTGCCGCCGATCCAAATCGCGGTCAACCTGTCGGCCGCGCAATTGCTGCGTCCCGGTCTTGCCGCCGAGGTGGCCGACGTCCTTGCCGACAGCGGCCTGCCACCCCCGCAGCTGACGCTCGAACTCACCGAAAGCATGCTGATGACCGCCGGCGAGGCGGTGCGCGGCACCATCGATGCGCTCAAGGCGCTGGGCGTTGCGCTGTCGCTCGACGACTTCGGGACCGGCTATTCGCCGCTGACCTACCTGCGGCGGCTGCCGATCGACGAGATCAAGATCGACCGCTCGTTCGTGCACGGGCTGCCGGCGCAGCCCGAGAGCGCCGCCATCGCCGGCGCGATCATCGCCCTGGCCGGGGCGCTCGGCCTGCAGGTGGTCGCCGAAGGCGTGGAAACCGCCGCCGAGCTCGAATTCCTGCGCGGCTTCGCGGACTGCCGTTTCCAGGGCTACCTGTTCAGCGAGCCGGTGTCCGCCGATGCGCTGACGGCCATGTTGCAGGACCTGCGCAGCGACGAAGTGGCTGCCGACGGCCCCCGTCCGGGGGCCCTGCGCGACGCCTGACGCAGTCGGCCGCGAGGCGCCGAGGCCTCGGGGATTACGAGGGGGCGCGCGTACTAGGCACCCTGTCGCGATTGAAGTAGCCTTCCAACACGACTGACGGGAGGTGGATCATGTACAAGCATGTCCTTATCGCGACGGACGGCTCCACACTGGCGGAGAAGGCGGTCGACTGCGGCACCAAGCTCGCGGCCGCACTCGGTGCCAAGCTGACCGTGGCGCATGTCGGCGCGCCTTACGCGCCGCCGCTATATGCCGGCGACTTCGTGCCGAGCACCTTCCTGTCATCCGAAGAGCACGAGGCCCGGGTCCGGGAGGCGGCCGGCGAAATCCTCAGGCGCGCGGCGGCGCATGCCGAGAAGGAGCACGTCTCCTGCAACACCGACTTCGCGGTCGCCGACCATCCCTATGAAGGCGTGCTCGAGATCGCGCGACGCAACCAGTGCGACCTGATCGTGATGGCGTCGCACGGCCGCAGCGGCTGGAGCGCGGTGCTGCTCGGCAGCGAGACGCAGAAGATGCTGGCCCACAGTCCCATCGCAGTGCTGGTGGTGCGCTAGCGAGGCTGTCGCGCCCGGCCCGGCCACTAGACGGCGATCCGGATCCGGATCGCGGCGACGAGAAAGCTCGCTGCGGCCGGATCGCCGCCGGGGTCGCCGGATGGCTTGCACGCTCGAGCGATGACGACCAGCGGATGGCGGAGACCATCCGGCGCACCGACCAGATGAGGCCGCAATGAATCGTCGATGCAGCGCAAGGCGGCCATCGCCGGCATCATCCTGTTGCTCACGCTGGCGAACGGCCTCCACCGTTGCCAGCCGGCAGCTTCCTTGACCGGCG
>JAEZQX010000090.1 GCA_023441105.1 Pseudomonadota bacterium | reverse complement strand
CCGGTCTTCTGGCCGAAGCGGCCGAGCTCGCAGACCTTGTCCATGAGACGCGGATACATCATGTCCGGCCGCTCCTGGTAGCGGCGCTTGCGGATGTACCAGCCGACGTCGTTGCCGGCCAGGTCGCCCATCCGGAACGGGCCCATGGCGAAGCCCCACTTCTCGATCGCCTTGTCGACCTGCTGCGGGCTCGCTCCCTCCTCCACCAGGTAGCCGGCCTGCCGGAAGTACTGCTCGATCATCCGGTTGCCGATGAAGCCGTCGCAGACGCCGGACACGACGCCCGTCTTGCGCAGCTTCTTCGAGAGCTGCAAGGTGGACGCCAGCACGTCCTTGCCGGTCTTCTCGCCGCGCACGATCTCCAGCAGCTTCATCACGTTGGCCGGGCTGAAGAAGTGGGTGCCGATGACGTCCTGCGGCCGCCTGGTGAACGACGCGATCCGGTCGAGGTCGAGCGTGGAGGTGTTGCTGGCGAGGATTGCGCCCGGCTTCATCACGGCGTCCAGCTGCTTGAACACCTTCTCCTTCACGCCGATGTCCTCGAATACCGCCTCGATCACGATGTCGGCGTCCTTGAGATCGTCGTAGGACAGCGTCGGCCGCAGCAACCCCATCCGCTTCTCGACGTCCTCCGGCTTGAGGCGGCCCTTGCGCGCCGAGCTCTCGTAGTTCTTGCGGATGGTGGCCAGGCCCTTGTCGAGCGCTTCCTGCGATGTCTCCAGGATGGTGGTTGCAATCCCGGCGTTGGCGAAGTTCATGGCGATGCCGCCGCCCATCGTCCCGGCGCCGATCACGGCTGCCGAGCGGATCTCGCGCACCGGCGTGTCGGCCGGCACGTCGGGGATCTTGCTCGCGGCCCGCTCGCCGAAGAAAGCGTGGCGCAGCGCCCGTGATTCCGGCGTCTGCACCAGCTCGATGAACATGCGGCGCTCTTCCTTGATTCCCTGCTCGAACGGCAGCTTCAGCGCGCCGGCGATGGCGTCGATGCACTTCACCGGCGCCGGGAAGTTGGGCGCGACCGACTGGGCGGTATTGCGGGCGAAACGAAGGAATGCCTCCGCGTCGGGAAAGTCGATCTTGCGATCGCGCACCTTCGGCATTCCCTTGCCGGCGGCCACCGCCTGCTTCGCGAAGGCAATGGCGTTGGGCAGCAGGTCGCCGTCGAAGATCGCGTCGAACAGCTGCGTGCCCTTGAACTTCTCCGACGGCACGGGATTGCCGCTGACGATCATGTTCACCGCCATGTCGAGCGGGACGACGCGCGGCAGTCGCTGGGTGCCGCCTGCGCCCGGCACGAGCCCGAGCTTCACCTCCGGCAGCGCGATCTGCGCACCCGGGACGGCCACCCGGAAATGGCAGCCCAGGGCCAGCTCGAGCCCGCCGCCCATCGCCACCGAATGGATGGCCGCCACGACCGGCTTGGACGCGCCCTCCACCACCCTGATGACCGTGCCGAGATTGGGCTCGGCCAGCGATTTCGGCGTGTTGAACTCGCGGATGTCGGCGCCGCCGGAAAAGGCCTTGCCGGCGCCGGTGATCACGATCGCCGCCACCGCGGGATCGGCCTCGGCCTTGCGCACGCCCTCGACGATGCCGCTGCGCAGCTCGTGACCGAGGCCGTTGACCGGCGGATTCGCCAGGGTGATGATCGCAACGCCGTCCTGGGTGCTGTACTGGGCCTGGGTCATGTCTCTCTCAAAAAATAGTACGCTCGTGCGCTTTTTCGGCGGAGGCTGCCGACCGCGGGATGCCGGTCGGCGGGGCATCGCGTGAGTTTACAGCCTCGGCGGATTTCTCCGGTTCTTTCACTCGCCGTAGACCTTGCCGATGCTCGCCCAGGACGCGCCGTCGAAACGGCGCAATTCCTCGCGCTCCACCGGATAGAAATCGTCAGGGCCGGTCTTGACGTTGATGCCATCGATCAGCATCGGCAGGGTGATGTCGAGATTGGCCGCCTGCTTCATCACGTTGGCCCGCGTCAGTTCGTCACCGCACTGCTTCAGGACCTGCTCCAGCGTCTGGGCCACCGTGTAGCCGTAGACGTTGAAGTTGTCCTTCTTGTCGCCTCCCGGCTGGTACTTGTCCATCCAGTCCGACCAGGCGCCGAATCCCCGGTTCTTCTGGAAGTTGGGATCGGTGGGATCCATGATGTAGAACCCCGAGATGATGCCGATGCCGGCCTCCACGCCTGCAGGCTTCATCACGGAGGCGACCGAATTCGAAACGCTGTTCAGGTAGTGCAGCGGCTTCCAGCCCAGCTCGTCGGCCTTCTTGATCGCCTGCGCGGCGAACTTCGGCGTCGTCACGTTGAAGAACACGTCGGCGCCGGAGGACTTGAGCGTCACCATCTGGCTGTCGATGGTGGCGTCGGTCACTTCGTAGGTCGCCTTGGCGACGATCATCGTCTTCGCCTTGTCGCCGAGACCGTCCTCGAATCCCTGCAGGTAGTCCTTGCCGTAGTCGTCGTTCTGGTACAGCACCGCCACCTTGCCGTCCGGCTTGGTCTCCAGCAGGTGCCTGGCATAGATCTTCGCCTCCGACTGGTAGCTCGGCTGCCAGCCCATCGTCCAGGGGAAGTTCTTCGGGTCGCCCCATTTGGTGGCACCGGTGGCGACGAACAGCTGCGGCACCTTGCGCTGGTTCATGTAGCGATGGATGGCGCTGTTCGACGGCGTGCCGAGTGACTGGAACAGCAGCAGGACCTCCTCCTGCTCCACCAGCTTGCGCGCATGCTCGACCGTCCTGGCGGGGTTGTAGCCGTCGTCGAGCGTGATGAAGTTGATCTTGCGGCCGTTGATGCCGCCCTCTGCATTCACCTTGTCGAAGTAGGCCTTGATGGCCAGGCCGATGCGCCCGTAGGCGGACGCCGGGCCCGAATAGGGGCCGATGTGGCCGACCTTGATCTCCTTGTCGCCGGCGCCGGGGTCGTACTTCTTCTGCGCCGCAGCCGGCCCGGCTGCTGCTGCCATCGCCATCCCGAGAATCGCCAGACCGATCCTGATGATGCTCATCTCGTCCTCCTGTTGATCTCGGCCTCCTCGAGGCCGAAGGCTGCCACCGATCGTGCCAATGGTCCTCGGCGCCGCAGGCGCGCGAGGACCTTGCGCAGGATGCCCATGACGCCGGTCGGAGCCAGGTACATCAGTCCGATCAGGCAGATGCCGTAGATGGCTGCCGGTGCCGATTTGGAAATCCCTTCGGCGATGTTCGGCACGAACTGGATGAACATGGCCCCGAACAGCGCACCCCAGATCGTTCCCAGTCCGCCGACCACCGCGCCGACCAGCAGGCTCAGCGACAGGAAGGCCGGAAAGCTGTCCGGTGCGACGAACGCCACCGCGATTCCGCCGAGCGCCCCGGCGACACCGGTATAGGCGGCGGAGATGCCGAACGTGAGCGACTTGACGATCGGCAGGTTGATGCCCATCGCCGAGGCCGCGATTGGATGGTCGCGGATGGCGATCAGCGCCCGGCCGATGCGGCCGCGCACCAGGTTGCCGGCGAGCCAGAACATGAGCGCGGCGATGCCGAGCGTGAAGATGAACAGCCAGCGATCCGGACCGAGCTCGGCGCCCAACAGGCTGAACTCGAACGGCGCCTCCGGCTTGGTGAGCACGATGCCTTGCACGCCGCCGGTCCAGTGTTCGATGCCCTTCCACTTGAGCATCTGCGGCATCGCCACGGCGAGCGCGAAGGTGGCCAGCGCGAGGTACAGGCCACCGAGCCGCAGCGCGGGGAAGCCCATCAGGAAGCCGAGCGCCAGGCAGGCCAGGAAGGCAACCGGCAGCGTGCCCCAGTAGGGCATCGCGAAGCGTTCCATCAGGATGGCGGCCAGGTAGGCGCCGATGGCATAGAAGGCGCCGTGCCCGAGGGAGATCTGCCCGTTGTAGCCGGTCAGCAGGTTCAGGCCGAGCACGGCGATGGCGTAGACCAGGACCAGGGTGAGCTGGAACACCCGGTAGTTCTTGAGCAGGAACGGCAGCAGCAGGAGCGCGAGCAGCAGCAGCCCCACCCCCGCCAGGACCCAGAGCGAGCGGCGTCGCGCGGTCGCACCGGCCGCCGCGTCATCGCCTGCGTCCCCTGCCATGGTGTCGGCCGGATCGGTGATGCTGCTCATACCCGGGTCACCAGCGCCCGGCCGAAAAGGCCGTCGGGCCTGAAGGTCAGGATCGCGACGATCAGCAGCAATGCCACGCTCAGCTTGAGCTCGGTGCCGATGACATAGGCGCCCAGCAGGTTCTCGAGTACCCCGACGATCAGCCCGCCGACAACTGCGCCCCAGGGATTGTCGATGCCGCCCAGTAGTGCGCCGGCGAAGCCGTAGAGCAGGATGCCGGCCATCATGCCCGGGTCGAGGAACACGATCGGCGCGACCATCATCCCGGCCACCGCCCCGATGGCAGCGGCGAAACCCCAGCCGATCGCCAGCATCCACGACACCCGGACGCCGACCAGCCGCGCCGACTCCGGGTTCTGGGCGGCTGCCCGCATGGCCAGGCCCAGGCTCGAGAAGCGGAAGAACAGGTAGAGCGCGGCGAGCACGCAGAGCATCACCAGCATCGCGCCGACTTCATGGGCCGACAGGAAGCGGCTGGCGTAGAAGGCGTCGCGCGGGAACGGGCTGCGGAACGCCTTGAGCGTATGGTCGAAGAGCCAGCCGGAAAGCGCGTTGAAGATCACCAGCAGGCCGATGAACACGATCACGTTGGTGAGTACCGGCGCCTTCTCCAGCGGCCGCAGGATCAGCCGCTGCAGCAGCACGCCGCCGGCGAAGGAGAGCGTCACGGTGAAGACGAACACGCCCCAGTAAGGCCAGCCGCCCTCGATCAGCCACCAGGCGATGAAGGTGCTGAAGGTGGCCATCTCGCCTTGCGCGAAGTTGAGGTGCTGGGTGGAGCGATGGATCATCACCAGTGCCAACCCGATCGACGCATAGATGCTGCCGCTGGACAGCCCGGCGAAGACCTGGTGCAGCAGCGCCTCCATGCTCACATCCCCAGGTAGGTGCGACGCACCTTCTCGTCCTGGCGGAGCGCGTCGCTCGGCCCCGAGCGCACCGTCCGCCCGGTCTCCAGCAGGTAGGCTTCGTGGGCGATGTCGAGCGCCGATTGCGCGTTCTGCTCGACCAGCAGCATGCTGACCCGGTCTTCGCGGTTGATCTGCCGCATGATCTGGAAGATCTCCGCGACGATGCGCGGCGCCAGGCCGAACGACGGCTCGTCGAGCAGCAGCAGCCGCGGCCGCAGCATCAGCGCGCGGGCGATCGCCAGCATCTGCTGCTCGCCGCCGGAGAGCGTGCCCGCCTGCTGGTGGCGGCGCACGCCGAGCCGCGGAAACCGTTCGTACATGCGCTGCATGTCGGCAGCCACGGCCGGCAGATCGCGACGGGTGATCGCCCCAAGCCTGAGGTTCTCTTCCACCGTCAGCGCCACGAACGTGCCGCGGCCTTCGGGGACATGGGCGATGCCCCGGCGGGCGACCGTCTCGGTGGGCTTTCCGACCAGCTCCTCGCCATCGAAGACGATGCTGCCGGACACGGTCACCATCTGCGAGATGGCGCGCAGCGTGGTCGTCTTGCCAGCGCCGTTGGCACCGAGCAACGCGGTGATCGCGCCGATGGCCAGGCCGAAGTCGAGCCCGAACAGGGCCTGGGTGGACCCGTAGAAGGCTTCCAGCCTCGCGACCTCAAGCAGCCTCTGCATGGGCGACGGTACCCAGGTAGGCGGCGAGGACTTCCGGATGCGACTGCACCTCGGCGGCGGTCCCCTCGGCGATCTTCCGGCCGAAGTTGAGGACGGTCAGCCGGTCGCAGGTCGCCATCACCAGGCTCATGTGATGCTCGACCAGGAGCACCGTGATGCCGAGGCGGTCCCGGAGATGGCGGATCAGCGCGCCGAGGTCGGCGAGCTCCTCATGCCCCAGTCCGGCCGCCGGTTCGTCGAGCAGCAGCAGGGTCGGTTCGCAAGCCAGTGCCCGCCCGAGCTCGACCCGCTTGCGCAGACCGAAGGGGAGATCGAGCACCGGCGTGTGCCGGACGGCATGCAGGCCGAGGTGGTCGATGATGCGATCGGCCTGCAGCCACAAGCTTCGCTCCTGGCGCCGGGCCTCCGGCATGGCCAAGGCGGTCGCCAGGAAGCCGCCGCTGGAGCGGCAGTGCGCGCCGACCATGATGTTCTGCCGCACGGACAGGCTGCCGAACATGGCGAGGTTCTGGAAGGTCCGGCCGATGCCCAGGGGGGCGATGGCATGGCTGCGGCAAGCCAGCAGCGGTGTGCCGCGGAAAACGAGCTCGCCCGACTGCACCGGATAGAGCCGGCTGATGCAGTTGAACAGGGTGGTCTTGCCCGCGCCGTTGGGGCCGATCAGTCCGTGGATGGAGCCGGACCGGACATCGAAGCTGACAGCGTCCAGCGCGACGATGCCGCCGAACCGTACGGTCACATCACGGCAACGCAGCAATACCTCGTCTGCCATGCCCTGCCCCCGCCCCGTCTCGTGGACGGTTATAGCAGTCGCCGGCAGCTGCCGCAATAGCGTTATCGAGACTTCACCTCGCGCGGCGGCGGGGCGCGCCAGCCTGGCCCGCTGCGCCTTCGCCAGCCGCGATCTCGGCGGGCCTCAGGCGGACTCGCGCTTCAGACCTCCAGCCATTCGCGCCTGACGGCGGCGGCATCGGCCAGCTGCGCCGGCGTGCCTTCGAAGACGATCGCGCCATGGCCCATGATGTAGACGCGCTGCGAGATCTCCAGCGCGATCGCCAGCTTCTGCTCGATCAGCAGCACCGAGATGCCGCGCGCCTTCAGCTCCTGCAGGTAGCGCGCCACCAGCTCGACGATCTTGGGAGCCAGGCCTTCGGTGGGCTCGTCGATCATGATCACCTCGGGATTGCCGAGCAGGCTGCGGCAAAGGGTCAGCATCTGCTGCTCGCCGCCGGAGAGGACGCCGGCCTGGGTGTGCTGGCGCTCCTTGAGCCGCGGGAACATCCGGTACATGTCGTCCAGCCGCCAGGGTTCAGCCACCGCATGGCGAGGGGGCTTATGGCCGAGCAGCAGGTTCTGCTCGACGGTCAGGGTCGGGAAGATGTCGCGGCTCTCCGGCACGTAGCCGATGCCGAGGTTGGCGATCTCGAAGGCCTTGCGGCCGACCATCTCCTCGCCGCGCAGCCGCACTGACCCGGTACACTGCACCAGGCCCATGATCGCGCGCGCCGTGGTCGAGCGGCCCACGCCATTGCGGCCCAGCAGGCTGACGATCTCGCCCTCGCGGATGGTGAGGTCGACGCCGTGCAGCACGTGGCTCTTGCCATAGTAGGCATGCAGGTCCCGGACCGCGAGCAGCGGCTGGTTGGCGGCGGATGGGGCGGCGCTCGCCTCGGGATGGCGGTTCGCCACGGCCGCGGCGGCGGCGCTGCCGGTGGCGACGGCGGTCGTGGCGGCGACGCTCGGCTTCACTTGGCCGCCTCCTGCTCGACCGGTTTGCCGAGATAGGCTTCCTGCACCGCGGCATTGGCCCGGATGGCCGTCGGTTTGTCGGTGGCGATGACCTGGCCGTACACCAGCACCGAGATCCGGTCGGCCAGGTCGAAGACCACGCCCATGTCGTGTTCCACCATCACCAGCGTCTTGCCTTCCGTCATCCGCCGGATCAGCGCGACCGCCTGCTGGCTTTCGGCGCGGCTCATGCCGGCGGTCGGCTCGTCGAGCAGGATCACGTCGGCGCCGCTCGCCACCGTGATGCCGATCTCGAGCGCGCGCTGCTCCGCATACGTCAGGTTGGCGGCCAGCGTGTCGCGGCGGTAGCGCAGGCCGATCTGGGTCATGATGTCGGTGGCCCGGTCGGCTGCATCACGCAGGCGCGACAGGCGATGCCAGAACGAGTACTTGTAGCCGAGGGCGTAGAGCGTTGCGCAGCGGATGTTCTCGAACACCGACAGCCGCGGGAAGATGTTGGTGATCTGGAAGCTGCGCGACAGTCCCATGCGATTGATGCGGTAGGGCGGCAGGCCGGTGATCGGCTGGCCCTTGAGCTCGATCGAACCGGCGCTCACCTCGAGGCGGGCCGAGATCAGGTGGAACAGCGTCGACTTGCCGGCCCCGTTCGGCCCGATCAGGGCATGACGTTCCCCGACCGGGATCTCCAGGTCGACCCCGCGGATGATCTCGGTCTTGCCGAACGACTTGCGCACGCCGGTCAGCCTGAGCGCGGGCGGGCTCATTGCAGCCGCTCCCGGTCCTCGATCAGCTGGATCTCGCCTTGCACCCCGTCCCATTCGCTGCGAAAGCGCCGGCGCATGAATTCGAACGCCAGGGCGCCGGCGAGCGTGGTGCCGACCGCCATGACCCAGGTGCTTCCTGCGGCGGCATCGAACGGCAGGCCGAACAGGGAGGCGACGGTGGAGCGGGCGGACTCGAGCGACAGGTGGTAGCCGAACTCGATGATCATGATGACGCCGAGCCCGAGCAGCAGTCCGCTCAGCAGCAAGCCGGTATAGGCGTCGCGCAGGCGGCCGAACAGCCGGTGCCTGGCCACCCGCAGGTTCATCAGCACCAGCGCCGCGACGCCGCCGGGCGCGTACATCACCATCAGCACGAAGAATGCGCCGAGGTAGAACTGCCACGCCTTGGTGTAGTCCGACAGCGCCACCGCGAAGAAGATGAAGATCACCGCGCCGAGGATCGGACCGAAGAAGAACATCGCGCCGCCGATGAACACCGCCAGCAGCACCCCGCCCGAGCGCAGCGCCGACACGTTCTCCGCCGTCACCAGCTCGAAGTTGATGGCGGTCAGGCCGCCGGCAATGCCGGCGAAGAAGGCCGATACGATTACCACGATGAACCGCACGTGGCGGGTGCTGTAGCCGATGAACTCGACGCGCTCCGGATTGTCGCGCACGGCATTGGAGATCCTGCCGAGCGGCGTGCGCGAGAAGGCGAACATGGCGAGCATCGACAGGAAGCACCAGGCAGCGATCAGGTAGTAGACCTGGATGCCGGGCCCGAAGCTGATGCCGGCGACCGGCTCGCCGATCACGCGGTTAGTCGAGACGCCGCCCTCCCCGCCGAAGAAGCCTGGGAACATCAGCGAGGCGGCGTGGACCATCTCGCCGATGCCGAGGGTGATCATTGCGAACGGCGTGCCCGCGGTCTTGGTGGTCAGGTACCCGAAGATCACGCCGAAGATCGCCCCGGCGATGCCGCCGACCAGCGGCAGCAACGCGACCGCCCACGGGCTCACCAGGAACGATTCGGAGGCGCTGATCCAGTTCAGCGCATGGATCGCGAAGTAGGCACCAAGTCCGGAATAGACGGCGTGGCCGAAGGACAGCATGCCACCCTGGCCGAAGATGATGTTGTAGGACAGGCAGAAGATGATGAAGACGCCCATCTGCGACAGCAGCGTGATCGCGAAGCCGCCGCTGAAGATCATCGGCAGCAGCAGGAACACCAGCGCGGTGGCGGCCCACAGCAGCCAGCGGCCGGCGTCGACGGGACGGTAGCGAATGGTCGCCATCAGGTCTCCCGCGTGCCCATCAGGCCCCTGGGGCGGAAGATCAGCACCAGGACCAGCAGCAGGTACGGCAGCACCGGCGCCACCTGCGACAGCGTCAGGCTCAGCACCGGATAGGCGAAGTTGCTGGCCGGCACCGTGACCCCGAAGTTCGCCAGACCGCTCGCCACCGACCAGTCGAGCGAGACCGCGAAGGTCTGCAGCAGGCCGATCAGCAACGAGGCGATGAAGGCGCCGGTGAGCGAGCCCATGCCCCCGACCACCGTCACCACGAAGATGATCGAGCCGACCTGCCCAGCCATCGCCGGCTCGGTGACGAAGGCATTGCCGCCGATCACGCCGGCCAGGGCGGCCAGCGCCGCGCCGCCGCCGAATACGAGCATGAACACCCGCGGCACGTTGTGCCCGAGCGCTTCCACCGTCTCCGGATGGGTCAGCGCAGCCTGGATCACCAGCCCGATGCGGGTGCGCGTGAGCAGGAGCCACAGGCTCGCCATCATCACCAGCGCGACCAGCATCATGAAGCCGCGATAGGTCGGGAAGGCGGTGCTGAACACGGTGAACAACGGTCCGTCGAGGGTCGACGGGATCTGGTAGGGCACGGCCGCGCGCCCCCAGATCAGTTGCACCAGCTCGTAGACGATGTAGGTCAGGCCGAAGGTGAACAGCAGCTCCGGCACGTGACCGAAGCGGTGCACCCGCCGCAGTCCGTAGCGTTCGACGATGGCGCCGAGCACGCCCACCACCAGCGGTGCGACGATCAGTGCCGGCCAGTAGCCGATCCAGTTCATCACCTGGTAGGCGACATAGGCGCCGAGCATGTAGAAGGAGGCGTGGGCGAAATTGAGCACGCCCATCATCGAGAAGATCAGGGTCAGGCCAGAGGACAGCATGAACAGCAGCAGTCCGTAGGAGACCCCGATCAGCGACTGGACGACGAAGAACTCCACGCGCGGCGACCCTACCGGTCAGCCGGCGGCGGCCGGCCGGTCGCGACGATCATGGCGACCGTGGCGCTGCAGGCGGCACGAGCATCGGCAGGCCCCGCCGCAAGGCAGGCCCTGCCCCCGGTGCCGCCACGGCGGCCGTCACTTGCCGGGAACCTTCATCTTGCACGACGTCGGCTGCACGCCGACGAAGGCCGGCTGCACCGACTCCGTGCGCCAGCCGTAGCCGGTCTTCTCGTCGTCGTACTTGACGTCGCCGCCCTTCTTCTGCCAGGACAGGATCACCAGCTGCTGCTGCAACTGGTGGTCCAGGGCACGCATCTCGACATCGCCGTTGATCGACTGGAACTTGAGGCCGTGCATGGCCAGCGCGGTCTTGACCGGATCGGTGCTGTTGGCCTTCTTGATGCCTTCGGAGAGCATCTTGATCGCGGCGTAGCTCTGGGCGACATAGAAGTCCGCGTTGAACTTCTTGTCGAAATCCTCCCGGATGTCCTTGCCGGTGAACGTCTTCTCGTTGGGTGACCACACCGCCACCTGACGCACCTTGTCCTCGCCGGCGGCGCCCATGGCGGTCGGCACGCCGGTGGTGCCGGCATAGTAGGTATAGAAGTTGGCGTTGAGTCCCGCCTCCTTGGCCGCCTTGATCAGCAGGGCGAGATCGGCGCCCCAGTTGCCGGTGATCACCGAGTCGGCGCCGGACTGCTTGATCTTGGCGACGTACGGCGAGAAGTCCTTCACCTGGCCGATGGGATGCAGGTCCTCGCCGGTGATCTCGACATCCGGGCGCTTGCGGGCGAGCATCTCCTTGGCGGCCTTGGCCACCGCCACGCCGAACGAATAGTTCTGGTTGATCAGGTAGACCTTCTTGACCGCCTTGTTGTCCTTCATGTAGGTGGTCAGGGCTTCCATCTTCTGGTCGGCGTTGGCGTCCAGGCGGAAGTGCCAGAAGCTGCACTTGTCGTTGGTCAGCGCCGGATCCACCGCGGCATAGTTGAAGAACACGATCTCCTTGCCGGGGTTGCGCTCGTTGTGCTTGGTGATCGCATCCGACAGCGCCAGCGCGACGGCCGAGCTGTTGCCCTGGGCCACGTAGCGGATCCCCTGGTCGCTCACCGACTAGAGCTGCGTCAGGCTCTCCTGCGGGCTCGCCTTGCCGTCGAACGGAACCATTTCGAACTTCATGTCCTTGCCTGCCCAGCCCTTGGCATTGGCCAGGTCCGCGACGTACTGGTACTCCTTGAGGATGTTCTGGCCGACCGGGGCGAAGGGCCCGGAGAGTCCCTCGATGAAGGCGATCTTGACGGTTTCGGCGCCGGCCGGTAGCGCCGTGCCCGAGAGGACGATGGCAACGCAAGCGATGGTGGCGGATCGGACCGATCCGAGGACCTGGCGGCGCTGGTGCGTGCGCCGCGCGGTTGAACCGGCTGTGACGGGACGTGCTGCCATGGGGTGTCTCCTCCTGAAAGGCATGCGTACGGGATCGTGCCGAATGCTGCGGATGCTACTTCAGGCCTCCGCCGCGCAAACACTGGTAGAAACGTGTACCCAGGCGGGACTGCCGCCCGGGGCCGCGACGGCTCGGTTCAGGCGGTCGGCAGCTGGTAGTCCTTGAATTGTTCGCGCAGCCGGGTCTTGAGGATCTTGCCGGTGGCGCCGAGCGGGATCGACTCGACGAACTGGACGTCGTCAGGCGTCCACCACTTGGCCACCCTGCCCTCGTAGATCGACAGGATGTCGGCGGCCGACGCCTCGGCGCCGGGCTTCTTGGCCACGATCAGCAGCGGCCGCTCGTCCCATTTGGGATGGTGCACCCCGATCACCGCCGCGTTGGCGACCGCCGGATGCGCGATGGCCAGGTTCTCCAGCTCGATCGAGCTGATCCACTCGCCGCCCGACTTGATCACGTCCTTGCTGCGGTCGGTGATGTGCATGAAGCCGTCCTCGTCGATCGTGGCGACGTCGCCGGTCGGAAACCAGCCCTCGCCCTTGCTGTCGCGCTCGAGCGGGTCGCTGTCCTCCTTGAAGTAGCTCCGGATGACCCACGGCCCGCGCACCAGCAGGTTGCCGTAGGTCTCGCCGTCCCAGGGCAGGTCGTTGCCGCTGTCGTCGGCGATCTTCATGTCGACGCCGAAGATGGTGTGGCCCTGCTTCTCCAGCAGCTTGCGCTGCTTGTCGGCCGGCAAGGAAAGGTGCTTGTTCTGCAGCCGCGACAGCGTGCCCAGCGGCGACATCTCGGTCATGCCCCAGGCATGGATCACGTCGACGCCGTACTTCTCCTTGAAGGCCTGGATCATCGCCGGCGGGCAGGCGGAGCCGCCGATGACGGTGCGGTTCAGGCTCGAGAAGCGCAGCTTGTTGGCCTCGAGGTGGC
Organism: Pseudomonadota bacterium; assembly: GCA_023441105.1. Next base: position 849 of record JAEZQX010000090.1, on the reverse strand, counting down.
CGAGCAGGCCCAGCCAGACGGTGGGTACCCCGGCGGCGAAGGTGACCCCTTCGGCCTCGAACAGCTCGTAGAGCGACTTGCCGTCCAGCTGCGGACCGGGAAACACCAGCTTCGCGCCGACCATCGGTGCCGCGAACGGAATGCCCCAGGCGTTGACGTGGAACATCGGCACCACCGGCAGGATCGAGTCGCGGGCGGATGCCGCCATCGCATCCGGCAGCGCCGCGGCGTAGGCGTGCAGCACCGTCGAGCGATTGGAATAGAGCGCCCCCTTGGGATTGCCGGTGGTGCCGGAGGTGTAGCAAAGCGCCACCGCGGTGTTCTCATCGAAGCTCGGCCATGACCAGTCGGTATCGCCGGTGGCGAGCAGCTGCTCGTAGTTGCCCAGGCCGGCAATCTTGCCGCTCGTCGGTTGCGACTGCGGATCGACCATGGCGATCCAGCGCTTGACGTTGGGGCAGCGCGGCGCGACCGCCTCGACCAGCGGCAGGAACGTCGCATCGAACGCGACGATGCGGTCGTCGGCATGGTTGACGATCCAGGCGATCTGCTCGGGATGCAGGCGCGGATTGATGGTGTGGATCACCGAGCCCATCCCGCCGACGCCGTAGTAGAGCTCGAGGTGGCGGTAGCCGGTCCAGGCGATGGTCGCGACGCGGTCGCCGGGGCCGATGCCGGCCTTCTGCAGCGCGCTCGCGAGCTGGCGGGCGCGCTGCTCGCAATGGGCATACGTGTAGCGGTGGATGTCGCCCTCCACCCGCCGGGAAACGATTTCCGTCTCCCCATAGTGCCGGGCGGCGTGCCGCAGGATCGACGACACCAGCAGGGGCATATCCATCATCTGGCCAA
>JAEZQX010000055.1 GCA_023441105.1 Pseudomonadota bacterium | reverse complement strand
GGTGCCGACGTGGCCCGCGCGGCTGCACGTCATGCTCCAGGTGGTGCCCGGCCCGCTGGTGGTGCTGATCCTCGGCACGCTCGCGGTCTGGCTGCTGGGCCTGCCGGTGGAGACGATCGGCACGCGCTTCGGGGGCATCCCGCAGCAGTTGCCGGCCGTGCAGCTGCCGGCCTTCGACTGGCCGACGGCGCAGAACCTGGTGGCGCCGACGCTGTCGATCGCCTTCCTCGGCGCGATCGAGTCGTTGCTCTGCGCCCGCGTGGCCGACGGCATGATCGGCGAGCGCCACGATCCGAACCAGGAACTGATCGGCCAGGGGATCGCCAATTTCGTCTCCCCGCTGTTCGGCGGCATCGCGGTCACCGGCACGATCGCCCGCACCGTGACCAACATCCGCAGCGGCGCGCACACGCCGATCGCCGGCATGGTCCATGCGCTGGCGCTGCTGATCTTCATGCTGGTGCTTGCGCCGATGGCGCAGCACATCCCGATGTCGGTCCTGGCCGCCATCCTGCTGTTCGTCGCCTGGAACATGGGCGAATGGCACGCCTTCGCGCGCCTGCGGGTGTTCTCGAACAACTACCGGGTGGTGCTGGTGGTGACCTTCCTGCTGACGGTCATCTTCGACCTGACGGTGGCGGTGCAGGTCGGGCTGCTCCTCGCCAGCCTGATGTTCATCATCCGCATCTCGTCGCTGACCCGCATCGAGAAGCTGCGCCTGCCTGCCGACCTGGCGGCGCGGCCGGACGGCCGGAAGGTCGGCGCCTGGCGGATCTTCGGCTCGTTGTTCTTCGGTTCGGTGGGCAAGCTCGAGGCCCTGATGAATCCCGCCGAGCCGCTGCCCGACGTGATGATCCTGGAGATGCACCAGGTCATCAACATGGACACGACCGGGCTCGACGCGCTCAAGGGCCTGCATCGGCACCTCGAGCGGCGAGGCGGGCGGCTGATGCTGGCCGAACTCAACAGCCAGCCCTTGTCGCTGCTGAAGCGCTCGGGCTATCTCGAGGTCCTCGGCGAGGACAACGTCTTCGCCAGCCTCGAGGACGCCTACGCGCGGGTCTGAGCGAGCTCGGACTGCTCGGCGGCGATCAGCCGGTCCAGCACCCGCCTGAAGTGCATCAGCGGCCCGTCCGCTGCCACCGCCATCATGTGGAAGTCCGGATCGGCGTCGATCACCCGCTGCTGCGCCTCGATGATGGCCTTGTCTTCCATGAAGCCTTCGATGAGGCTCGCATGCAGCGAGCGCGAGACGTTGCCGTCGCTGCCCTCGAAGTCGTTCAGGTAGTTCCAGAAGAAGTGGGTGGTGCGGCGGGTCTCGGGCGTCATGAACTGGCAGTTGCGATACTGCCTGGCGCCCTCGAGGTTGCCCTGCTCGGCGCCACTGCCGGCGGGTGCGAACAGCGACTCGAGAAAGAAGGTCCCCGGGATGTGCATGTGGCCGATGTTGCGGCGGTCCACCAGTGCCGTCTTGTCGGGGATCACCTTGCGATGGAACGGTGGCGGCGGGCTGGCCATGTGCCAGCGTTCGACCCGGAAGCCGCGCTCGAGGCGCTCCATCGCCACCGGCTTGGTCTTGAAGGCGTACTCCTCGGAGCCGCCGAGCGTGCGGGTGTGCACGAAGGCGAGATGGGCGAAGTCGCTCAGGTTGTCGACGATCAGCAGGTAGTTGGCGTCGTAGTGCAGGTAGTCGGGAATGCCCTTCCAGCGCGGATCGCGAAGATAGGGGAAGTCGATGATGGCCGCCGGGTCGGCGCGCGCCGGATCTCCCATCCAGATCCACACCAGATGGTCGCGCTCCACCACCGGGTAGCTCTGCACCCCGAGCTTCGCCGGCACCACCTCCTGGCCGGGAATCTGGATGCACTTGCCGGTGGCGTCGAACTTCAGCCCGTGGTACATGCAGCGCAGGCAGTCGCCCTCGCGGCGACCCATCGAGAGCAGCGCGCCGCGGTGGCAGCAGCGGTCCCGCAGGGCGACCACCTTGCCGCTCTCGCCCTTGTAGAGGACGATCCCCTCCTCCATGATCGTGCGCGCCAGCAGGCGGCCGTCGATCAGCTCGTGGTCCCAGGCGGCCACGTACCAGCAGTTTCTCAGGAACATGTCTCCTCCTCGTCCTGACCGACGGCGCCGCTCGCCAGGGCCGTCAGGGGGCCCCGGCGCTATCCGGGCGCGCCCTGCGTCTTCCAGTCCTCGTTGCGGGTGATCCGCTTGACGAGCCGGCTGCCCTGGTCGAAGTGGACGTTGAAGAACATCGTCTTCTGCATGTCCCCTTCATAGCGCCAGCTCCAGACTTCCTCGCGGGCCAGCGAATACGGCGTCACCTCGGTCTGCTTGCCAAGGATACGCCGGACGTCGTCCACCGTCATGCCGACCTTGACCTTCGCGAAATTCTCTTCCACCAGCACCCGCTCCATTCCGAGGTACTTGCCGTCCGGTGCGATGAAGACGAAATAGGTCTGCGTGCCCATCGGGCCGCGCGGGTACTCGAGCTTCTTCGCACCGCTCTCTTCCTCCCAGACCATGTCCGGCTTGCCCATGATCCGGCGCACATCCGCCTCCGTGTGCTGCCCCACCACCAGCTTCTTCTCGGCGAACCAGTCGCAGGCGGCGAGCAGACTCATGACGCCGGCGCCTGCGAACAGGTGAAGCACGGTGCGACGGCGGCTTGCGATCGGGGTCATCCATTCTCCTTGCCGGGCGCGGCCGGCGGCATCGGCTGCCGGGCTGCGGCCAGGACCGGCCGGCCGGGGCGGCGGCGCCAGGCGGGGGCGCGGCACTCAACTACAATACCAAACTCCAGAACGCCCGCCGTGCGGACCGCGCCGACATGCCCTACGAATCCGACATCACGCTGTTCCTGCAGAAACTGAAAACGGAGAAGCCCGAGCTCGAGGCCGAGCAGCGCCGCGGCCGTGCCATCTGGTGGGATGCGCCACCGCTGGACCTCGAGCGGCGCAAGCAGGAGCTCGAAGCACGCGTGCCGCAGCAGGCCTACCCCTACCAGACGCAGCGTTGACGCGCCCGCTGCTGCCTTGACCGGCACCGTCGTCAGCCTGCCCGCGGGCAAGCACGCCGCCCATCATCCAGCCGACCAGTCGGGGCAGCTGGAGCTGCCGATACTCGCGCGGATCCACGGCGAGCCGCTGCGCCGCATCCCCAACGACCTCTACATCCCGCCGGATGCGCTGGAGATCCTGCTCGACGCCTTCGAAGGTCCGTTGGACCTGCTGCTCTACCTGATCCGCAAGCAGAACTTCGACATCCTCGACATCCCGATGGCGCAGGTGACCCGCCAGTACCTCGCCTACGTGGAGGAGATCCGCACCCGCAACCTCGAGCTGGCGGCGGAATACCTGCTGATGGCGGCGGTGCTGATCGACATCAAGTCGCGCATGCTCCTGCCGGTGAAGAAGGCCGACACCGACGAGGAGGTCGAGGATCCGCGAGCGGAGCTGGCGCGGCGTCTCCTGCAGTACGAGATGATCAAGGTCGGCGCCGCCCGCCTCGACGAGCTGCCGCTGGCCGGCCGGGACTTCGTTCGCGCCCAGGTGGTGGTGGACCACACGGCCGTGGTGCGGCTGCCGGATGTCACGCCGCTCGACCTGAAACAGGCATGGGCCGACGTCCTCAAGCGCGCCCGGCTGGTGCAGCACCACCAGGTCCATCGCGAAGAGCTGTCGGTGCGCGAGCACATGACGATCATCCTGCGCACGCTCCAGAATCGCCGCTTTGCCGAGTTCCAGGACCTGTTCGACGTCGGCCGGGGCGTGCCGGTGGCGGTGGTGACTTTCGTGGCGATGCTGGAGCTGGCACGGGAGACGCTGGTCCAGATCACGCAGGCCGAGCCGTTTGCGCCGATCTACGTGCGCCTGTCCTACCTGCCCAGTTGAGCCGGCGCTACCTGGCTGCCTGGCGACGACGCAGCCGACGCACGCGATGATGCAACCTCGGCGGGACCTGCCCCTGCGGCCGCTCACCACCTTCGGCGTGGCCGGCACCGCCGCCTTTGCCTGGACCCTGGATCGTCTCGACCAGGTCGATCCGCTGCTCGAGAAGCTGGCCGGCGCGCCCGATGCAGCCCTGCCCTTCGTCCTCGGCGGCGGCAGCAACGTGCTCTTCGTGCGCGACCTGCACGAGCCGTTGATCCTGGTGAGGCTGCGCGGACGCCGCCTCCTCGACGACGACGGCACGCAGGTGCTGCTCGAGGTCGGTGCCGGCGAGGTCTGGGACGAGGTCGTCGGCTACAGTCTCGCGCAGGGCTGGTTCGGGCTCGAGAACCTGTCGCTCATCCCGGGCCTGGCCGGTGGCGCGCCGTGGCAGAACATCGGCGCCTATGGCGTGGAGGTGGCCGAAGCGATCGAATCGGTCGACGCCGTGGACCTTCGCAGCGGCAGGCGTCGCACCTTCGATGCCGCCCGCTGCAACTTCGGCTACCGCAGCAGCTTCTTCAAGACCGCGGCCGGGCGCCAGTGGCTCATCACCGCGGTGCGCTTGCGCCTGTCGCGCCAGCCGCAGCCGCGCACCGGCTACGGCGAGATCCGTGCCGAACTGGCGGCCCAGGCCGACCAGGTGCCGGGCGCTCGAACCGCCGCGGACGAAGCGACGCCGCAGCAGGTGGCGCAGGCGGTCCGGGCGATCCGCCGCCGCAAGCTGCCGGATCCGCAGGTGGTCGGCAACGCCGGCAGCTTCTTCAAAAATCCGGTCGTCGACCGGGATGCCGCCGAGGCACTGCGCACATCCTTTTCCGCGCTGCCGGCGTACCCGGTGGCCGGCGAGCCGCAACTCGTCAAGCTGTCGGCGGGATGGCTCATCGAGGCCGCCGGCTGGAAAGGCTTTCGCGACGGCGACGCCGGCGTATCGGCGCAGCACGCGCTGGTACTGGTCAACCATGGCACGGCCAGCGGCCGCCAGCTCCTCACGCTGGCGCAGCGGATCCGGCAGTCGGTGCAGGAGCGCTTCGGCGTGGCGCTCGAACCCGAGCCGGTGATCGTCGCCTGAGCCGCGCGCCCCCGAGCGGCCGCTCGCAGCCCATGCGCCTCTTGCAGTCCGCCCCTCCCTGCCGGGTGGTGATCGACACCAACATCTGGCTCGACATGCTGGTGTTCGACGACCCGCGCACCCGCCGTCTCGCCACGCTGCTGGCGCCGCCGGTGCAGGTGCAGCCACTGGCCAGCGCGGAGATGCGCGCCGAGCTGGCCGATGTCATCGCCAGGCCGCAGTTCGGCCTCGACGACGGGCGCCGGGCGGCCCTGCTGGCACGCTACGACGCGACGGTGCTGGCGGCGCCCATCGCGCCGGACTGCCGCCTGCCGTGCCGCGATCCGGACGACCGCAAGTTCCTCGACCTCGCCGTCGGCCGTCGCACCACCTGGCTGCTGTCGCGCGATCGCGCCCTGCTGGCGGCACGCAAACTCACCTGGCGGCGCTTTGCCGTGCGCATCGGCCAGGTGGCCGACTTCTATAATTGGCTCGATGCGGATCCCGACGGGACACGGACATGAACCGCGCCAGACTGCTGCTCGTGCATCTCACCCTGGTCCTGCTCGCGGCCTGCGGCAGCCTGCCGCCAGCCAACCTGCAGCCGCCGGATGTCAGCGTCAGCAACCTGTCGCTCACCGACATCGGGCTCGACCGGCTGAGATTCCAGGTGCTGCTCGAGACCCGCAACCCGAATGCCGTCGACGTCCCGCTGACCAACGTCCGGCTCGACCTGACCGTCTTCGACGTCGCCCTTGCCCACGGAACGGTGGTGGAACGGCAGGTGACGCTGCCGGCCGGCGGCAGCCTGCAGGTTCCGGTGGAGTTCACCGTGCCGACCAGCAGGCTCCTGGACGTGCTCGACCGCTTCAGGAGCGGCAACTGGGACAACTTCAGCTATCGGCTGGCCGGCAATGCCAACTGGGGAAACACGCCGTTCGGCGTGCCGTTCGAACGCAGCGGCAACCTCGACATCCTCAAGCGGCTGTCGACGATCTTCGGCCGCTAGCCTGGGCGCCACCGTCGCTTCGCCGTGTCTGGCCCGGGATTGCGGTCCGCAACCGGCTGCGCCCCTGCCCCGGCAGCGGACATGACCAAGGGGCTCGCCCGCTGGGACCTCTTCTGCCGGGTCGTGGACAACTTCGGCGACGCGGCGGTGATGTGGCGGCTGGCGCGCCAGCTGGCGGTCGAGCATCGGCGGCGGGTCCGGCTGCACATCGACCAGCCGGCGGTGCTCCGGCGGCTGCTGCCGCAGGCGGCGCCGGGCGCGCGCATCGACGGCGTGCAACTGCTCCCGCTGGCGGACGATGCGCCGGCAGCGCCGGGCAGCACGGCCCTGCCCGAAGCGGACTCCCTCGCCACGGACGTGGTGGTCAGCGGCTTCCATGCTGCGTTGCCTCCGGCGTGGCGCCGGCGCATGAAGCCTGGCAGCCCGCTGTGGATCAACCTCGAGTACCTGTCGGCCGAGGACTGGATCGAGCGCTTCCATGGCCTGCCCTCGCCGCATGCGGACGGCGTGGTCGAGCACTACTTCTACCCCGGATTCGGCAGCAGCAGCGGCGGGCTGTTGTGCGAGCGGGACCTGTTCGCGCGGCGCGACCGGTTCGCGGCCGATCGCGATGCGGCGGGGCGGTTCCTGGCAGGAATCGGCGTCCAGCGCCGACCCGGCGAGACGCTGGCGTCGCTGTTGTGCTATCCGGACGCGCCGCTGCCGGAACTGGCGCAGCAGCTTGCCGGATCGCCCGCCACGCTGCACCTGCTCGTGCCCGACGGCGTGGCGGTCGGCAGCGGCCCCGGCAGCGACGCCACGGCGCTGACGGCGGCAGCCGCCGGGCGCCTGCGGATCAGCCGCATCCCCTTCCTGCCGCAGCGGGAATACGACCAGTTGCTGTGGTCCTGCGACTGCAATTTCGTGCGCGGCGAGGACTCGCTGGTGCGCGCCCTCTGGTCCGGCCGGCCCTTCATCTGGCAGATCTATCGCCAGCCCGAAAGCGCCCACCTGCCCAAGCTGCAGGCTTTCCTCGGACGCCTGCCGGACGGGCTGCCGGCAAGCGCCATGCGCTGGTGGAACCGGGTTCCCGCGGCCTCCGCCGCCGGTCTGCTGGACCTGATCCGCAGCGCCCCGGGAGGTCGCCCCTGGCTGCCGGACGAACTGCTTGCAGGCTTCGCGAGACCGGACCTCGCAAGCCGGCTGCTGGCCTTCGCCGGCGGTCTTAGACGCCCCGCTGCAGGCGGCAAAAACACGGCCGGCCAGTTATAATCATGGGCTTTGCACAGTCAAGGTCAGTTCGATGAAAACCGCTCAGGAAGTGCGCGTCGGCAACGTCATCATGGTCGGGAGCGATCCGATGGTGGTGCTGAAGGCCGAGTACAACAAGTCCGGCCGCAACGCTGCGGTGGTCAAGATGAAGATGAAGAACCTCCTCACCGGATCGGCGATGGAGAACGTCTTCCGCGCGGACGACAAGTTCGACGTCCAGGTCCTGGAGAAGACGGAGGTCACCTACTCCTACTTCGCCGACCCGTCTTACGTGTTCATGGACAAGGACTACAACCAGTTCGAGGTCGACGCCGAGAACATGGGTGACGCCCTGAACTATCTCGACGACGGCATGGAATGCGAGGTCGTCTTCTACGAAGGCAAGGCCATCTCGGTCGAGCTGCCCAACATGCTGGTGCGCGAGGTGGAATACACCGAGCCGGCGGTGCGCGGCGACACCTCGGGCAAGGTGATGAAGCCCGCCCGCGTCAAGCCGACCGGATACGAGCTTCCCGTTCCGGCCTTCATCGAAACCGGCGACCGGATCGAGATCGATACCCGCACCGGCGAGTATCGCAGCCGCGTCAAGGCCTGATCAGCGGCTGATCAAGGCCTGGGCGCTGATCCGGCGCCCGACCAGAGAGGTCTCCCGGGACCCGGTCCAGCCCTTTCAGGGCCTGGCCGCGCCCCCCACAGTGCCGGCCTTGGCCGCGCGTCCCGGCCGTTCGGCCGCGGCGGCGCTCGCCGGCCCAAGGGAAGCCAGGCCCCCCAGCGATTCGCGGTCATAGGGCGAACGCGCCTGCAG
>JAEZQX010000046.1 GCA_023441105.1 Pseudomonadota bacterium | reverse complement strand
GTCAGGCGCCCCCTGCCCCGCCCGAGCCTCGGCCGGCGCCGGCGACCCCGCCAAGGCGTCGTAGAGGCGCAGGTTGCGCAGCACGTCGAACACCCGGTCGCCGATCTGCTGGCGATCGCGCTTGCCGAGTTGGGGATGGCTGCGGAAGAACTCGCGCAGCCGCTGGTCGGCCGGAGTGCTGTCGGTGCCGGCGGGTCCGTCCGGCAGCAGGCCGGACAATGCCGCTGCCGCGGCATCGTCGAGGTTCATCGCCCGGCATCCGCCTGCAGCAGGGGATGGCGCAGGACCCGCTGGTGTGGTCGATCGCTGCCGTCGAGCAGCACCCGCCCCGCAGTCAGCGACACCCTGCCGGTCACCAGCCATTGCAGCGCCATCGGGTAGAGCCGGTGCTCCATGGACAGCACGCGATCGGCCAGCGCCGGCTCGCTGTCGCCGGCCAGCACCGGCACCACCGCCTGCGCGATGATCGGGCCGTGATCGAGCCTGGGCGTCACCAGGTGCACGGTCGCGCCGTGCAGCAGCGCGCCATCGGCCAGCGCCTGGCGATGGGTATGCAGGCCGGGATAGAGCGGCAGCAGCGACGGATGGATGTTGACCAGCCGGTCGCCATGGCGGTCGACGAAGCCGTCGCCGAGGATCCGCATGAAGCCGGCCAGCGCCACCCAAAGCGCCGGATGGGCGCCGGCAAGATCGCTCACCGCCGCGGCGATGGCGGCGTCGAAGTCGCGCCGGTCCTGGAAGCGGCGGTGCTCGACCACGCGCGTGGAGATGCCGCGGCCGGCGGCCCACTCGAGGCCGGCCGCATCCGTGCGATTGCTGACCACGCCGGCGATGTCACAGTCGAGCTCGCCGGCAGCGGCTGCCTCGACCAGCGAACGCATGTTGGATCCGCGACCCGAGATCAGGATCACGAGCGGGGCACGGGGGAGCCGGGTCTGCATCGGCGCCATGTTAGCAGCGGCCCGCTCCTTATAATCCCGTTGTGAAAGTGTTCCGCCGCCTCCCCCCGCCCGACAAGCGCGAGCCCTGCGTCCTGACCATCGGCAACTTCGACGGCGTGCATCGCGGCCACCAGGCCTTGCTGTCGAGCCTGGTGGCGGAAGCGCGCAGCCACGGGCTGGCAAGCTGCGTGCTGACGTTCGAGCCCCATCCGCGCGAGTTCTTCGCCGCCGGCAAGGCGCCGCCGGTCCGGATCGCCAACCTGCGCGACAAGCTCGAAGCCCTGGCCGATCTCGACATCGACCGCGTGTGCGTGGCGCACTTTAACCAGTCGCTCGCCCGGACCGCACCCGAGGATTTCGTGGTCCGCATCCTGGCGGAAGGGTTGCACACCCGCCGCCTGCTGATCGGTGACGACTTCCGTTTCGGCGCCCGCCGCGGCGGCGACTTCGCCCTGCTGCAGCAGATGGGCCCGGCGCTCGGCATGACGGTCCGTGCCATGCCGACGGTGCTCGAGGATGGCCAGCGCATTTCGAGCTCGCTGGTTCGCGAGGCGCTGGCGGCGGCGGATTTCCGGCGCGTCGCCCACCTGCTGGGCCGGCCCTACCGGCTGAGCGGCCGCGTCATCCACGGCCGCAAGCTCGGCCGCGAGCTCGGCTTTCCCACCCTCAACCTGCGATTTCCGCACGGCCGGCCGGCGCTGGCCGGCGTCTTTGTGGTCGCGGTGCAGGGCGTCGTGCCCGGCCGCACGCTGCCTGGCGTCGCGAGCCTGGGAACGCGCCCCGCGGTGGAGAACGACGGCCGGCCGCTGCTGGAGGTCCACCTGCTCGACTGGCAGGGCGACGCATATGGCAAACTGGCGCGGGTCGAGTTCCTGCACCGGATCCGCGACGAGGCCCATTTCGACAGCCTCGAGGCGCTGAGCCGCAAGATCGCGGAGGACGAGGCGGCGGCACGCCGGTTCTTCGCGGATCGCGATCGTGCCGGCGCGACCGGCCGCGCCTGAGCGCGCCGCGCCGGTCGGCATGCTCCGGGCCCGCGATCGCCTGCTCCACCTGTTCATCCCTGCAACCGTTATTGCGAACCGTTACTGCGCCGTCTGACGCACCCGACCGACCCTCACCAAGAACACCTGATGTCCACATCGAAAGACTCTTCCCCCAAGGCAGCCGCCAAGGGAGCAGCCGGCAAGGCGCCGGCGGCTGGCGCCCGAGCCGAACGCGACGGTGCCGGGGAAGGCTCCGGCTATCGCAAGACGCTGAACCTGCCCGACACGCCCTTCCCGATGCGCGGTGATCTCGCCAAGCGCGAGCCGGGATGGGTGGCCCGCTGGCAGGACCAGGGCGTCTACAAGCGCATCCGCCAGCACGCCGCCAGCCGGCCGATCTTCGAGTTGCACGACGGCCCGCCCTATGCCAACGGCGACATCCACATGGGGCATGCGGTCAACAAGATCCTCAAGGACATGATCGTCAAGAGCCGCAACCTGGCCGGCTTCGACGCCCGCTACATCCCGGGCTGGGACTGCCACGGCATGCCGATCGAGCACCAGATCGAGAAGGAGTTCGGCAAGAACCTGCCGACGCAGGAGGTGCAGGCGAAATCGCGCGCCTACGCCACCCGCCAGGTCGCGCGGCAGATGAAGGACTTCCAGCGGCTCGGCGTGCTGGGCGACTGGGACGACCCCTACCTCACGATGAACCCGCGCACCGAGGCGGACGAGATCCGCACGCTCGGCGCCATCATGCGCGCGGGCTTCGTGTTCCGCGGACTCAAGCCGGTGAACTGGTGCTTCGACTGCGGCTCGGCGCTGGCCGAGGCCGAGGTGGAGTACGCCGACCGCACCGACCCGGCGGTCGACGTCGGCTTCCCCTTCGCCGAACCGGCCCGCATCGCGGCCGCCTTCGGCCTGCCGCGCCTGCCCCATGAGCACGGTTACGCGGTGATCTGGACCACCACGCCGTGGACCCTGCCGTCGAACCAGGCGCTGAACCTGCATCCGGACATCGACTACGCGCTGGTCGACACGGTGAGGAACGGCAAGCCGACGCTCTTGATCCTCGCCAAGGAGCGGGTGGCTGCGCTGCTGGAGAGCTATGGACTCAGCGGCACGATCATCGCCACCTGCAAGGGCAAGGCGCTCGAGCTGATCGAGTTCCGGCATCCGTTCTACGACCGCCGCTCGCCGGTCTACCTCGGCGACTACGTCACCCTCGACACCGGCACCGGCCTGGTTCATTCCTCGCCGGCCTATGGCGTCGAGGACTTCAATTCCTGCCGCGCGCACGGCATCACCGACGACCAGATCCTCAACCCGGTGATGGGCGACGGCCGCTATGCCTCGTCGCTGCCTTTTTTCGGCGGGCTCTCCATCTGGGAGGCGAACCCGAAGATCGTCGAGCACATGAAGGCCAACGGGACGCTGCTGAAGGTCGAGAAGCACACCCACAGCTACATGCACTGCTGGCGCCACAAGACGCCGATCATCTACCGCGCCACCAGCCAATGGTTCGCCGGCATGGACGTGCAGCCCCATGAAGGCGCAACCCTGCGCCAGCGCGCGCTCGCCGGCGTCGAGGCGACGGCGTTCTATCCCGCCTGGGGCAAGGCGCGGCTGCACGCAATGATCGCCAACCGCCCGGACTGGACGCTGTCGCGGCAGCGGCAATGGGGCACGCCGATGGCGTTCTTCCTCCATCGCGAGACCGGCGAGCTGCACCCGCGCACCCAGGAGCTGCTGGAAGCGGTGGCGCAGCGGGTCGAGAAGGGCGGCATCGAGGTCTGGCAGTCTCTGGATCCGCGCGAGCTGCTGGGCGAGGATGCCGGCCACTATGTGAAAGGCAAGGACACGCTGGACGTGTGGTTCGACTCGGGCTCCACCCACCAGACGGTGCTGCGCGGCTCGCATGCCGCGGATTCGGTCTTCCCGGCGGACCTCTACCTGGAAGGCTCGGACCAGCACCGCGGCTGGTTGCATTCGTCGCTGCTGGTGTCCTGCATGCTCAACGGCGTGCCACCCTACAAGGCGCTCCTGACCCATGGCTTCGTGGTCGACGGCCAGGGCCGCAAGATGAGCAAGTCGCTCGGCAACGGCATCGAGCCCCAGGAAGTCTCGGGCAAGCTCGGCGCCGAAATCCTGCGGCTGTGGGTGGCGAGCAGCGACTATTCGGGCGAGATCAGCCTCTCCGACGAGATCCTCAAGCGGGTGGTGGAGGCCTACCGGCGCATCCGCAATACCCTGCGCTTCCTGCTCGCCAACGTCGCCGACTTCGACATCGCACGCGACGCGGTACCGCAGGAGCGGATGCTCGAGATCGATCGCTATGCCCTGGTGATGACGCAGAAGCTGCAGGCGCAGATCGCGGCGCTCTACGAGCGTTACGAGTTCCATCCGGTGGTGTCGGCACTGCAGACCTTCTGCTCCGAGGATCTTGGCGCCTTCTACCTCGACATCCTCAAGGACCGCCTCTACACCACCCGCGGCGACGGCCACCCGCGCCGCAGCGCGCAGACGGCGCTGTGGCACATCACCGATGCGCTGCTCAAGCTGATGGCGCCCATCCTGTCGTTCACCGCCGACGAGGCATGGGAGATCTTCGCGCCGCAGGTGTTCCGCGAACAGGGTGGCACGATCCAGACCCAGGTGTTCCACGACTTCGGCAGCATCGCCGATGCGGCAGCGCTCGACGCCCGCTGGACCGAGATCCGCGCCGCCCGCGCCGAGGTGCTCAAGGAGCTGGAGAGCCTGCGCGAGCGCGGCGACATCGGCTCGTCGCTGCAGGCGCAGGTGCAGGTCAAGGCGGCGGCGCAGCGCTACGAGGCGCTGCGCTCGCTCGACGACGACCTGCGCTTCGTGCTGATCACCTCGGCGGCAAGCGTTGCCGAGGTGGCCGACCCGGCGGCGCAGGCGATCGAGGTGACGCCGAGCCCGCATCCCAAATGCGAACGCTGCTGGCACTGGCGCGCCGACGTCGGCAGCGACCCGGCCCACCCGGCGATCTGCGGCCGCTGCGTGAGCAACCTGTTCGGGGCGGGCGAGCCGCGCAGCCATGCCTGAGCGCCACGACATGCGGCGCAAGCCCTGGCCCTACCTGCTGCTGGCGCTACTGGTGATCGCCCTCGACCAGGCCACCAAGATCGCGGTCCTGGAGCGCTTCGAGCACGGCGAACGACTGAGCATCATCCCCGGCTTCTTCGACCTGACGCTGCTCTTCAACCGCGGTGCCGCCTTCAGCTTTCTCGCCGGACACGACGGCTGGCAGCGCTGGTTCTTCGTGGCGATCGCGCTCGGCGCCTCGGCCTTCATCGTGCACCTGCTGATGCGACACGCCCACCAGCGGATGTTCAGCATCGCCCTCGGCCTGATCCTCGGCGGCGCCATCGGCAACGTCATTGACCGGCTGATCCACGGCCAGGTGACGGACTTCCTGCTGTTCCACCAGGGCAGCTGGTACTTCCCGGCCTTCAACGTCGCCGATTCCGCAATCACCGTGGGTGCGGTACTGTTGATCCTGGACGAGTTGCTGCGCATGAGACGCGTGCGGGCAACCACCTGAGCGGCGCCACCGACTACCGACCGAGAGCATGGACAATCCCGTTTCGCTCGCCAACGGCGAGAGGCTCGCCGGCCGCAACCTGCTGCTCGGAATCAGCGGCGGCGTCGCTGCCTACAAGTCGGCGCAGCTGGTGCGGGACCTGCAGCGCGCGGGGGCGACGGTGCAAGTCGCCATGACCGCCGCTGCCCAGCATTTCGTCACCGCCACCACCTTCCAGGCCCTGAGCGGCAAGCCGGTCTTCACCGACCAGTGGGATGACCGGATCGAGAACGGCATGGGGCATATCGAGCTGTCGCGCGGCGTCGATGCCATCGTGATCGCGCCCGCCTCGGCCGACATGATCGCCAAGATCGCCAACGGTCTCGGCGACGACCTGCTGTCGACGTTGTGCCTGGCCCGCGAGGCGCCGCTGCTGGTGGCGCCGGCCATGAATCGCCAGATGTGGAGCAACCGCGCCACCCAGCGCAACGTCGCGCGCCTGCGCGCCGACGGCGTCGCAATCATCGGTCCCGGCAGCGGCGACCAGGCCTGCGGCGAGGTGGGCGACGGGCGCATGCTCGAGCCGCTGGAGATCGTCGAGGAGCTGGCCGCCTGGTTCGCGCCCAAGGTGATGTCCGGCAAGCGGGTGCTGATCACCGCCGGGCCCACCTACGAAGCGATCGACCCGGTGCGCGGCATCACCAATCGCTCCTCCGGCAAGATGGGCTACGCCATCGCCCGCGCCTGCCGCCATGCCGGCGCGCAGGTGACGCTGGTCTCCGGCCCCACTTCGCTCGACGCGCCGCAAGGCGTCAAGCGCCTCAATGTCCAGAGTGCGCAGCAGATGATGGCGGCGGTGGACGCGGAGCTCGACCTGGCGGCGTCGTCGATCCGCATCGATTGCTTCATCGCAGTGGCGGCAGTTGCGGACTGGCGAGTCGCCAATCCGGCGTCGAGCAAGATCAAGAAGCATGCCGACGGCGCGATCGCCGGCAAGGGCGACGCGGAGAAGGCGTCGAAGAAGCCGGCCGCGGTGCCGGTGCTGGAGCTGGTGGAGAATCCCGACATCCTGGCAAGCGTCGCCCGCCGCCCGGGCGCGCCTTATTGCGTCGGCTTCGCGGCCGAGTCGGAGAACCTGGTGAAGCATGCGCAGCAGAAGCGTCAGCGCAAGGGCGTCCCCCTGATCGTGGGCAACATCGGCCCCGAGACGTTCGGGCGCGACGAGAACGAGCTGGTGCTGATCGATGAAGGCGGCGTCAAGTCGCTGGGCCGCGGCAGCAAGGACGGGCTTGCGTCGCTGCTCGTGACCGAGATTTCCAGAAGGCTCAAATGACCATCACCATCGCCATGAAGATCCTGGACGAGCGCATCCGGGAGCACCTGCCCGCCTATGCCACGCCGGGCAGCGCCGGCCTCGACCTGCGCGCCTGCATCGACCAGCCGCTCGAGCTGCGGCCCGGGCAGACCAGCCTGGTGCCCACCGGCCTGGCCATCCACATCGGCGACCCGTCGCTGGCGGCGATGATCCTGCCCCGTTCCGGCCTCGGCCACAAGCACGGCATCGTGCTGGGCAACCTGGTGGGCCTGATCGACTCGGACTACCAGGGACCGCTGATGGTTTCCTGCTGGAACCGCGGCGCCGACACCTTCCTGCTCAAGCCGATGGAGCGCCTGGCGCAGCTGGTGGTGGTGCCGGTGGTCCAGGCGGCATTCCGTCAGGTCGACAGCTTCGAGAGCAGCGACCGCGGCAGCGGCGGATTCGGCAGCACCGGCCGCTGACGCCCCCGTCGGCTAGCGACGCGGCGTGCCGGGCGTCCGGCGCGGCATGATCCAGGGCCGGGCTCGGCCGCTCACCGGTCCAGGCCGCCTCGCGGCGCCGGCTCCTGCCGCTCGAAGCGCTTCTCCAGCAGGTCGGCATCGTCGAAGTGGCGTCGGCCGACGAATGCTGTCGGCTGGCGACCCCATTGGCGCATCGCACCCGGCTGCGCGATGCCCATCGGCCAGAAGAAGTAGCGGGCCATGCGCTCGGTGTTCGGCACGACGCCGTCGGCATCGAAGATGCTGCGGCTACCTCCGCTCGGCAGCGGCAGCGCCCGCAGGCGGTTGGCATCGAGCAGCCGGTAGGGACTGGTCCGGACCACCGGGTCGCCCCAGGCCTCGTCCGCCCGGCCGATGCCGACCAGCTGGTGGGTCTGCGACTCGATGCGCAGCATCACGGCGGCAGGCTCGCGGCCGCGCTCGGCGCCATCGCCGGCGAGCCACTGCTCGATCGGCTCGTCGATCGGGCTGAATGCCCATTCGATCAACGGATCGTCCGGGGGCTGAGGCCGCGCCCGCATCCTGGCGGTGGGGAAGAACATGGCGAAGCGCCCGCTGGGCTGGATCGTGTCGTAGATCAGCGGCACGCCCTTCTCGTCCAGGGTCACCCGCCAGGTGAGCCCGTCGAGACGCCCGCCGAGAAGGTCGCCCGCCTCCTGCATCGGCCGTTCGCTGAACCAGATCGTGTAGACCAGCTGCGGCAGTACGGATTTCCCATAGCGGGTGAATGCCAGCCGCCGGTAGACGACCGGCTGCGACGGATCGACATCGAGCCAGTAGCGCTCGGCGTCGGTCGCCACCAGTCCCTTGAGGTCGATCCACAGCAGGGGGCCGAAGCGGTCGTATTCGGCGCGCGTGGCGATCTCGAAGCTCGGCGCGAAGGCATCGAAGAGCTGCTCGCGGCCGGCGTCGTCGATCCGCGGAATGCCCAGGGCGTCGGGCGGGGCCGCGGCCAGCACCGCCTGCGCCTGCTCGAGCGCCTCCGCCGCCGCCATCGCCTGCTCGCGCGGCTCATAGCGGTGATAGACGAGATTCTGCGGCGGCGGCGACGCGCGAAGCTCGCGGAAGACCTTGCGGGTGTGCCGCTGCCATTGGCGTTCGCTCGATGCGAACGGCATGCCGGTCAGGGCGTAGAGGCCCAGCGCCCGGCGGGTGGTGCTGTAGTCGTCCGGCACCGCAACCAGCTCGGGCAGGCGCCGGCGCTGCGCCGGCTCGAGCGCATGCCTGGCCACCAGCAGGTTGCCGCAAGCCTGCTCGCGCTCCAGCACCTGCGTGCGATCGAGCGTGCCAAGGATCGGGAAGGCTTCCTGCGGCAGGTTCGCGATCTCGAAGCCGCGGGCCCGGGCATCGATCTCCCGCAGCCGTTCGACCCAGGTGCGGTAGCGGTCGTCGGCGGCGACATCCCGGCGGAAGGAGGCGGTGAAGCGGTCGGCGCGAAGGTACGGAAAGCCCGGTACCCGGAACTCGCCGCCGTCGCGGCTGCCCGCCACGTGGACCACCCGGTCGAGCTCGTCGAAGAAGACCAGGCAGTCGCGCGCCGACACCACGGTCGGAGCGCCGGGCGGCGCCGGCTGCGGACCAGCGCAGGCCGGCAGCAGCAAGGCCGCGACCAGCGCGGCGCAGAGGCCATGGCCGAAGGCCGGCTTGGCCGGGCGCGGACGCGACGGCACCCCTGTCACGCTGCCGCGGCCACCAGTTGTTCCAGCGAGCGGATGTCGGCCACGAATGAGCGGATGCCTTCGGACAACTTGTCGCTTGCCATCGCGTCCTCGTTCATCTCGAAGCGGAACTGGTGCTCGTCGAAGCGCCGCCGCTCGACCGCCGCCGAGCGGGCGGCGGCAGGATCGAGATGGCGCACGACCTCGACCCGTGTCTGTGCCAGCTGCTGCAGCAGGTCGGGGCTGATGGTCAGCAGGTCGCAGCCCGCCAGGCCGAGGACCTGACCGATGTTGCGAAAGCTCGCGCCCATCACCTCGGTCTCGTAGCCGAAGCGCTTGTAATAGCTATAGATGCGGCGAACCGACTGCACGCCGGGATCCTCCTCGGCGCCGAAGTCGCGGTTTTCGCGCCGGCGGTACCAGTCGTAGATCCGGCCAACGAAGGGGCTGATGAGGGTGACGCCGGCGTCGGCGCAGGCAACTGCCTGCGGAAAGCCGAACAGCAGCGTGAGGTTGCAGTGGATGGACTCGCGCTCGAGCCGTTCGGCGGCGGCGATGCCTTCCCAGGTGGAGGCGGTCTTGATGAGGACGCGCTCTCGGCTGATGCCGGCCTGCTCGTAGAGATCGATCAGCCGGCGTGCCTTGGCCACCGTGCCCTCGGTGTCGAACGACAGGCGGGCATCCACTTCGGTGGAGACGCGTCCCGGAATGATCTTCAGGATCTCCACGCCGAAGGCGATCAGCAGCCGGTCGCAGATGTCGCGCACCTGCTCGTCGTCGAGCGTCGCCTTGCCATGCTCGCGGCGGACCTTCTCGAGCAAGCCGCGATAGTCCGCCTTCTGCACCGCCTTGAAGATCAGCGTCGGGTTGGTGGTGGCATCGCGCGGGGCGAACGCCTTGATCGAATTGAAGTCGCCGGTGTCCGCCACGACCACCGTATGGCGCTTCAATTGCTCGAGCGCATCGGGCATGGCCGACGCCGCATCATTGAGTGCAGTCGTTGCTGACATCTTTACCTCGCTCCCAGCGCCTGTTGCCGGATTTCGTCGAGCGTCTGGTTGGCCGTGATGGCTTCGGGGTCGATCATCAACTCGAGCAGGGCCGGCTGGCCGTCGCGGTTGGCTGCGTTAGCGCGATCCAGGGCCGCCGCGAAATCCGCCGTCCGCTCCACCCGCTCGCCGTAGCAGCCGTAGGCCCGGGCCAGCGCTTCGAAGTCAGGGTTCACCAGCTTCGTGCCGTGAACCCGCCCGGGGAAATGCCGCTCCTGATGCATCCGGATCGTACCGTACATCCCATTGTTGACCAGCAGCACCGTGATGGCGGCACCGTACTGCCGGGCCGTGGCAAGTTCCTGGCCCGTCATCAGGAAGTCGCCGTCGCCGGTGACCGCGACGACGGTGCGATCCGGATGGCGCAGCTTGGCGGCGATGGCCGCCGGCACGCCGTAACCCATCGCACCGGAAGTCGGCGCCAGCTGCGTCTTGTGCCGGCGATGGCGGTAGAACCGATGCAGCGGCGAGGCGAAGTTGCCGGCGCCGTTGGTGATGATCGCGTCGGCCGGCAGATGGGCGTCGAGGTGCAGCACGATGGCAGGATAGTCGAGGGCTCCCGGCTGCGCCCGGGGCACGCGCCAGGCGGCATAGTCGGCACGCGCCGCCTCCAGCCATTCCAGCCGCGCGGCCGGCGCCGGCTCCTGCGGCAGCTCGTCCAGGCCCAGCGCCCAGCCGTCGTTGGCGCTGACGATGCCGAGCGTCGGCCGGTAGACCCGGCCGATCTCGTCCGGATCCGGATGGACGTGCACCAGTTGCTGCGCCGGCACCGGCACATCCAGCAGCGAGTAGCCGCCGGTGGTCATCTCGCCGAGGCGCAAGCCCACTGCCACGATCAGGTCCGCCGCCCTGATGCGTGCCGCCAGCCGCGGGTTGATGCCGATACCGACCTCGCCGACGTAGTACGAATCGCCGTTGTCGAACGCATCCTGGAAGCGCCAGGCGCAAGCCACCGGGACATCGTGACGATGGGCATAGCGGCGCACCGCCTGGCGGGCGGTCTCGCTCCAGGCGGAGCCGCCCAGCAACAGCAACGGCTGGCGTGCGGCCTGCACCATGGCGTGCATCTGCCGCAGCTGCGCCGTCCCGGCGCAAGCCTGCGTCGGCGCAAACGGCGCGGCGTCCGGCACGGTGGCAACCTCGGCCAGCACATCCTCCGGCAGCGCCAGCACCACCGGCCCCGGCCGCCCCGAAGTGGCGACATGGAAGGCCTGCGACACCAGCTCCGGAATGCGGTCCACCCGGTCGAGGCTGGCCACCCACTTGGCGATGCCGCCGAACATCCGCCGGTAGTCGATCTCCTGGAACGCCTCGCGCTCGACGAAGTCGCTGCCGACCTGGCCGACGAAGAGGATCATCGGCGTGCTGTCCTGCTGCGCGGTGTGGACCCCGATGGCCGCGTTGGTCGCACCCGGGCCCCGGGTGACGAAGCAGATCCCGGGGCCCCCGCCGAGCTTGCCCCAGGCCTCGGCCATGTTGGCCGCCCCGCCCTCCTGCCGGCACACCGTCAGGGCAAGGCGGTCCTGGACATCGTGCAGCGCGTCGAGCACCGGCAGGTAGCTTTCGCCGGGCACGCAGAAGGCGTGGGTGACACCGTGGACCAGCAGCTGGTCGACGAGCAGTTGACCGCCGGTTCGGGGGTCGGTCTGCGGCGTTCGTTCGCCGCCGGCAAGGGCTGGGGACATACGTCTCGTTCTCTCTCGGGTTTCCTGATCCGCCCGGGTGCGCCGATGGCACGCGCCAGGACGACCCATTGTCGCACCTGCGGGCGGGCGCGGCACGTCCCGTCGCCGCCGACCCGCGGGTTGGAAGCGCAACCGGCACGCGGCGCCGTTCCGGGGCGCGTTCGCGGCGCATCGACGGGGGTCGGCGCGCGCGATGCTGGCACAATAGCGGCCTCGGAGGATTTCATGTCAGACGTCAAGAAAGTGGTCCTCGCCTACTCGGGCGGGCTGGACACGTCGGTCATCCTGAAGTGGCTGCAGGATGTGTACCAGTGCGAGGTGGTGACCTTTACCGCCGACATCGGCCAGGGAGAGGAAGTCGAGCCGGCCCGGGCCAAGGCGCGTGCCGGCGGCGTCAAGAGCATCTATATCGACGACCTGCGCGAGGAGTTCGTGCGCGACTTCGTCTTCCCCATGTTCCGGGCCAATACGGTCTACGAGGGCGAATACCTGCTGGGCACCTCGATCGCGCGCCCGCTGATCGCCAAGCGGCTGGTGGAAATCGCCCGCCTGGAGAAGGCGGACGCCATCTCCCACGGCGCCACCGGCAAGGGCAACGACCAGGTGCGCTTCGAGCTCGGGGCCTATGCGCTGATGCCCGAGGTCAAGGTGATCGCGCCCTGGCGCGAATGGGACCTGGTCTCGCGCGAACGGCTGCTCGCCTACGCCGACCAGCACGGCATCCCGGTCGACTTCAAGAAGCGCAAGGGCGAGGCGCCGTTCTCGATGGACGCCAACCTGCTGCACATCTCCTACGAAGGCGGGGTGCTGGAGGATCCGGCGGCGGCGCCGCCGGAAAAAGGCATGTGGCGCCTGACGGTGTCGCCCGAGAAGGCGCCCAACAAGCCGGAGTCGGTGGAGCTCGAGTTCGAGCGCGGCGACCTGGTGGCGATCAACGGCAAGCGGATGGCGGCGCACGAGTTGCTGGGCGAGCTGAATCGACTGGGCGGCAAGCATGGCGTCGGTCGGCTCGACCTGGTCGAGAACCGCTATGTCGGCATGAAGTCACGCGGCTGCTACGAGACGCCCGGCGGCAGCATCCTGCTGCGCGCCCACCGGGCCATCGAATCGATCACGCTCGACCGCGAGGTGGCACACCTCAAGGACGACCTGATGCCGCGCTATGCCAGCCTGATCTACAACGGGTACTGGTGGTCGCCGGAGCGCCGCACGCTGCAGCACCTGATCGACTACACGCAGCAGAACGTCAGCGGCAAGGTCGAGCTCAAGCTCTACAAGGGCAACGTCATCGTCACCGGCCGCAGGTCGGAGCAGTCGCTGTTCGACAGCCGCATCGTGACCTTCGAGGACGACGCCGGGGCCTACAACCAGGCCGATGCCGGCGGCTTCATCAAGCTCAATGCGCTGCGCATGCGCATTGCCGCCAAGGTCGAGGCGGGCAAGGGAGCCCGCAAGCCGGCTGCCCGCAAGCGCCGCGCAGCCTGAGGAAGCCGGCAGCCGCCGGTCATTGACAGGAGGATTCGGGATGCCATCATTCGACGTCGTCTTGGAGGCCAACATGGTCGAGATCCGCAATGCGCTCGACCAGGCCAACAAGGAAATCGGCAACCGCTTCGATTTCAAGGGATCGGATGCGAGGATCGAACTGAACGACAAGGCGATGACCGCGTATGCCGACGACGACTTCAAGCTCTCGCAGGTGCGCGACGTCCTGCTGGCGAAGCTCGCCAAGCGCAACGTGGACGTCCGTTTCCTCGACAACGGCAAGATCGAGAAGATCTCCGGCGACAAGGTCAAGCAGCTGATCACGGTGCGCCACGGCGTGCCGCAGGACGCGGCCAAGAAGGTGGTGAAGCTGCTGAAGGACGCCAAGCTCAAGGTGAGCGGCTCGATCCAGGGCGATGCGGTACGCGTGAGCGGCGGCAAGCGCGACGAGCTGCAGGACGCGATCGCGCTGATCAGGAAGGAAGTCGCCGACCTGCCGCTGGCCTTCGAGAACTTCCGGGACTGAGCGCCCGGCCGGGACCCATTCATGATCGCACCGGCCAGCATCGTCCCCGCCACCACCCTCCTTGGCTCCGCCCTGCAGGCGCCGGTCGCCGGCTTCGCGCCGCTGTGGTTTCGCAACGAGCTGATCGGGGCCGTGAGCCCCGCCTGGCTGCCGCGCCTCGACAGCCGCCTCTTCAAGCTGCAGGACGACGCCGGCAGCGACCTGCCGGTGGTGCGGATCCGCGGCGGCGACCGGCGCAGCGAGTCCGGCCTCGTGCCGGCCGACATCCTCAACCGCTGGTTCGCGGAATGGGCGCTGTCGCTGAAGAGCCAGGCGCTGCTGCCCGGCTGGCGCGGCGAATGCGTGCAGATCTACGGCGCCAACGAGGCGACGCCGCTGCTCGAGCTGGAACGCGCGCTGCTGCGCCCGCTGGGCCTGATGCTGCGCACCGTCCAGGTGAACGTCTTCTCGTTCCAGGACAAGCGCCTCGGGGTCTGGGTCGCGCTACGCGCCGCGTCCAAGGCAGTCGATCCCGACAAGCTGGATTCGCTGGTCGGCGGCGGCATCCAGGGCGGCGACACGCCGCTCGAGACGCTGGTGCGCGAATGCCAGGAAGAAGCAGGCATACCGCGCAACCTGGCTCGGCGGGCGGTGCCGGTGGGCGTGATCGACTCGTCGGCCGGCGCCCTCGACGGAGGCGATCCGGTCTTCCACCGCGAGCGGGCAATGCTGTACGACCTGAAGGTACCGCTCGACTTCATCCCGAAGCCAGTGGACGGCGAAACCGCCGCCGTGCAATGCCTCTCGACGCAGGCGCTGCAGGATTCCCTTGCCAGCGGTCGCTGGACCAGCGAAGGCGCCTGGGCCACGCGGGATTTGTTGCGCCGGTACGCCACCGTGGCGTTTCCGACGGCAAACCCGGCGGCGGCGGCTGCGCCCCGCACGGCGTCCTCCGCTAGCCCACCGGCAGCCGGCAAGGGCCCCGCCGCCCCCTGACCGGCCGGTTCGCCCGGCCCGGCGGGCGGCCTGGTAACTCCCTTGGATTACCAGGCGCCGGTCGATAGCCTGGAGGTTGGGCCGCACCTGACAAGCGGGCTATTGCCACGGCGCCAAATGCGCGCAAAATGTCCCTGCGGTCGCGATGCACGCCAGCCTGGCGCTTCTGCACCGCACCGCTCAGTCTCCTAGTCTCCTCTCTTTCGCCCCGGCTCAGCGCTCTGCGATGAACCGGGGCGGTTTCTTTTTGGCCCGCTCGCCTCGTCCCCGGCCGCGCGGCCCCGCCGGTCAGCGACTGGCCACCAACCGGGTGCGCGAATCCGCGGAGAGCAGGTCGCCGAAGCGGGCACGGATCGCGGCTTCGATGCCGCGGGCGTCCAGTCCTTCGAGCTTCAACAGCAGCGCGTGGTCGCCGTGATCGATGAAGCGGTCGGGCAGCCCCAGGTGCAGGATCGGCTTGGCGATGCCGGCCTGCGCCAGCGCTTCCGCGCAGGCCGAGCCGGCGCCGCCCATCACCACATGCTCTTCCACGGTGACGAAGGCTTCATGGGTCGCCGCCAGCTCCTCGAGCAGCGCGCCGTCGACCGGTTTCACGAAGCGCATGTTGACCACGGTGGCGTTGAGCGCCTGGCCGGCCGCCACTGCCGGCGCAACCATCGAGCCGAACGCCAGCACCGCGATCCGCTTGCCTGGCAGCTTCACTTCCGCCTTGCCGAGCGGCAGGGCAACCAGGTCCTTGCGCACTTCGACACCCGGGCCGGTGCCGCGCGGATAGCGTACCGCCGCCGGCGCGTTGCATTGGGTGGCGGTGAACAGCATCTGCCGGCACTCATCCTCGTCGGACGGCGCCATCACGATCATGTTCGGGATGCAGCGCAGGTAGGCGTAGTCGTAGGCGCCGGCGTGGGTGGCGCCGTCGGCGCCGACCAGGCCGGAACGGTCCAGCGCGAAGACCACCGGGAGGCTCTGCAGCGCCACGTCGTGGATCAGCTGGTCGTAGGCGCGCTGCAGGAAGGTGGAATAGATGGCCACCACCGGCTTCATGCCTTCGCAGGCGAGGCCGGCGGCGAAGGTCACTGCATGCTGTTCGGCGATGCCGACATCGAAATAGCGGTCCGGGAAGCGCTTCTCGAATTCCACCAGCCCGGACCCTTCACGCATCGCCGGGGTGATGGCGACCAGCCGCGGCTCGAGCGCCCCCATGTCGCAGATCCAGTCGGAGAAGATGCGGGTGTAGCTCGGCTTGCCGGACGAGGACGCGGTCTTGATGCCTTCGGCGGGATCGAACTTGCCCGGGCCGTGGTAGAGCACCGGATCCGCCTCGGCAAGCTTGTAGCCCTGGCCTTTGCGGGTGATGACGTGCAGGAAGATCGGCCCCGACATCTGGCGCAGGTTCTGCAGCGTCGGCAGCAGCGAATCGAGATCGTGCCCGTCGATGGGACCGAAGTAGGTGAAGCCCAGCTCCTCGAAGAAGGTGGCCGGCACCATCATGCCCTTGGCATGGCCTTCGAGTCGCCGCGCCAGCTCGTAGACCGGCGGCATGACCGACAGCATGTGCCGCGCCACGTCCCTCGCCTTCATCACCGGCCGTGCCGACAACACGCGCGCCAGGTAGCGGTTCATGGCGCCGACCGCCGGCGAGATCGACATGTCGTTGTCGTTGAGGATCACCAGCAGATCGATGTCGGGCGTCACGCCGGCATTGTTCAGTGCCTCGAAGGCCATGCCGGCGCTCATCGCGCCGTCGCCGATGACCGCCACATGACGGCGACGGTTCGGACCCTTGCCCTCGCCGAGGTTGCGCGAGGCGACCGCCATGCCGAGCGCTGCGGAGATCGACGTCGACGAGTGCGCCGTGCCGAACGTGTCGTACTCGCTCTCGCTGCGCCTCGGGAAACCGGAGATGCCCTGGTACTGGCGCAGCTTCTCCATCTGTCCGCGCCGGCCGGTGAGGATCTTGTGCGGATAGGACTGGTGCCCGACGTCCCACACCAGCCGGTCGTACGGCGTGTTGAACACGTAGTGCAGCGCGATCGTCAACTCGACGGTGCCGAGGTTGGACGACAGGTGTCCGCCGGTACGCGACACCGCCTCGAGGACGAAGCTGCGCAATTCGTCGGACAGCTTCTTGAGGGCGGAGCGGTCGAGCTGGCGCAGGTCGGCCGGGTTGTTGATGGTCTCGAGCAATGCGGAAGGAGCCATTGTCATTTCAGGGCCTACAGATTGACGCCGCGATGGGGAGCGGCGTCCGGTTGTCTTGCGGTGCTGCCTGCAGCGGTCAGTTGACGCGGTCGACGACGAAGTCCGCCAGCTGCGCCAGGCGGGCGGCGGATGCGCCCAGCGGCTCGAGCGCACGACGCGCGCGCCGCCCGAGCTCACCGGCCAGCGCCTGCGATTCGGCCAGCCCGAGTATCGAGACGTAGGTCGGCTTGTCCTGGGCCATGTCCTTGCCGGCAGTCTTGCCGAGCGTCCCGGAATCGGCAGTCACGTCGAGGATGTCGTCCACCACCTGGAAGGCGAGACCCACCGCCTCGGCATACGCGGCTGCCGCCTCGGCCGTCTGCGGCGGCGGGACGCCGCCGGCCAGCAGGCCCAGGCGGACGGAGGCAGCAAGCATTGCTCCCGTCTTCAACTGGTGCATCGCCTCGAGCTGGCGCCGCGACAGGCGCTTGCCGACTGCGCCGAGATCGAGTGCCTGGCCGCCAGCCATGCCGCCGGCACCGGCGGCGGCGGCAAGCACCGCGACCATCTCCGCCGCCGGAACGCGGTTCGCGACGCTCGCACCGGCGCCGCGCAACGGCTTCACCAGCGCCTCGAAGGCGAGCGCCTGCAGTGCATCGCCGACCAGCATGGCCATCGCCTCGCCGTACTTCCTGTGCACCGTCGGCTTGCCGCGGCGCAGCTCGTCGTCGTCCATGCACGGCATGTCGTCATGCACGAGCGAATATGCATGGATCAGCTCGACCGCGCAGGCGGCGCCATCGAGCACCTCCGGCGCGGCGCCGGACACCTCGCCGGCAGCGTACACCAGCAGCGGCCGGACCCGCTTGCCACCGCCGAGCACGGCATAGCGCATCGCTTCGAACAGCCCGCCCTCGCCGAGTCCGTCCACCGCCTGCGCCAGCGCCGGCAAGGCGGCGTCGAGCGCACGCTCGGCATGCTCGCCCTGGCGTGACATCCAGGCGGGGAGATCGTTGCCGTCGACGGCGTGCGCGCCAACCCGCGACTCGGCCTCAGGCATCGCGATCGTCCGCGGCGACATCGAACGGTTGCAGCAGGTCGGCTTCGAGGATGCGCACCCGTTGCGCGACCTGCCCGAGCGCTTCGCGGCAATACTTGACCAGCACGACGCCGCGCTGGTATGCGGCAAGGGACTCCTCGAGCGGCAGTCGCCCGCCCTCCATGCGCTCGACCAGCGATTCGAGCTCGGCCATGGCAAGCTCGAACGAAGCGGGGGCCGGACCGGCAGCAGCATCGCCGCAGGGATCGGTATCGGCTGCGGCATCCGGTGCGTCGAAGAGGCCGGAATTGAGTGCGTCCTCGGTTCCCGCGCCTGGGGATCTGGATCTGGTCATCCTCGAGGGGGCTTGGATGGTTGTATGATGGGGATTCTACACGACTCGACCCGAGCACGTTCAGGCCCTCATCCTGCCCCCAACTTCGGCGATGCTGTACTGATTGGGGGGTCTTGCGTTTGAGGGTACCATCCCCCCTCGACTTTTCGGGGCAGGTTGCCACTTACTTCGGAGGGACCCGGGTCCATGTCGGACATTGGGCGCGAGGCGCACATCAGGCGACCGGCTACGCAATTGCCGGTGACCGCCTATTTCAGCCCGCAGCTTCACGACCTGGAGCTGCAGAAACTCTTCCAGGCGGGACACGGATACCGCGGCCATGAACTGATGGTCCCGGAGATCGGGGACTACTATGCCCTGCCGGCCGAAGGCGAAGGGCGCATCCTGGTACGCCGTCCCGGGGACGGGTCGGGAAAGGCGGCCGGCCAGGCGACGGGCCACGGCACGGTCGAGATCCTGTCGAACGTCTGCCGCCATCGCCAGGCCATCATGCTCAACGGCCGCGGCAATACCGAAAGCATCGTCTGTCCGCTGCATCGCTGGACCTACAACCTCAAGGGCGAACTGCTCGGCGCCCCGCGCTTCGCCGAGCAACCCTGCCTCAACCTCGGCTCCAACCGGTTGCAGAACTGGCAGGGCCTGCTGTTCGAGGGACCGCGGAATGTCGCCGAGGACCTGCGGCAGGTCGGTTGCCGCGCGGACATCGACTTCACCGGCTACCGCCTGGATCACGTCCACATCCACGAGTGCGACTACAACTGGAAGACCTTCATCGAGGTGTTCCTCGAGGACTATCACGTCGAGCCGTTCCATCCGGGTCTCGGCAAGTTCGTCAGCTGCGACGATCTCAAGTGGGAGTTCGGCGACTGGCATTCGGTGCAGACCGTCGGGCTGCACAAGGACCTCAAGCAGCCCGGCACGCCGGTCTACCGGAAGTGGCATGAGCAGATCCTGCGCTTCAACAACGGCCGCCTGCCCAAGTACGGTGCGATCTGGCTGACCTACTACCCCAACCTGATGGTGGAGTGGTATCCCAACGTGCTGGTCGTGTCGTCGCTGGTGCCGCGCGGCCCCGGGCACACCACCAACATCGTCGAGTTCTACTATCCCGAGGAGGTGGTGTGGTTCGAGCGCGAGCTGGCGGAAGCCGAGCGCGCGGCCTACCTCGAGACCGCCATCGAGGACGACGAGATCGCCATGCGCATGGATGCCGGCCGCAAGGCACTGATGGAGCGCGGCCTGAGCCAGACCGGCCCCTACCAGAGCCCGATGGAGGACGGCATGCAGCACTTCCACGAATTCCTGCGCCGGGAGCTGGGTGACGATGACCTGGACAACCCTCGTTTCGGTTGAGGAGCTTGCGGGCGCGATCGACCGCTGCGTGGTGGTCGACTGCCGGCACGACCTCATGGACGTCGCGGCCGGCCGGCGCGGCTACGACGACGGCCACATCCCGTCGGCGTTCTTCCTGTCGCTGGAGACCGACCTTTCCGGACCGAAGAACGGCCGCAACGGCCGCCATCCGCTGCCGGATCGCGAGACGCTGCGCAACCGGCTCGAGCAGCTGGGTCTCGACGATGGCCGGCAGCTGGTCGCCTACGACGCCCACGGTGGCGCCATGGCAGTGCGGCTATGGTGCCTCGCCCGCTGGCTCGGCCATCAGGCGGTGGCGGTGCTGGACGGCGACCTCCGCGCCTGGCGCGCTGCCGGCTACCCGGTCACCGGCGCAGCAACTCCCCTGCCCCCGCGCGCCGGCAGCCTGAGCGCGGACCGGCCGCCGCTGGTATCGCTGGTAGACGCCGACCAGGTGGTAACGATGCTCGAATCACCACGCATGTTCGTGGTCGATGCGCGCGCCCCCGAGCGATATGCAGGCACCGTCGAGCCGCTCGACCCGGTGGCCGGCCATATCCCCGGCGCCGTCAATCGCTTCTACGGCAGCAACCTGCGACCCGACGGCCGCTTCAAGCCCGCCGAGGTACTGCGCGACGAATACCTGGCCCTGCTCGCGGGACGAGACGCAGCCAGCGTGGTGCACCAGTGCGGCTCCGGGGTCACCGCCTGCCACAACCTGCTGGCGATGGAGCATGCGGGACTGGCCGGCACCCGGCTTTACCCCGGTTCGTGGAGCGAATGGGTGGCGGATCCGGTGCGGCCGGTGGCGCGCAGCTAGGCGCTTGCCCAGGGCGACTATGGACAGCTAGTGCCGTGGGCC